>DEHV01000071.1 GCA_002352105.1 Chitinophagaceae bacterium UBA2791 | reverse complement strand
AAGCTCAGTCAGTTCCTGTCCATCCAGCGTCGTAACCATGCCATTTTGAAAGAAGCGCTGCGCGAGGCCCCGGGGATCAGCTTCAGGACAATACATGATCCCGAAGGCGATAGCTGCAGTTTTTTAAGCTGGTTCCTTCCCTCTGAAGAAATCGCGCAGGAGGTAGTGCGGGAGTTAAAATCGAAGAATCAGATTGCCGGTAATTTCTATTGGTATGTCAATAACTGGCATTATATAAGAAAATGGGACCATCTTAAGCAATCCGCCACCTTGAATGCCCTGCATCCGGATCTGAAGAAGGAAGTCATCCATCATGCCAATAAAGATTTTTCTTCCAGCGATGCCATCATGAGCCGGTGCATATCCACCGCCATTAGCCTGTCGGCCACAGAAGCGCAGCTAAAGGAAAAAGGCGAACAGCTTACGGCCGCTATCCGGAAAGTTACGGATGCCCGTTGAGCAGGTATCCCTTAGGTTTTGGATGCTTGGGGCCAGCCGATGAGGGCTTGTCAGACAAAGCTCTTTCGATTCTTATCCCGCCAGGACAAAAAAACTGTCCCGGGAAGGCAAAAAAGACAACAATAATTTCACAAAATCGTTGGGGCTCAGCCTGTTTTTTTTATCGTAAATTTACGGCCTGATTTTTGTGGAAAGGGCGGATTTTTTAAAATTAAAGATTTGCCGTGTTAACCCCTTTTTCAAATTATGGCTTTAAGTCAGAGTTTACAGCAAAAGCTGCTACAGAAATTGTCGCCTCAGCAAATTCAACTGATGAAATTGCTGCAGGTTCCTACGGCCAATCTGGAGGAGCGGATAAGAGAAGAATTGGAAGAGAATCCTGCATTGGAGCAAACAGAGGATAGCCATGAGGATCAGTTTGACGAGCCGATCGATGAGTTCGACTCTTCAGAGGAAGAGGATTTTGAGATGGATGGCAGCGAAGATGAATATGAGAATATTGATATCAGCGATTATGTNNAAAGTAGTTCCCTACAGCATACAGAAATCATTCCATGAACATTTGCAGGAGCAACTGGGAATGCTCAAGCTCAGCGAGCATGAGCATAAACTGGCGGAGCAGATCGTCGGAAGCATTGACGACGACGGGTATTTGCGCAGGGAAACGGCGGCCATTGTGGATGATCTTGCTTTCCGGCAGAATATGGAGAGCAATGAGGCCGAAGTGGAAGCTATTATCGGCATGATCCAGCAATTCGACCCACCCGGCATCGGGGCCCGCAACCTGCAGGAATGCCTGCTGTTGCAATTACAAAGGCAAAGGGGCGACCGGGTAGAAATAGAAACGGCGATCGATATACTCTCGCTTTATTTCGATGAGTTTACCAAGAAACATTATGATAAGATACAGCGCGGGCTTAATCTGACCGACGAGCAGCTGAAAGAGGCGATCAACCAGATCATCAAGCTCAACCCCAAGCCCGGCGGCAATCACATTGACATTAACAAGGCCGAAAGTTATGTGGTTCCGGATTTTTTCATTTTTAACAATGCGGGCAAACTGGAGCTGACGCTCAATTCAAAGAATGCGCCCGATCTCAGGATCAGCGAAGGTTATCGCGACATGCTTAGGGAATATGATAAGGGCAGCAAAAAAGACAAGCGGCAGAAGGAAGCGGTCTTGTTCATTAAGCAGAAGATCGACGCCGCGAAATGGTTTATCGACGCCATCAAGCAACGGCAACACACGCTCACCAGCGTAATGGAAACCATTATGGAATACCAGCTGGAGTTTTTTCTTACGGGCGATGAAACCCGGCTAAAGCCGATGATCCTTAAAGATATTGCGGAGCGCACCAATCTCGATATTTCGACGGTAAGCCGGGTGGCCAACAGTAAATTTGTACAAACGGAGTTTGGCACCTACCGGTTAAAGTTCTTTTTCAGCGAATCCCTGAGCACGGAAAGCGGCGAAGAGGTATCTACCCGGGAAGTGAAAAAAATACTCAGCAATTTTATTGAGGGAGAGAGCAAGAAGAAACCGTTAAGCGATGAAAAACTTACCGAGCTTTTGCAGGAAAAAGGGTATAATATTGCCCGCAGAACGGTGGCCAAATACCGCGAACAATTGAATATACCGGTAGCCAGGCTGCGGAAAGAATTGTAAAAGGATGCGGCCGCGCATATTCAGGTCGGCCGCGCCGCGCATGCCGGGGGCTGCGAGACTTATATCAATCCTATTGTATGACGGAAAGAACAATAACGGGAAATGCGGAGGCAGAAGAGCGGGCAATTCCGTCCCAGCCTGTCGCGGTTAGCGCCGGCGCTCATTTGATATCCTATGTTTTCCATCCTGTATTGCTTCCTGTTTATGTAGCCTGTTTCCTGTTGTTTGTTCACCCCCTCCTCTTTGCGGGCTACTCTTTGCGGGCAAAGATCAACCTGACCGCCACCGTGTTCGTGAACCTGTGTTTTTTGCCGCTGATCACGGTATTTTTGTGCTGGAGGCTGAAATTCATCAGTAATATTTTTCTGAATACGCAGAAGGAGCGGATCATTCCCCTGGCGGCCACGATGGTCTTCTATTTCTGGGGTTGGTTTGTCTTGCGGAATTTTACGGAGATCCCCGGGCTGTTCCGGCAGTTTCTGCTCGGTTGTTTCATTACCATTATTGCGGCATGGCTCGCGAATATCTATTATAAGATCAGCCTGCATGCGCTGGGCGCGGGCGGAATGGCCTGCTTTATATTTTTGGCCGCGATGGGCTCTGTCGGCGCCAGTGGTCAGTATATTGCCATTGCCTGGCTGGTAGCCGGTGCGATATGCACGGCGCGTTTGCTGGTATCGGACCATCGCCCTTTTGAGGTCTATAGCGGCCTGTTCATAGGGATATTTTGCCAGTTGCTGGCGGCATGGCTGAACTAATCCCCATCTTTCCTTGTTTATTTAACCAGCCTGCGCTCAGAAAAACATCTAAAACAATTAGTTTTTTCTGCTAAAAAAATTAGTGTTAATAAGATAATTTCCATTACATTTGCCAAGTAATAAATTTGAACAAACAAATTCCTGAAACGGATCATTAAATCTTTTATATGTCAAACGCCGAAAAACTAAAAGCCCTGAAACTAACAATGGACAAAATCGACAAGGATTTTGGGAAAGGGAGCGTAATGATGATGAATGAGCGATCGCAGGATGCGCTGGAAGTGGTATCCACAGGCTCTATCGGGCTGGACACTGCATTGGGGGTAGGAGGATTGCCCAAGGGCAGGATCATTGAGATATATGGACCTGAATCTTCTGGTAAAACAACCATAGCGATTCATGTAATTGCGGAGGCGCAGAAAAAAGGCGGCATGTGCGCCATTGTGGATGCGGAGCATGCATTTGACAGCGCCTATGCCAAAAAGCTGGGAGTAGATGTAGATAACCTGCTGATCTCGCAGCCTGATTATGGCGAGCAGGCCCTGGAAATAGCGGACCGGCTGATACTTTCCGGGGCTTTGGATGTCGTGGTCATTGATTCCGTGGCGGCCCTGGTACCGAAAGGAGAGCTGGAGGGAGAGATGGGCGACAGTAAAATGGGGTTGCAGGCAAGATTGATGTCGCAGGCGCTGAGAAAGCTTACGGGCACCATTAACAAGACGAATACCATCTGTATTTTCATCAACCAGTTGAGGGAAAAGATCGGCGTTATGTTCGGCAATCCCGAAACGACCACAGGCGGTAATGCTTTGAAATTCTACGCTTCTGTGAGGTTAGATATCCGGCGCATGGCGCAGATCAAGGATGGCGATGAAGCGGTAGGCAACAGGGTTAAGGTAAAAGTGGTTAAAAATAAGGTAGCTCCTCCCTTCCGGAACGCCGAGTTTGATATTGTTTTTGGCGAAGGCATTTCTAAAACCGGCGAGATCATTGATATGGGCGTAGAATTAAATATCATTCAGAAAAGCGGAAGCTGGTTCAGTTATAATGGCGATAAGTTGGGGCAGGGGCGCGAGACCGTTAAACAACTAATGGCCGATAATCCTGCGCTTGCCGGCGAGATCGAGACCAAGATCAGGGAAAAACTAAAAGAATTGCAGGAAGCCTGATATAGGGGCGTACAAGATATTTCAGCAGATCAAAATATGGACGGACAGACTATGGGTTAGTAAGTATCGGCCTCCGTTTTTACGGGGGCTTTTACTTTATATCGATTGATTAGATGTTGATCGAAAAAGGAAAAAGGCCGGCTGCGGTCAGCGCTTTTACTTTGTAGTGATTGGTCAGATGCCGGTATGCTAAGCCAGTTGTCGCGAAGAAGCTGTATTAGCTTTTTGATCCAGCTTTTTAATCGAATACCTGACGGAAAATGATTTTCGTCTGCGCCGTTCTCAGCTGTTTCAGGTTTTGATCGTTCCGAAAACACAGTATACTAACGTAGTTTTGAAGATAAATTCCTTGTATGCCGACATTCAGTAAAAAGATTTCCCTTCGTTGGGCCGACCTGGATCCTAATTTTCATCTGCGCCATAGCGTGTACTACGATTTTGGCGCGGAACTAAGGGTCGAAATATTGGAGGAGCTGGGCCTGACCCTGCAGTTGATGAAAGACCTGAAACTGGGGCCTGTCCTGTTCCGGGAGGAATGCCTGTTCAGAAGGGAGATCCGCTTGTCGGATACCGTCACGATAAATGCTAAGGTGTCCAGGTTAAAACCCGACGGCTCGCGATGGTCGATACGACATGAGTTTCTATCTGCCGATAATAAGCTGATGGCTGTAATAACGGTTGATGGGGCCTGGATCGATACGGCATTGCGCAAACTGGTCTCTCCCATTCCGCCGATCGTGAAAAAAGTATTTGACGAGATCCCGAAAACCGATGATTTTGTGTTGGGCTGATGCGCCGAAGAAGGGTATATGCAGGAGGATCCTGCGGCTCTGAAGTATTGTACGTTCTTGGACCGGGCGAAGGATGAGAGTTGCGATCAGGTCACATTGTTTCGGGTTGCTATTTTTCTTGGCGCGAAATCGTATACATGCGATCAGCGTGGTATTCTGCGACAAAAAGTTACAGATCCGTGTATTTATAACCGGTATCGCAAAGAATGGTTGCTATATTGATCGCATCCTTGCTCCCTTTGAGATATTGTATAGCTGCAGCGACATTGGCTCCTGAAGAATATCCTACATAAAGCCCCTGTTCATGCGAAAGTAGTTTTGTCACCCGTTCCACTTCCTGGTCGTCGACGGTGATAATATCATCTGCGAGGCTACTATCCCAATGCGGAGGAACGATGCCATAGCTGGTGCCCTGGATGATATGCCGGGGGTCGATGACCCTGCCTGTTTTTAAAATGGCGGCGTTTTGCGGTTCCACTGCAATGCAGATAATATTCCTGTTTTTTGATTTTAGATATTTGGCTGTACCGGTGAAAGTCCCGCCAGTGCCGATCGCGGCAATGAATGCGTCAATATTGTTCAGGTCGTTCCATATCTCGGGACCGGTCGTTTCAAAATGAGCCGCAATTCCCGAGGGATTGTTGAACTGATCCACATAAAATGCTTTTTTTTCCTCAGCCAGTTCCCGCGCGATCCGGGATGCCTGTTCAATGTCTTTGCCGGTAACCATTCCGGGGCCGCCGTCTATCTGTTCCGTTAAGACGATCTCTGCGCCAAAGGCATTTAATATTTTAAGCCGTTCCGGGCTATTGCCCTTAGACATCACCGCGATAAACGGGTTGCCGAATTGCCGGCAAACCAGGGCCAGTCCGGCGCCCATATTACCGCTGGTCATTTCTACCACGGTCTGTCCCTTGCTTAACCTGCCTGACCGGTACGCGTCCTTGATGATCTGCAGCGCAGCCCTGTCCTTTACGCTGCCTCCGGGTTGCAGGTATTCCAGTTTGCCATATATTTTTCCATTCCCTGTTCCGCTCAGCTTATCCAAATGAAGCAGGGGCGTATGGGTGATTAATTCAAGCGTTGATACGGCAGTCATAATGATATTTTGAGATGAATATAAATCATTTTGCAGCGTTGTGAGTTTTGGGAGCGGAATGGTCCATGGCGCGCGGCTTTATGGCCGAAAATCGGCTGTAAGAGTTTATTCCCAATACCATCAACGAGACGTACACCTGCTTGACCGGCTCAGACTGAATTTAATTTTTTGATCGTTTTCAGATATCCCCAAACAAAAACAGCCCATAAACCAAAGTTTACGGGCTGTCTTATAATTACTAAGAGAGAGATGCTGTAGAGGGAGGACTCGAACCTCCACGAGGCGGTTAGCTATAGTACAATGTTTGTGGTGGTCAACCCCAGTCGCTCCGATTGCTCAGAACGGCATTATGCTACGTTTATCCCGTGATCCTCGCCCCCGAGACAAGAGGGTATGTCTGCCAAAATTCCATCACCCTACAGTATGAAGCGGAAATCGATTAGTTTTAGCGCTTTCTTGAATTTTAAACCTTTGGATCTGTCCTTCTTTGAAACCGGGAATGTTTTACCGTAACCCGGCTTCATCAAAGTTCCGACCGCATGAAAAGAACTAAACCGTAGCAAAACTAATGAAAAAGCATATTTGTTGATTATTTTTTAATTGTTATTTTAAATATTTAGATTTTATTTAAGTAAATTCACTATATAATTGATAATATTTAAAACGCTATAGTAAAATGGCCGCTAAATTGAATCTCGATAAACTGGATCTTCAGATCCTCCAGGAAATGATGGCAAATGCCGAAATATCCTATGCTGACCTTGGGAAAAAANNGTCGATATCAAGCAGCTGGGATATGATGTGATTGCTTTTGTGGGCATTTACCTGGAAAAAAGTTCATTGTATGATTCGGTAGCGCGCGAACTGAGCAAGATCCCGCAGATCACGCGGCTAAACTATACCACGGGCAACTACAGCATGTTTGCGGAAATCGTTTGCAAGGACATTGCCCAGCTTCGATTTGTGCTGCACGACGAGCTACAGAAAATTAAAGGCATTGAGCGTACCGAAACCATTATCTCCCTCGAAGAAAGCTTCTCCAGGAATGTGGAGGTGTTTACTCCGTAGTTCCTTAAAGCACGGACCCGATGCTAATCCGCGGCTCTCCGTTAGCAGCGCGAACCTGAACGTCAATCTTTGGTTCTTATTCCCTTACCTGCAAGGCGTCTCTGAGCCCGTTACCCAGCAGGTTAAAAGCAAGCACCAGTAACATGATGGCGAATCCCGGCGCAAGAGCCGGCATCGAATTATTGGTGATGATAAGATTGTAGTTCTCCTTGATCATCAGTCCCCAGCTCGGTTGCGGAGGCTGTACGCCTATTCCCAGGAAGCTCAACCCCGCTTCGATCACAATGGCAGAAGCAAAATTTGAAGCGGCCACTACGATCACCGGTCCCATTACATTGGGGAGAATATGGCGGACGATGATCCTCGCGGATGAAAGACCCAACGCCCTTGC
>DEHV01000065.1 GCA_002352105.1 Chitinophagaceae bacterium UBA2791 | reverse complement strand
TTGGGAATAATGCGCGGGCTGACAAGAACGGAATAGATGCCCAGCAGCGCCTGCACAACAACCAGCAGCAGCGGGATAAGCCTTACCCGGGAAATAAGCGGGGTGACCGGGACCCGGTACAATTTCCAGGTGAAGAACCCGATCAGCAGCAAGAGAACATAAGCCAGCGTGCGATGTATGAAATGGATGGTGATCTTATTGTCTATCAAATTAAGCAGCAGGGGCGTTTCGCGGAACAGCCCGCCGGGAACAAGGGCTCCGTTAATATCAGGCCAGGTCGCCGCCGCCGTAGCCGCCTTGTGGCCCGCCATCAACGCGCCGAAGATCAGCTGAACTGCCAGCAACGCCAGTATTGCCCAGGAAAACCTTCTCAGCCGGGGCGAATCCATCCGCTGAGGCTGCGGAACGACCAACTGCAAGAGGAACCAAAAAGCATANNAAAAGGATAAGCAATGGATAATGCATTTCCTTTTTTAACTTCCCGCGCGACACGAGGTAGACAAACCCCGCCACGAAGGCAACGCCGATCAGCCTGGCCCAGAAACGATGCAGCCATTCCCAGAAAAAAATAAATTTAAAATCCGACAGGGTGAAGTCTACATTCAGCAACTGGAACTGCGGCGTCTGTTTATACTTATCAAACTCTTCCATCCACTGGCGTTCATGAAGCGGAGGCAGGGTTCCGGTAATGATATTCCATTCGGTAATAGATAACCCGGAACCCGTTAAACGCGTGATGCCTCCCAGCATTACCTGTATCAGCAACATGGCCACGCCAATAAAGATCCAGACAGCAACGGGGTTTGAGGAGCGAGCGAGTTTGTTCATGTTGATAACAAAGGTACGACCGGCAACTGTTGTTTTTAAAAGAACCTTATTTTTGAAAAAACATTTTCAATTGCTTTTAGCAAAATACCAGGAGAGCAGAGTAGAAGCGGGTTGCGANNTTTCATCCGCTCCTCAACGACTCCAAGCAGGTGCCGGAACATACCCGGGATGAGCTGCGCCTGTATATAGAAACGCATGCCCTGTCGTACGCCGTTGCCCAGGTGGACCATGAAGAGATCGACAGGATCAATATCCTCAAAGCTTCTTTTAAAGCGATGCACCTGGCGTTGGATCAATTAAAGAAAAGGCCGGGGCTGCTGCTGATCGACGGCAACCGGTTCGTTCCCTATAAAAGAACGCCCCATCGATGTATCGTGGGAGGAGACGCGCAGTATGCGTCGATAGCCGCCGCCAGCATATTGGCCAAGACCTACCGGGATGCATACATGAAAGATCTTCATATTCAATTCCCTTATTATAAATGGAATACAAATAAGGGATACGGAACAGCCGAACACCGCATGGCCATAGCGCAGCACGGCCTTTCTCCTTATCACCGAAAAACTTTTCAGTGCGCTTCGCCTCAGCTATCTCTTCAAATAGAAGGCGGGTAAGCTATTTGCCGTAAAACCCGGGTTGGGTTTTATATCATCGCCCCGAACGCTGCCAGACCGGTTAGATCATTTCGCCGAAAAAAGCTTGTTTCCGCTCCGGCCACTCATTNNACCTTGATCAGGGCCGCCTTAGCCCTCTCGTTGAGAATATCTGTTTTCACTTCCACGCGCTCCATCTTCATTACCTCAAAAGCATAGCTCAGCAGGGCAAATTTGGCGTTGCGGTTCACCCCTGTTCCGGTAAAGTCCGGGCCCAGCCAGCTCCAACCTATTTCCAGGCGTTGATCGTATAACGATATATTGCCATAGCTGGTGCTTCCGCAGATCTCGCCGGTATCCTTATCAATAACGGTAAAGGGTACGCGCAAGCTGGCCGCCCTTTCGCTGAGCGCCGCGCGTACCCATTTACGCAGTTCCTGTTCGTCGTAAAGATCCTGGGGAAAATGTTTCCAGGTATCTTTCGACCGGGTAAGAGGCAGGAAGGCGTCGAAGTCCTCTTCCTTTAATAATCTTAATAATACGCGGGGCGTTTCCAGGGTGAAGCCATCAGGGAAACAATCCCGGTATGAAAGGTCGGAACGCATATGTTTAATTGATTTATGAAAGATCAGGACCGGGGCTTACCCGTTTTCATACTCCCATTTGCCTGCGCCCTCGCGAACCAATACAGGAACATCGCCGGTGCAGTCTATTACCGTAGACGGCGTCATGCCGCCTATCCCCCCGTCTATGACAATATCTGTCATATTGCTGAATTTTTCATAAATAATTTCCGGGTCGGTATATTCTTCGACCATCTCCCCGGGCAGCGAGGCGCTTAAGATCGGCCGTCCCAGCTCTTTCACGATCTCCCTGGCAATAATATTATCGGGTATGCGTATGCCGACGGTATCCCGCTTACTCTTTAATAGTTTCGGCGTCTCCTTGCTTGCATGTAATATGAACGTGTAGGGCCCGGGAAGATGGGTCTTGAGCAGGCGGTAGGTGGGCGTTGAAATGGTTTTCATGTATTTACTCATATCGCTGAGATCGTAACATATAAAAGAAAGATGCGATTTACGGGGATCGATATTCTTGATGCGGCAGATCTTTTCTATTGCTTTGGGTTGATGGATATCGCAGCCCAGCCCGTAAATGGTATCCGTCGGATAGATGATCACCCCGCCATTCGCCAGCGTACTCACAATTTTTGCGATGCTTCTGCTCTGAGGATTTTGTGGATTGAGACGTACATACATAACATAAATATTAAAGGAATGTAAAAATAAGAGGGCAGGAATGCCGCCCTTATTAATATACCATATAATATACCATGAAATATTAACTTCGTACAAAATTCTCAAGAATGCGCCTCGAGCCCATTGAAAAGACAGGAATTATCAGCGATTCGGATTTTAAGGAAAACTATTATAAGCCCGGCAAACCGCTGGTCATAAAGGATCTCGCCAAACAATGGAACGCTTATCATAAATGGACCTGGGACTACTTCAAGGAAGTGGTGGGAGACAAAAAGGTCGGAATTTATAACAATACCAAAAGCGACGCCTATACCCCGATAAATAAGGCCGATGATTATATACGCTTTGGCGACTATATCGATATGGTAAAAAAAGGACCTGCCGAATGGAGGATCTTTCTTTTTAATATTTTTAATCATGCTCCACAGCTGCAGAACGATTTTACCTGGCCCGAGAACCTGATGAAGGGTTTTGTAAAAAGAGCGCCTATGCTGTTTATCGGCGGCGCCACCAGCATTACCCATATGCATTTTGATATTGATATGTCGCATATCCTGCACACGCAGTTCATAGGAAGGAAAAAAATACTGCTATTCCCTTATTCGGAACAACACAAACTATACCGCAAGCCATTTGAGGTGCTAAGCCTGGCGGATTTCAGTAATTACCACGTTAACAATGGCAAGCCCGACTACGGCCAGTTTCCTGCGCTTAAGCTGGCCAGGGGGTACGAAACCACCCTCGAACATGGCGAGACCCTGTTTATGCCCGCGGGATACTGGCACCATATGGAATACCTCGACAGCGGCTTTGCTATGAGCCTGAGGGCCGTACAGCGAAATATTTCAGGCGTCGCCAAGGGCCTCTGGAACCTGGTAGGCATGCGCAATATTGATACGCTCATGAAGAAAACCGCCCCTCAATGGTGGTACGAGTACAAAAAGGAGAAAGTATTTCAGGAAGCCGAAAAAGAGCTGAAATATTCAAAATAGCCCAAGACTTAAAATTCTCTTTAAAAATGTTTTGGTTTTAAAAAAACTGTGGTTAAATTTACGCTTAGATATGCAGGTTTTTTACTACAGCCGCGTATAACCGATAATAACTATCCAATCTTCTTGAATAGCTTTTGTCCGACTATCCCGATAATTTCCATTTCCATTTTTAGACCAGATCTCTGATCGTCCTGATAAGACGGTAATTCCGCACCCCTCTTGAAAAGTCATTGAGTAGCAAGCATATAGGATGCCCATAGATCCGGAGCCCTTATAAAGCATAGTATAAACGCATATAAATGAATACAATATAGATTCCGCGACCTAAACTAATTGTACAGTATACAACCCTCTTTCTTTTTGTGGTTTCAGAGGTAAGCACAGGCCGGCGATTTTTATCGCTGGCATTTTTTTTAGCAGATCCTGGTCAATCGCCCGGGACAGGGGCCGCCTGAGGAGCGTATTAGTAGATGGTCCAGGTTTCCTTGCCCCTTAACACCTTATCCAGATCGCCCTTGCCCTTACTGCTGATCACTTCTTCAATCTGCAGGTTAAGCAATTCTTCGTAGGTGGGCCTTTCGGTTTCATAAAACACCCCAAAAGGCCTTGGCAGGCGACCCGGGGCCTGGGGATCGTCGAACATCCGCACCAGGATCTGGGCTTTGTAAAAATCTTTTTCGTCATGGATCCAGAGATCATCAGCCGATACGCCATCTCCCAATTCCACGACCACGGGTTTAAAGCCATCCAGCTTGATGCCCTTGTTGCGGGCGGCCCCGAACAATAGGGGCTGCCCCTGCTCCAGGAACAGGACTTCCTCCGGTTTGGTTGATTTTTCGGTGAAGACCTCGAAGGCGCCGTCATTGAAGATGTTACAGTTCTGGTATATTTCCAGGAAAGAAGCGCCCTTATGCTGGTGCGTCCGCTGCAAGCATTGCTGAAGATGTTTGGGATCCCTGTCCATGCTTCTCGCGATAAAAGTAGCGTCGGCGCCCATGGCCAGCGCCAGCGGGTTGAAGGGATGATCCAGGCTGCCGAAAGGCGTCGATTTGGTTATTTTATTGGCCTCGGAAGTGGGGGAATACTGTCCCTTGGTAAGACCATATATCTGGTTGTTAAACAACAGGATATTTACGTCGAAATTCCTGCGAAGGATATGTATGGTATGATTGCCGCCAATACTAAGTCCGTCTCCATCTCCCGAAACGATCCAAACGCTGAGGTCGGGGCGCGTAGCCTTGAGGCCGGAAGCAATAGCCGTGGCCCTGCCATGGATAGAATGCATTCCGTAGGTATTCATATAATAAGGAAACCGGCTGCTACAGCCAATACCCGAGATGATCACAATATTTTCCCGGGGAACGCCAATTCCCGGCATTATTTTTTGCACCTGGGCCAATATAGAATAGTCTCCGCAGCCCGGGCACCACCTGACCTCCTGGTCTGTGGCAAAGTCTTTCGCTGTCAATGCCGGAGCTGAAGAGGGTAACACTTCACTCATAATATTAAATTCAGTCTACAAAATTAGCACAATGCATATTAAAAAACATAAAAGATAAGGCGGGCAGCCACCAGGTCGATCAGGGCTATTGCGCAGGCGGGATGAAATTTAAAGAGGCAAAGCACGCTTTTTGACCAATGAATGATCCGGGCGCGCGGAACATGCCCCAAATGACCAATAACATGCTTTGGGAATACGCCAATGATCAAAAAGGCTTCTTCTTTTTCAGGAAGCTGATAATGGCCAGCCGGATATCCGAACGCGGGTCGGCGGAAGAAGTAGCTTCATCGTAGACCTTTAGAATGCCCGGGTTGTCCTTATTCAAAAACTGGAGATTTGTTTCCAGTCCCTTCAACAAAAAATCAGTAAGCGCTACGCGGTACACTGCGGCCGGCTCGATATGATCCCTTTGAGGGTAATGGTGCAGAAAGGATCCCCTGGTCCTGTTTTTAAGGCCCGTTTCCAATACCTGTTTTAACAGCTCGCCCTTCATATCCACCTCTCGAATAGACCCTCCAAAAGGCAGGCTTCTTAAAATATCATATTGCGATATGGGAGGATGGAGCTCGTCATCCAGGCGGATAGACCCGGCATTCATGATCGCCACATCCGCGCCGGGACAGGCTTCAGCCATCGCTTTAACGATCAGCGAAGTAAAATTTGTCGCGCCGCGCCGGACAACCGCTTCCCTGCCATCCAGGGAATCGCCTGCGGGAAAGATGATATCATTCGGATCAAAGCCCAGGGCCGAATAGTTTTTATCGGCGATATCCATCCATTTGTTTACGACGAGCGAAGTCGCGCTATCCATTTTTACTTTTTCATCCAGCTCCCTTAATTCAGGAACGACTTCCACCGTTTTATCGGCCTTATTGATGCGCAACCGGCTGATATATGCCGAGCGCGCATTAGCCTGCGCTTTTGTGATGAAGGTATTGCCGGTTTTATTAAAGCGACCGTCGTGCTCATGGCCGCCCATGATCAGGACCAGCCCTGGTATCGCTTCTGCAAGGCGGATATCCTCACGGAGGGTCTGGTGGGTGATGGCGATCACCGCGTCGCAGGAATCCTTGATCTGATTATAAAGATAGACAGCGGTTTCTACCGGGTCGGCATATTTCACATAGCCCGCGTTATTA
This sequence comes from Chitinophagaceae bacterium UBA2791, assembly GCA_002352105.1. Lineage (GTDB taxonomy): Bacteria > Bacteroidota > Bacteroidia > Chitinophagales > Chitinophagaceae > Flavitalea. The sequence continues at coordinate 1,024 of DEHV01000065.1, read as the reverse complement.
GACGTAATGGTAGCGCTGATCAACCCGATCTTTGCCCTGGTGCCATCCGCATCCGATACCGTCATCATCAGCGTAACCGGCAGCTCCTCGACCCGGCCGTTCCTGAACCTTTTAAATGCATTTACGGAATCGCCCGACTTATGAAAAGCATTCGACGCGATCCATTTGAAAGAAGACTCGTTCAACCTGCTTTGCAGTTCTTCTTCCGTGATATCAAACTCATGATTGCCAAACACCGCGAGATCAAATTCCGCGGCATTCATCGCGTCGATCATTTGCCTGCCGCGGATCCGTTTTCCCTCATGCTGCAGGCTGTTGTACACCGATGGACTCAAGAAATCCCCCGCCATTGCCAGGAAGACATTGGGATTTGATCTTTGCAGTTCCTTTTTGACCGCGGCCACCCTGGCCATGCCGCCGTGTTTGCCGCCGGATACCGGGGCGATCTCGTACACATCGTTCACCTGCATGAACACCAGCTCTATTTTACCATCATCTCTAACCGAAGATTGACGCAGGGAACTGCAGGAGCAGAACAGCAGCGCGGCAAAAACAGGGATCAGGCAATGCCTTATACTTCTATTGAAGGATAAAAAACAGGCAGACTTACGCGCGATATTATACGTCGATAGAATCATACACTACCACTTTTTTCCAAAGCGGGCTGCATTCTTCAATAAACTTCAGATGAAGAGGGTCGGTCTGGTATTTTTCCTCGTCTTCCTTGCTATCGAAAATATTCAACCAGGATACTGAATAGGAGGTATCAATTACGTCGCGGTTGGTGTCCGCAGGCCTGCCCAGGTGGTACATCTTTAATGTCTTTACCTTGGTGAGTTTTCTCAGTCCCTCTATCAGCTTCTGTAGGTCTTCCTGGCTGTCGGGGTTCTTCAGCCAGAAAAATACATGGTGGACAAACATATTTTTTGCAGTCATAGATAAATCAGCATTTAGGGCAAATATACCCAAACTACCGGCAAGAGCAGCCTTGCCGGCGTTGGAAATAAATGTTCTGCGGGATGAA
>DEHV01000024.1 GCA_002352105.1 Chitinophagaceae bacterium UBA2791 | reverse complement strand
TAAAGCTGGTCTTGTTCCATAAAATAATATTGGCCTGTTCTATTTGAGAACATTAATAACACCTACAATGACGCCCAAAGCAGAGATCACGCTTAATGCCATGCTTACCCTGCGCAGATCGGCCATATCCGTATTGGGTATTTTCCGGTTGTTCATTTCTACATACACCACATCATTCGGCTGCAGGTAAAAATAGGGGGAAGCAAAGATGTTTCCCTTATTGAGATCCAGGGTTACCGTTTGCATGTTATCGCCGGTATTCCTGATGATCCTGATATTATCGCGTTTGCCATATACCGTTAGATCCCCGGCCAATCCCAAAGCGTCCAGGACAGATACCCTTTCGCTCGGAATGGAATAGGTTCCGGGACGCATAACCTCGCCCAAGATCGTAACGCGATAGTTTAACAGTCTCACCGAGACAATGGCCGAATCAATATATTGCTGAAGCTTCCTGCCGATGGTATCGGATAAGGCTTCCTTGGTTATTCCTGCAGCATTGATCCTGCCAAGATAGGGAAATACGATCGTCCCCTTTTCATTGACAAGATAGCCCTGGGTAGGACCGCTTGAAGAACCCGTTGAAACGCCCTGTATTCTATCCGACCCGGCATAAAAGTTTGGTTGGTTAAACAATTGCGCGCTTTTTTCATTGGGCGTGATCACCCCGATATACAAAATATCTCCCCGCTGGATCAGCGGCTCGTATTGCACGGAAGCATGTTGCAAAGCGCTGTCCGAAATATTTTTGAAATAAATAGCCTTATCTGTTAGCTCCTTTGAGGATGCGCAGGATCCCAAAAAAACAACCAGGGCAATAAGGTATAACGGTATTTTTACCGCAGGTATTGGCATAAGATATTGTTGACAGATGAATAAGTAAGGATCGACAAAACGCTCAGATAACCGCCGGCATTTCCAAACATAGCTTCGCCTCCTCAGTCACATGATTTTTTGTAACTGATTAACGCTCAATACTAAATAATCTTGCTCACTTTCCTTTTTTTACACAAAAAAGGGCATAAAAAGTACTTTGACGCATACCTTTCATACCCTTTGAATAATATATCGACAGGATGTGTTTTCCACAAGCTATTACAAGATTTTAAGACGCCGCTTCCGACGCCGGGGCGTCGCCATTGCCTCCAGGGGCGCTTAAGCAAATATAAGGGATTTTACTGCTGAATACTTCAAAGAAGCGTAGTGTTTTCAGGCCTATATCATTCACTGCCAGGGCTTTTTACCAGCCAGACCAAAAACCCGATGACCATGAAAAAAGCGGCTATCATCAGCAGGGAAAACTTTATGATCGCCATATCATAGGTCAGATGGACCACCCAACTTATTGGTTCGCCCTCGCCGGACAAGATCCGCAGCATACAGATGTTCTCGATCACATCGCAGAAGCTGGCGGCCACGACCAGCCAGGAAAAGAATCTGCCGGCCTTTTCCATTACCGGATTCCCGGAAAGTCCTCCCATAAACCGGGCGCCCAAATAAAAAAACAGGGTGTAAAAGATGATAAAAACAAAATCCAGCAGAACGGATAAAACCGCCTTATCCATCTTCCCCCCGGGATCAGCGCTCCACTCGGCCATCAAATGGCTGGCAACAGCCGTTTCCTTGGCCATCTCGAAACTGAGGATCTCTCCAGGGGTTAAGGGCTCCGTAAGCAGGCGCATGAGAAGCATAAAACCTAGCATCGCCACCCCCGAAATCAGAAACAACCGGCGCCTGGAGATAAATAGATTAGTGAACAAAGCCATCTGAGATTATTAGCGAATATATATTTATATGTCGGAATGATTATCTTTTCTATGCAAAAGTTACGATTCGGGCAGCAGAACATCAAACAACAATTCCGGGGTAGCGGAGTATTTTACGTCTTATGCCCGGCCAGACGGCCCGTTCGACTTGAAGAGGGCCGCTGCTATTCCGGACGGCATAACACCTAGTTAATAAATTATGAGGAAACTATTGCAACGACTGCTGAAACGCCCGGTTACCTGGCTCGCACAAAAATTCTCGTCTTCCCCCAATCCGGAAAAGATAAATGCTTCCTTGTCACAGCTCCTGGAGAATATCCGCCAGGAAAAAAGCGGCTACCCGGCGCCGGTCCCCTTCGACATAGCTACCGGCAAGTTCATCATATTGTCCGACCAGCATAAGGGCGGCAGGGATCTCGCCGACGATTTCCGCCATGCCGCCGACAACTACATGGCGGCCCTGGAATACTATTACGCGCAGGGCTTTACCCTGATCAATCTGGGCGATTGCGAAGAGCTCTGGGAAAATACCCCCGGCCTCGTCATCGAAAAAAACCGCCTTCCCCTGCTGGAAGAAGCCAAATACCTGCAATCCGGCCGCTACTACCGGGTATTCGGCAACCACGACCTGGAATGGAATTATGCGATCCAGCAGAATATTTACCTGAAACCGCTTTTTGGCGACAAGCTCGTTATCCATGAAGGCCTGCTGNNGCAATATGGACCCCTATCCAACGCTTCCTGGAAATATCGTTGGATACGATCGCTGATTCTTTTGAGCTGGTGGACAAACACAATATCCTGATGTACGAATGGAGCGTCCGGCAGCAAGACCTGCTGTTTATTTCCGGACATACGCACAAACCGGTCTTTGCTTCGCTGGACCATATAGACCGGCTCGCGACACAGCTGGAAAAAGCAAAGACCGAGAACAATACCGCGCTGATCCTGGCTTTGGAAGAGGAGATTGAAAGACGAAGACTGGAATACCAGGGCAAAAAGATCGTCAAGACCATGGCAAAGCCCAGCTATTTTAACACCGGTTGCTGCTGCTTCAGCGACGGCGATATGACCGGCATTGAAATTGAAAACGGGTTTATACGGCTGGTGAAATGGAAGGCTAACGGCAAAGCCGGAACCCGGGCGGTATTGGAAGAGTCGCCCTTGTTTTACTTGTTCAACCAGTTGTAAATTTTCTTAGGCGGACTTTAAGGAGGGATGATATGGCTTACCACTTTGGTACAGCCCTAATTAATCGTAGTGAAAGCAGCATTGAATAATATAACATTTTTGATCTACCCCTTTTTTGCCTTCTACTTTATAGGCAAGCCTGTGTTCTCCTGTAATTCGTCTTGACCAATACCCTTTTAAATCGTATCTGAGCGGCTCAGGTTTTCCTACCCCTTGAAAGGGAGTCCTCTTAATTTCGTTTAAGAGATCCTTAATCTTAACAACGATAGAACTGTCTGTTTCTATCCAATATTGAAAATCTTCCCAGCCGTTTTCAGTAAGCTCGAAATGCATAAGGCTACGGTCTTACAATTTAAATTTACGGGTCTTGCCGGTTTTTAATTGAGTTATCGAATCATGAAGCCTTTGCCTGTTTGCTGCCGTTGATAATAAATGACCAGTTTCGCTAAGTGAATTGTATTCTTTCATTGATAAGATTACAACAGCGTCTTCTTCAGAAGCTCTTGATACAACAATAACATCAGAAGACTTAGAAACATCGTCTAAATACTTTTTTATGTTATTTCTTAACTGAGTTATGGATACTGCTTGCATAATATTTATTTTGTACGTTCAAATGTACATATATTTGTACGATATTAAAAGAAAGAAGCGTTAAATATCCCTAAACTAAAATTGAGAATCCCGGCTACCCGCGCCCAAATGCATCAACAGGATGATGATCCCGTTTTTCTTATCCNNATTAGTATATTTATACTAATTATTTTAGCTTATTATAAATTTTTTAGCCATGCAAACCATTTCCTATTCGCCCTCGCCCCAGATGCCCGGATACCGCCTGAATGAATACCTGCTGGTACTGAGCCCGCACGAGGAGCTTCGCAACCGGATCTCCCGTATCAAAAAGGATTTCCAGGAAAAATACCAGTCGTCTTTTACGCTGTCCGGTCGCCCCCATATCACCCTTGCCCGGTTCGTGACCTGGAATATGGCGGAAGAAAAACTGCTTCATCGGCTGCAGCATATCGCCATGGGGCTGCCTCCTTTTAAGGTGGAACTGCGGGATTTCGGAAGCTTCCCTTCTCATACCATATATATTAATGTCACGACCAAACAGCCTGTTCAACAGTTGGTGAAAGAACTGAAGACCGCGCAAAGACTGATGAAAGCGCATAAGGATTTTGATCCTCATTTTATCCAGGAGCCGCACCTGACCATCGCCCGTAAACTGCTGCCCTGGCAATATGAAAAAGCCTGGCTGGAATATGCGGCGCTTCCGTTTACCGGCAGATTTATAGCAGACGGCATGCTGCTCCTGAAACGTCCGCTTGGCGCCAACCCCTACCAGGTATTGAGCCGGCTGGAGCTTAAAAATATGCCCGTGGCCACCCGGCAGGGAGAATTGTTTGTATAAATAAATGACCGAGCATGTATGAAGATGATGCTATTGAGAACGACGAGAAAAAAACGCCTGATGATCCGCCGCCGCCTGCATATTTGAAGGGAAGGGGAGCCCAGTTTAATACGCCCAATAAATTCCTTAAGACTGCCATGGTCAGGGAACATATTGAATCGATCGACGACTGGACCGACCCCAATACGGCTACCCAATACCTGGTGGAGACGGCCAAAGGGATAGTGAACAAGGTAGAAAGCCCCGATGTAAGTATGTATTATAGCATGAACCCCTACCAGGGATGCGAACATGGCTGTATCTATTGCTACGCGCGCAACTCCTTTGAATATTTTGGGTACAGCGCCGGGCTGGATTTCGAAAGAAAGATCATTGTCAAAAAAAACGCGCCCCAACTACTGCGGAAATTCCTGATGAATCCCAAATGGGAATGCACGCCGATCGCGCTGAGCGGTAATACCGATTGTTACCAGCCCGCCGAAAAACATTTCCGCATCACCCGGCAGTTGCTGGAAATATGTCTCGAATTTAACCAGCCCGTGGGCATGATCACCAAGAACGCCGGCATGCTCCGCGATATGGATATCCTCACAAAAATGGCCGACAGGAGACTGGTTTCCATACTTGTTTCCATCACCTCCCTGACAGAGGAACTGAGAAGAGTAATGGAACCCCGAACGACCACGGCAAAACAACGGCTGAAATTGATAAGGGAACTGAGCGACAAGGGGATCCGGATGGGGGTAATGCTGGGACCGATGATACCCGGGCTGAACGACCATGAAATGCACAACATCATCAAAGCGGCTTCAGAAGCTGGCGCCAGTTTCTCGGCCTATACCTTTATCCGGCTGAATGGCTCTATCAAGCTGCTGTTTCATGACTGGTTGTATAAGAACTTTCCCGACAGGGCGGATAAAGTATGGCATCTGATCGAAGCCAGCCATGGCGGTAAAGTGAACGATAGCCGATGGGGCGTGAGGATGAG
>DEHV01000075.1:89519-102360 GCA_002352105.1 Chitinophagaceae bacterium UBA2791 | reverse complement strand
GTCGGGATGACTGGATTCGAACCAGCGGCCTCTTCGTCCCGAACGAAGCGCGCTACCGGGCTGCGCTACATCCCGTAAATGTCAACAGCTGCCTCTTTGTCCTTTTTAAGGCGATGCAAAGATATTGTTTCTAATGAAAACATTATTAGGACCAAAATAAAAAAGCTTTCGGTTCCATGAATATGCAGGGCAGCTTCCAAACCTGCCCTGCGCTATACTGGAAAGCATCTCTTCATTTCAACAGCCCCTCTGATCCGGGCATGTCCGGGAACATATTGACGTCCTTACCAGGTTTTCCAGCTTTAAATATTATGATTCAGGAAACGCGAAAACACCCACCAATCGCTTCGTTCAGTCATCAAACAACAGGCATGCTCTTTATCAACAAACCCATCAACCCTTATCCCCGGCTTTTGGCCGGGCAAAGATGAAGTACAATACCAGCCCGGCTAATATACAAACCGATACTGAAACAATTTCGTTTTGCTTCGTGGCGCTCAGCAACCAAAACGATAACCCGATACCGGTCAGCGCCAGCGGCCGCCCGTAACGGAGCTTAAAATGAGCCTTCCCGGAAGTATTGGCATTCTGCTTGCGAAGCTTTATCAGCGCAGCGCAGACGATAAGATAGACCAATACCCTGATAACAGAAGCCACGGCGAGCGCGGTAATAAACGACCATAGCAGGGAAACAATGGCAATGGCCGCTCCCATCGCGATCAGCGACCAGGTTGGCGTAAGGTATTTTGGGTGAACGGTTGTAAATACCGGCGGCAATTGCTTTTCGAGACTTAGCGCATACGGCATACGGGAGCCGCTGAGCAGCAGCACATTCAGGGTGCCGGTTATGGAAATAAGGGCGCCCGCGACAATCAGTCCGCCTCCCCAGGGGCCCATGAATCCCGCCGCAGCTTCGGCCAGCGGGCGATCTGATGTTGCCAGTCCCGGCAAGGAGCCAATACAGACCAGCTGGATAAGACAATAATAGATGGCTATTACCACGGTAGAGACGATCAACGCAAACGGAATGTTTTTCTGAGGCCGCTCTATTTCCCCGGAATTCACGAGAATAGATTCAAAGCCGCCAAAAGCAAATATCAAAAACAACACGGAAGCGGTGAATGAAGGCAGCTCAAATGCCTTGCCCCCGGAAAAAAGCGAGGGTTCGATATTAAACAGGCCGATAAAGATAAATGCCGTAAGCGGTAAAAGCTTTGAGACGGTGAGTATATTGTTTATCCGGGCGCTATTTCTTACTCCTAAATAATTGATATAAGAAAGAAGGGCGGTAAGCAATAGAATACAAATGACCCTCACGCCAGGACTGCCCAGGGAAGCTGAGAAATAAGGAAGATACTCCGTCATCAGGTTGATGAGAGTGGCATAATTAAAAATACGGCTAAGCATAAATAGCCAACCCATAATAAAGGCAGGCAACCGTCCAAATGCCGTCAGCGTATACAAATAAGGTCCGCCGGTCTTATCAAACTGGGAACTGACTTCCGCAAAACACAGTACAAAGACCATGACCACTACCGCGCAGGCGACAAAAGCCAGCAGGCTGTAGAGGCCCGACAGGGCAAATATCTTTGAAGGCAGCCCAAAAATGCCCGCGCCAATGACGCTATTGATAAACAGCAGTATTAAATCCCACCGATGAATCCCACGCTGAAGAGAAATGCCCTGGTCTTGCTTCATTAGGCGCAATAGTTTTATTTAAATAACAGATCCCGGACCCATCTTACCGGCTCCAAAAAACCTCCCTGATCGCCGGATCGTCTTTCAATTCATTGATGATCTCGTCAATTTTTGATAGGTCCATGCTGTTAAACTCCAATTGGAAAATAAACTCATCCTCTCCCCTCTCAAATGTAAAGGTTTTGACCTTCAGCCCGTCTTTCTTCAACAAATGATCAAGCAGCCGGGTATTGTCAATATTCAGCGCCGTCACGATCCTCAATGTCCTGTGCCTAAACCTCCGGGAATACATTCGTTCCAGCGGTTGCAATGCCCAAAGAATGGTCAATGCGATGACTGTTGCCGCGCCTGCCGCAAAATACATTCCGCCGCCCGTTGCCAGTCCGATCGCTGCGACCGTCCATAATCCCGACGCTGTTGTCAGGCCCCGGATGATCCCCTGTTTCAAAAACAGGATCGTCCCGGCGCCAATAAACCCGATCCCGCTAATGACCTGCGCCGCGATCCTTGAGGGATCAAGCGCTACATGTTCTGTTCCCAACGCTTCCGAAAAACCGTACGCGGAAACCATCATGATTAATGAAGAGCCCATGCAGACCATCATGTGCGTGCGCATCCCGGCAGTCCAGTCCTTCCTTTCCCTCTCCAGGCCGATAAGCGCGCCAAATAAGGAAGCTAAAGATAGGCGTATCAGCATTTCGCTCCAACTAAGCATAACATGGTATAATCGTGTCTAAGATGATTCCATATTTATTACCCTTGCGAACATAAATGTAAACAGAATATAGAAAAACCTATTTTCCGATAATTTCTTATCTTTTACCGGGGTTCGCAACAAAACTCCTGTTTGTCTTGCAGTCATAAAACAAAAAACAATGCATACAATATTAGGCGCCGGAGGNNCATGCAGGCAACACAGGGATCGTCTGTCATCTATATGTGCGCCGGCCTTCGATACGACAGAAAGGTTTGGGCGGAAGAATGGCCCCTGATCATGCAAAACCTGATCCATGCGGGCAGAACGCACGGCGCCCGCATTATCTTTTTCGATAACGTATACATGTATGGCCGGGTAAATGGCGCCATGACCGAAGACTCGCCCTATCATCCTTCCAGCGTTAAAGGCCGGATCAGGGCCGGAATTGCTCAGCAATTAATGCAGGAAGCTTCGTCGGGCAATATCCGCGCCTCCATTGCCAGAGCCGCCGATTTTTATGGAGTGGGCACACCTAATAGTGTCCTGGATTCCATGGTACTGTCAAAATATGCTAAACAACAAAAAGCCATGTGGTTGGGGAATCCTCATGCAAAGCACAGCTTCACCTTTGTTCCGGATACGGGCAGGGCATTATATGCCCTCGCCAAAAATCCCGAATCGGACAACCAGGTATGGCACCTTCCCACCGCGCCCGCGCTAACGGGAATAGAACTCATGCAAATAGCCGCCAGGATATTTAAAACCGCTCCCCGATACATGCGCGTAAATAAATTCCTGCTGAGCAGCATCGGCCTGTTTAATAAAACTATCGGAGAAGCAGTCGAGATGTATTACCAGAACCAGTATGACTATATCTTCTCATCGGAAAAATTTGAAAAAGCATTCGGCATAAAGCCTACCTCGTATGAGGAAGGCATCCGGAGCCTGTCCGAAACGATCTTCAAAGTTTAGGCATTCCGCCAAAGGTCTCCGGTAACCGGCCCCTGGAACCGCTCCCGGAAAACGGGTCTAACACGCGGATATAATTGAAGCCCCGGCATTTTTTCAGATAACATTATTCAATTATGTTTACAGTAATTTCGTTAGCCATATATTACAGGAATAACGAATATTCCATTCATCAAACAAAACAGATCACATGAAAGGCATGGCGACTTATAAGGCCGCATTATGTATTTGCCTGGCGCTAACCATCGGGCTCTCGGCAAATACCCAGGAGAAAAAAACAATAGAAGCGGATATCTGCGTGTATGGCGGAACATCTGCAGGCATTATTGCGGCATATACGGCCAAAATGTATGGCAAAAGCGTAATCGTAGTGGAGCCCAGCGGGCATATAGGCGGACTCACTTCGGGAGGGCTTGGCCAAACCGATATCGGCAATAAATATGCGGTCTCAGGCATTTCGCTGGACTTTTATAGAAAGGTAGGGCGCCACTATGGAAAATTTGAGCAATGGATATTCGAACCTTCGGTAACCAAAAAGCTTTTCGAAGAGTATATTAAAGAAGCAAATCTCGAAATATTGCTGCATAACCGCATCGTTTCCGCTACAAAGACCGACGGCGTTATCCGCACAATAACCATTGAGAATGCGTTGTCTCCCTCGGCGGCTACCAATAAGACCATCGCTGCAAAAATGTTCATTGACTGCAGCTATGAGGGCGATCTGATGGCTCAGGCAGGCGTGTCGTACACTACGGGAAGAGAAGCCAACAGTCTCTATAACGAAACCCTGAACGGGGTTCAGATGGCGCAAAACAAGTATCACCAGTTTCCCAACGGCGTAGACCCTTATAAAGTAAAAGGGGATCCTTCGAGCGGTCTCCTATGGGGCATCAGCGCCGAACCTGTTGAACCCGACGGCTCCGGAGATAAAAAAATACAAGCCTATAATTTCCGTCTATGCCTCACCGATAGCGCAGCGAACAGGGTGGCGATTACCCGTCCGGATGATTACGATCCCAGTCGCTATGAGCTATTGCTTCGCCTCATGGAAGCCAAACCCTGGAAAAGCGTCAAGGACGGGTTTATCTGGAGCATGATGCCCAACCGCAAAACAGATATCAACAATTACGGCGCGTTCTCAACCGATATGATCGGAGAAAATTATGATTACCCCGAAGGTTCCTACGCGCAGAGAGAAACCATCATCAAACGGCATATCGAATACACCAAGGGGCTGCTGTATTTTCTGGGCAACGACCCGCGGGTGCCTTCAGCGATCCGCAACGAAATGCTGGAATGGGGCTATCCCAAAGACGAATATCCCGACAACGGGCATTTTTCGCCTCAACCTTATATCCGGGAAGCGCGTCGTATGGTAGGCGAATACGTAATGACCCAGCACAATTGCCAGGGAAAAGAAACAGTGTCCGACGGGATAGGAATGGCCGCCTATACCATGGACTCTCATCACACGCAGAGGATCGTGGACAATGGCATGGTAAAAAATGAAGGAGACGTGCAGGTGGGCGGATTTCCTCCCTATCCCATCTCCTACCGTTCCATTATTCCAAAGGCCGCGGATGCCAAAAACATTTATGTGCCGGTATGCTTATCTGCAACCCATATCGCCTTCGGCTCCATCCGCATGGAACCGGTATTTATGGTTTTGGCGCAGTCTGCCGCCGTTGCCGCCAGCATGGCGATCGATGAAAATAAATCTGTTCATGAAGTAGATGTGAAGAAACTACAAGCCTCCCTGGCCAGCAATCCTTATGCAAATGGCCGCGCGCCTGAAATTGTGGTGGATAACGAAGATAAACCGAATGTAAGCGTTACGGGGGATTGGAAGATCCACAATCGGAATGGCTTTGGGCCATCGCTCCTGGTCGATTCAACTGCAGGCGGCGCCGTTAAAGCCGTCAGGTTTACGCCAGAAATTGCGCGGAAAGGCGAGTATGAATTGTATACTTATTACCCGAAGCTCAGNNATCATCAGGAGTTCCGAAGTACTGGTGCTGGGGCAGACCTCCGGCGTATGGCATTCGCTGGGCGTTTTCAAGTTTCCCAAGGGCAGAAAAGCTTATGTGGAAATAACCAACAAAAACGCCGACGGAGCCGTCATAGCTGATGCCATATTATTGTCGCCCGTTAAAGACTCGCGGAAAAAATAACCGGGGACGGCATGGCTCCCGCAGAAAACAAACTTTAACAAATATCATTTACATCATTGATCATGATCAGCTATTTCATTGAATTAAAATCGGTACTTTGATTCAAATAAACCTGTAGCCGGCGCTAAAACGCCAGGGCCGGCCGCAGGTTCGGAAAAGAGCAATCAGATTTGTAAAGTAAATATGTATGTTATGAAGGTTAAAATTGAAGCGGTAGGCTTTACGCCCAAACAGGAGTTACTTGATTTTGTACAGGAGAAAGCGGGAAAACTTTTTCAGTTTTACGACAGGATCATCAATGTTGAAGCAACGCTCAATGTAGAGAATTCCGATACAAAAGAAAACAAGGTATGCGGTATCCGTTTGATCATTCCCGGAAATGATCTGTGGGCAAGCGCGCAATGCAAGACCTTTGAAGAAGCTACCGCCCAGACCGTGGATGCTTTGGAAAAACAACTGGACAAAAGAAAGACCAAAATACTCAGCAAGCGGACAGAAAGCAAACTGCCCGAATAAAAGAAACCCGTTACAAGATGTTTTACGAAGAACTATATCCTGAGCTAGGCAAGCTATTCTATTGGGTAGCGGCGGCGGATGGGAATATAAAAGAAGCAGAGAAAGCGACGCTGCTCCGGCTTATCCGGGAAAACTGGAAGCCGCTGGAAGATTCTACCGATGAATTCGGTATGGATAAGGCGAACCTGATCGACTTTGCTTTTGAATTTGCCGAAACAGAAGAAAATTCAGACAACTATATTCAGTCGTTTGAAAATTTTTACCGGCTGAACAAGTCTTATTTTACGCCCGCGCTGATCAACAATATCCTGCAGACCAGCAAGAGCATCGCCAAAGCATACCGGGGAGAAAACAAGAAAGAAAAAGAGATACAGGCTCAATTAGTGAATTTATTTGAAAACTAGACCAACTGCTTATCCCGTTAACGCCCTATTTTGTTTCGTTAACCCCTGGCTCGTCTTTTAAATAAGAAGGAAAATCTGCCGCCGGAGAACCAAATTCATTCCGGCGGTTGGATTGACCTCCCCTGTCCGGATACAGCGGTATATACATGCCGCCTGTACTGCTCAACTGGTTAAACAATTCCTTGTTCATTTCCTTAACAATCGCCTGGTGTTCCTTGCTGCGTATTAAATTGTTGATCTCAAGCGGATCTTCCTGCAGATCGTATAATTCATCAATATCCCATATCCCATGGTAATGAATGTATTTATACCGATCTCCCCTTAGAGCATGAATAGTGGGCGTGTGAGGATAATTACGCTCCCAGTAATACTCATACAGCAGCGCCTTGCGCCAGGGCTGGGCGTTCCCTGCCAACAGGGGAAGAAAACTGCTTCCATCCATATAAGCAGGATGATCCAGGCCCGCAGCAGCCAGGACAGTTGGCGCAATATCGATGTTGGCGACCACCTCGTTAACCACCGTCCCTGGTTTTATCAACTGTGGACAATAAGCCAGCATTGGCACCCTCATAGAGGCTTCATAAGCCGTGCGCTTGTCGATCAGGCCATGCTCTCCAAATTGAAATCCATTATCGCCCATATAAATGATCAGGGTCGACTCCAGCAATCCCTGCGTCTTGAGGTAGTCCATCACTTTTCCTACAGAAGCGTCCACGCCGTGCAAGGTTTCCGCGTATTGCTTATAGTATTCGCCTATATCCAGGTTGGAGTGATAAGGATATTCCACGCCATGCCAGGAGTTGCGTTGATTCACGAGCCATATGGGCGCATCCTTGTGAATACCGGGATTCATATTCGCCGGCGGCACAAACTGATGCCCCTTAGACATTCCTTTATCGCGCTCGGCGGGAATAAACCCGGCATGCACTCCCTTATGAGAGAGGTAAAGCATAAAGGGTTTGTCCTTTTTCCTATTGTTGAGGAACTCAATCGCATAATCTGTCAGTTCATCCGATATATACCCTTTCTGCGCAACGCGCTTACCGTTTACATTCAACCCGTTTGCCACAGGAAAATAAGAACCCTGCCCTCTAAACGAAACCCAATAATCGAACCCGCGCTGGGGATCGTCGTACTCCCCGCCCATATGCCATTTACCGATCATAGCTGTCTGGTAGCCTGCGTGCTGAAGGTATTGCGCATAAAACACTAACTCCTTGGATACAGGATTGTTATTGTCGACCACTCCATGCTTATGCGCATATAAGCCGGTTAAAATGGAAGCTCTCGAGGGCGAACACAAAGAAGTTGTAGCAAAAGCATTGGGAAGATATGCCCCTTCCGAAGCCATGCGGTCGAGGTTCGGGGTCTTTATAAAGGTCTGGGTGTTGAGAAACCCCAAGGCATCAAAGCGATGATCGTCCGTTAAAATAAAAACAATATTCCTGGGTTTAACGCCCGCAATCTTTTGAAGCGCCAGGGAGCCCTTCGGCTGACTCAGCGCTACTTTCTGCCCGGAACCACCGAGGCTGAAAAGTAAAAACAGGCTGATCCCGGATATTGCTTTTGCAGATCGAAAAAAAATATTCATCGTTGATATGGTTAAAATTTAGAATATACGGCATAAATATATGTATTAATCTGCTCCCGGAGACCGTGCGATAATGATGCATGAAGCGGATAAAATCATTAACTTTCTCGGGTATGAAAACATTTGCTCAAAAAATAATTGCCTTTAACCGCGCTGTCGATTACACAGGGTCCCTGCCTCCCGGCATCAGCATAATGAACCCTTTCAAGGAAAACAAGGACAGCTTGCAAATTTCATCGGCCTTCTATACAAAATATTATCACGACCATCGCCCCCGCCATATCATCCTGGGCATCAATCCGGGAAGGTTTGGAGCGGGACTGACGGGAGTGCCATTCACCGATCCTAAAAGGCTAGCTGAAAAATGCGGACTGATCTTTCCCGGACCGCTTGCGCACGAGCCTTCTTCTGTTTTTATATATGATATGATCGAAGCCTACGGCGGACCGGAAAAATTTTACGGGAATTTTTATATCAACTCCTTATGCCCCCTGGGCTTTACCCGGAAGAACGCGCTGGGCAAAGAAGTCAACTATAATTTTTACGACAGCAAGGAGTTGACAGAAGCCGTTTATGAATTTATCATATGGAACATCAGGCAGCAGCTCTCCTTTGGCGTTCAAACCGATATCTGCTTCTGCCTGGGAAGCGGCAAAAATGAAAAGATCCTCCTGCGCCTCAATGAGCGCCATGGCTTCTTCAAAAAAATAGTCGCGCTGGAACACCCCCGGTACATCATGCAGTATAAATCAAAATCGATGAAAGAATACATAGACAAATACCTATCCGCCTTTGCCCTCGCAGCAAACAGCCGCCGGTAAAACAAAAGCCATCCAAATAACCCGGAATGAATCTCAATAAACCTGGTTAACTTCGATAAATCCAGCTTAACCTTCTAATGCCCGGCGACCGAACGATCATGGCAAAGCTCCAACGGCGTAAACATCCACAAGAGACAATCAACCGAGAATGGAAGCATATTATCAACTAAGCGTAACCGAAACATTAGAGCGGCTGCATTCATCTGATTCCGGTTTAAGCGCGCAAGCCGCACAGGCCGCGCAAAAACGATTTGGGAAAAATATATTACAGGAAAAGAAACAAAGAACAAGGCTGTCTATCCTGCTGTCGCAGTTTATGGATATTATGATCCTGATCCTGGTCGTCGCGGCAATTGTTTCCTTTTTTGTGGGAGAAACCACCGATGCCCTTGTTATACTCGCCATCATCATCGGCAATGCCTGGATCGGCTATTCACAGGAATACAACGCTGAAGAATCGATCAGGATGCTGCAAAAAATGGCTGCGCAGCAGGCGTTGGCGATTCGCGACAACAATCCGGTCAGGATTGAAGCGCAGGAATTGACGCCGGGGGATATTATCTTGCTGGAAGCGGGCGATATCGTGCCCGCGGATGCGCGATTGATCGAAGTAAGCGCGCTTAAAACCGACGAGGCTTCGCTCACAGGCGAAAGCCATTCTATAGAAAAGACCGCCGACCAACTGCAGGAACCCAACCTGACGCCGGGCGACCAGCTCAATATGGTTTTCAAGGGAACCATTGTAAACGCCGGTTCCGCAAAAGCGGCAGTGACCGCCATTGGCATGGACACGGAACTGGGTAAGATCGCCGGAATGATGGAAACCGGCTTGCAAAAAACGCCGCTTCAAAAGCGATTGGCGGCTTTCAGCAAGCAGCTGGCCGTTGTCGTAATCATCATATGCGCGCTGGTATTCGGGTTCGGACTATGGCGCGGAGAGCCGCCGTTTCAAATGTTCCTTACCGCCCTCTCGCTGGCTGTCGCCGCCTTACCGGAAGCGCTTCCCGCCGTCATCACCATTGCGCTGGCAAGGGGAGCAAGCCGGATGGTCAAGCAGAAAGCGCTGGTGAGAAAACTGCCCGCCGTAGAAACCCTGGGCTCCGTGACCTATATATGCAGCGATAAAACCGGGACCCTTACACAGAACATCATGACCGTTGAAAAAATAGAAGCGGCCAGCGGAAAGGAATCCTTGTTATACAATGCCATGATCTTAAATAACGAGGTAAGGTTCTCTCAAGACCATAAGCTGATCGGCGATTCAACGGAAACGGCCCTGGTAGAATATGCTTTGGCAAATGGCGGTTCCAAGGAAGAGGCAGACAAAACACTGCCGCTGGCAGGCAAGCTGCCCTTTGATTCGGTAAGAATGCGCATGAGCACGCTCCATGAGCATGGTAACCAATGGATCCTGTTCTCCAAGGGAGCGCCTGGCAAGATTGCAGAAACGCTATCCGCCAAATACCAGGAACAAATACCGCAATGGCTTAAAAAGAACCAGGAATGGGCGGCAGAAGGATTAAGGGTATTGTTTTTTGCCTATAAAACATTCGACAGCCAGCCTCCGGATATAAACGAAGCCATAGAAACCGACCTTGATTTCCTGGGCATGGCAGCCATGATCGATCCCCCCAGGGAAGAGGCGATAGAAGCCATCAAACAATGCAAAACAGCCGGAATAAAAACGGTAATGATCACCGGGGACCAACCGCTCACCGCGCAGGCCGTTGCCAAACGTTTACATATAACCGATGATGGGTCTCCGTTAGCAAAAACAGGGGCCGAGCTGGAAAAACTCGATCAGGAGGCTTTTAACAACGAAATAAAAAATATTTCCGTCTATGCCCGCGTTTCCCCGGCGCAAAAATTAGCCATCGTAAAGGGGCTCCAAACCAATGGCGAATTTGTGGCCATGACCGGGGATGGCGTAAATGACGCCCCCTCGTTAAAACAGGCGGATATTGGCGTGGCCATGGGCATCACCGGAACGGACGTATCGAAAGAAGCGGCTGACATGATCCTGCTGGACGATAACTTTGCCACCATTGTAAGGGCCGTGAGCGAAGGCAGACGGATATACGATAATATTAAAAAGTTTATCCTGTATGTGCTCTCCTGCAACCTGAGCGAAATACTGACCATTTTTATCGCTCCGCTTCTTGGCTTCGCCATGCCCCTGCTGCCCATTCATATTCTTTGGATCAACCTGGTTACCGACGGGTTGCCGGGCCTGGCCCTGGTGGCAGAGCCGGCTGAGAAGAACGTCATGCGCCGCCCCCCAAGTCCTCCTAAAGAAAGCCTGTTTGCCGGCGGCCTTGCGCTGAAGATACTATTCACCGGAGGCATTATCACGATAGGCGCCCTTGCGGTTCAATGCTGGGCAGTACAGCAGGGTTATGATACCCGTATCCAGCAAACCATGGTATTTACCACGCTTTGCTTTGTGCAACTGGGCAACGCCCTTTCTGTCCGCAGCGCGTATCAGTCCCTATTCTCGTCCCAGCTATTTGCTAACAAAGGCATGTGGGGGGCCATCGTCCTGACCCTGGCGCTTCAATTGCTGATCGTCTATACGCCGTTGTTGCAACCGGTCTTTAAAACAGCAAGCCTGACCCGGGAAATGATGACAGTTATCTTGTTGGTTACCCTCGGCTGCGTGCTTTGTATTGAAATGGTAAAACGATTCAGCAGGCGAAAATAGATTCCCGGGGCCTGAGACTGCAAAGCATTTTTGGACTGGTGATGACCTTTTAATAACTTTCCCGATATATTCATAGCCGGCGGCAGGAATTGACGCCCATCGCCGGGAAACTGAAATGGTTTTCTCTCCTAACCTCTTAAACGCTAAATCAGCATGAAAAAACTTCAATTGCTTATTGTTTTCGGAATGTTATGCATCTTTGGCTCGCTTGATGCAAGCGCGCAAAGTCTTTCCAAAAAATTCAGCTTCGGCATTGGGCTGGAAGGCGGGCTGCCGACCGGCGACGCAAAAGACGCTTACAATCTTGCAGGCGGGCTTACGCTGCGCCTGGCCTACCAGCTTGGCGACGGGTTTGCCACGCTCACCAGCGGCGGTATTGCCTTTATCCCTGAAAACCTCGACGGAGGGGATGACATGAAAGTAGGATTGCTCATACCCGTTAGAGCAGGGTATAAATACATTATCAAGGACCGGTTTTTCGTAATGGGAGAATTAGGGTACGGTTCCTTCAGGCAATATTATGCCGATGAGAACGATGAATTAGCTTCTGTCTCAGATGGAGGCTTTCTTTTTGCTCCAAGCGCAGGCGTTCAGTTTAATGTTCTTGAGATCGGCCTGCGTTACGAATCGGTTTCTTTGCCCGGCGGAAGCCTATCCTCTGTAGGGCTGCGGCTTGGCTTCAACTTCTAGTCAGGCGCCTTAGACCAAACAGGTTTACCAGACCCATGCTGCGCCTTCCGGGATTTCCGCATCATGCTCAACTCCTGATCCGGTTCAGCTATAAAGCCTTCAGACCATCGGCCCTGAAGGCTTTATCATTTTTATTACGCTTCATTAGCTACCTGGCCTGCTCATATGCATATTCGGTTCCTTCTATCAGCTAAAGGTTAGATTCCTTTTTATACCGCTTGAGCGCGTAATCAAGCTCGACAATATTTTTTGTGCAAATACCGTAAATCACCTGATTGTCCATTAGTTCATAATGATGCAAGGCTATATCCCAAAGTCTTGGGCAGTAGATATTTTCTTCATCCGCTCCAGGATAACGTCAATATGCTCCCTGATCAATTTCAACCTCTCTTCGATAATGAAATCAAGCATAAATAACCTCCTTTTCGACAGATCGTAGGAAGGTCTCGCGAAGGTGGGAACCTTTACGAACAAGATCCACCTTAGTTTGCAACTGTTTTTCGAGGGTATCCCAGATAATGCATAATACATCCCAGTCTGGCTGAGAGAGTTCTACTAGTATATCGACATCGCTCCCTGGCTG
>DEHV01000075.1:9396-89423 GCA_002352105.1 Chitinophagaceae bacterium UBA2791 | reverse complement strand
TGTTCGGGGTTGGGTCGGATACTGAACGCCGCTGCAGCGCTATTGACCTGCTTATTGACTTTTTGGAGTAGCTCGTATGCGCAAAATGGCCCGTCTGATACGCTGCTTGTCTTTTTTGAATTTGACAAATCCAGCTTACCGTTACAGGAGTTGTCAAAGATTGACGAATCCGTGGAAACATGGCAGCGCCTCCATCGTAAGGTTTTAGAGATCTTCATCATTGGTTACGCCGACAGCTCCGGTACGGCAGGCTATAATAATAGTTTATCCGAAGCCAGGGCAAGATATATAGAGAAATATTTATCCGAACAGCTTAGAGACAGCAGCATCAAATTTTCCATGGCCGCAGTAGGCGAAAGTCAGTCAGGTTATCAAGATGATAGCCTGGATCGCAAAGTTGCCGTTATACCAACGTTTGCGCCCCGGCATGCTCTCGATTCAATAACTGATTACCCGCTGAAGCTGGACCAAGTCATTGAATTATCCAATATTCAATTCGTGGAAGATCAGGCTTATCTGACCAGCCAGTCTCTGGCCGCCATGCCCTCCTATCTCGCCATGCTTAAGGGAGCGAGATATGATAAAATGCATATAGTAGGCTATTATAATCTTGACGGCAGGTTATTAAAATCTACAGACCCGAGGTTTATCCTTTCAAAGAAAAGAGCGAAACTGATAGCCGACTATTTAATTGAGGCCGGATTAGATCCTTCGAAGATCTTTTATGAAGGAGCGGGCAACAGTCGAATGGTTGTCGAAAAACCCAGGACCATCAGTCAAATGAGAAAAAATATCCGTGTCGAAATTCTCTTGTACACAAGATAGTAAGCGCACTCTATATTCGTCAAAGAGATGACTAGAGCCGATTTGATTGATTGAAGAGAGGCGATCTTCTATCGAGCAGCTTATTCCCCGTCAATTTTATCCTGGCAGTGATCCAGCGACATCTTAGCCATTTGTTTGTCGGCGGTAGATTTGGTTACTTCAATAAGTTCCAATCTTGCGCGGGTAATGCTGGTTTTTACATTGCAGGCGATATAATAGGACTTGCCGGCTTCGGTTTCCAATTCTATTTCAGTTTCTTTTTTCAAAAGCCCTACGCCGCCTACTTTTGCAGAGTACACATGCTTGCCAGGCTTAACCTCGTGTTTGATAAACCGGTTATTGCTTAATTTACAGATCTTGGTTTCATCAGCCCATATCGACCAGTTTGCAGCAGCAGCATTGAACTGCCCTACCCGGTAGATATAGACAGTGGCATTTTCCTGTTCAGCAGGGGCTATTTTTTTTGTAAAAGATAAAATTCCTGAAGCAACCATAACAGTCAAGACGATTACAATATATTTCCTCATGCTTATAATTTTAAATATCAAATACAACTATTATGGATTAGAAAAAACGAGCTTCCGTCAACATAATCAGCGCAATCAAAAATAAAGCCGTTAAACAAATCGAGCCCGAAAGAAGTCGACTCATTGAAACAGTGAACCAGAAAGAAGACTGTAAATTGGGATGGACATATTAACTTTCGTTATTTTAAAGCATTCAAAAGAGCCGATTATGCGTGTAAAGTACTTATTCTTGTGCGGCCTGTTGTTTCCCGGGCTAACCGGTTGCAGGGATAACAACCGGGAACAAAGGCTACTGGAACGGGAGCGCGCTTTATTGGAACGGGAAAAGCAATTTGAGCGAAAAGACGCGAACTATCGGTCGCTGTTGAAAATGCGGGATAGTTTATTGGCCCTTCAAGATTCGGCATCGGTGAAAATCTGGCCTGCAAATATTGCGGGGAACTGGAACAGCAAGGTCATTTGTAAAGAATCCAACTGCAGCAACTATGTGATTGGCGACCAACGTTCCGACATCTGGGAGTTTAGCAATGACTCCACGGGCATGTTCACGAAGGTGATCAGTAAAAATAACCTGGTCAGGGTTTTCTCCGGCCAGGTCAACAAAGAAGACATCCTTTTACATTTCGCAACGGATTCTACTGCCGACAAGAAGGTAGAGATGAAAGTATCCCTCCAACTGGCGGGCAAAGGTCTCATGAAAGGCGTCCAGGTTATCAGCGTTGATAATGACTGTAAAGCCAGTTTTTCTGTGGATCTGGTCCAAGTTTCAAAATGATAACTATGCGTTTGTTGAATATCCAACATTTTAGTTTGCCGATTGAGGATCCTTTGCTAAAATTCCTGCTAGAGCTCATTATCATTTTAAGTATTCCGCTGTTGCTAAATAAAATAAAGGTGCCCCACCTGTTAGGTCTTATTATCGCCGGGGCGCTGGTAGGTCCCAATGGATTCCATGTGCTATCCCGCGACAGCAGTATAGTAGTAACGGGTACCACGGGGTTGTTATACATTATGTTCCTGGCAGGCCTGGAAATAAATATGGGCGATTTTAAGAAGAACAAATGGAAAAGTCTCGTTTTTTCGACATATACGTTTACCATTCCTTTTATTCTTGGATTTGCGGGAGGATATTACCTGTTAAATTTCTCAATGCTGACCGCTATACTATTTGCCAGTCTTTTTTCATCACATACCTTAATTGTTTATCCAATGATAAGCAACCTGGGGATCTCCCGTAACCCGGTTGTAAACATTACAGTAGGGGGAACCATGATAACAGATGTGCTCTCGTTGATGGTACTGGCTGTCGTCGTGGGGATGACACAGGGTGATGTGAATACCGCTTTCTGGATACGCCTCTCGGTGTCCTTACTTGTTTTCGGACTGATCGTATTGTTGCTGTTCCCTATTATCGGGCGATGGTTTTTTAAGAATGTCGAAGACAAGATCTCACAATACATCTTTGTACTGGTGATGATCTATTTTGCCGCGCTACTGGCCGAATTAGCCGGTGTTGAAGCCATCATCGGCGCATTTTTCGGAGGCCTGGCGCTCAACAAACTCATCCCGCAGGAATCATCGCTGATGAATCGGATAGAGTTTGTGGGGAATGCTATATTCATACCTTTCTTTCTGATCAGCGTGGGCATGCTGATAGACTTCCACATGTTCGTCAAAAGCTGGGAAACGATCGGCGTGGCTGCCGTCATGTTGGCCGCCTCTATCGGAGGCAAATATCTCGCAGCTGTCATGACGCGCAAAACACTCAGGCTTAGCTTCGATGAGGCGCGACTCATATTCGGAATGAGCTCCGCTTCTGCTGCCGCAACGCTGGCTTCTGTAATGGTAGGATATAATATTATCATTTCCGAAACAGCTGCGGGGGAACCGGTAAGATTGCTGAACGAATCTGTCCTAAACGGAAGCATCTTACTTATCCTGATTTCATGTACAGTATCGTCTTTTATCTCGATGGCAAGCGCGGAGCGCATTGCCGAAGCAGAAAAGGAAAACACTTTGTCGGGCGAGAGCGGGGAGGAAGAAAATATACTCCTGGCAATAAACTATGAGGATACCGTGGAAAAAATGGTAAACCTAGGCCTTTTGCTGAAAGCCCACGCCAACAAAGACCGGCTGTTTGCGCTGAATGTCATTAATGAAGATAAACATGAATCTTCCGTAAAAAATGCGGAAAGAATACTGGAAGACGCGGTGGACATGGCCGCCGCGGCAGATGTAGAGCTGCGACCCCTCACCAGACATGACAATGACGTGATCACCGGCATCAACAACGTGCTCAAGGAACAGAAAATCACGGACCTGATCATAGCCCTCCGAAATGAAAAGGGATTTTCACCATCTTTTGTTTATAATCTGCACAACGGATACCTCCAGAACGATCGAGTTAACCTGCTGATATATCATGCAGTGCAGCCGATATCCACCATTAAAAGGTATTTGGTGGTCATGCCGGCAAATGCAGAACAGGAACCCGGGTTTTTCCATGCGCTTTTACGGATATGGAATATTGGCAGAAATTCAGGCGCACGCATGAGTTTTTATGCCGGTGAAAGAACCATTAGGGTGTTGAAACGTATCGCTAAGAAAGTAAATATCGAAGCTGAGTTTAATATCAGCAACAGCTGGCGCGAAGCGCGTTCAGTAGCGGGCAAGCTGACGCAAGATGAAGCGCTGATCTTGCTGATGGCTAAAAGAGGAATGTACTCCTATTACAGAGAGATGAGAATCATACCTGATTTTCTGAATCAATTTGTACATAATAACAATTATCTTATAATATATCCTTTTTCAAAGGTGGAAGGCGGCATATTGGAAAGACGCTCGGTAAGTAATCACCGCGATTTTGCAGAGATAGGCAAAATTATCAGCAGGATATTTAAATGATTGAATTTAATCATGCTTCTTACTTCCTGTATAGAGCCATTGTCAAACTATGGCATCAATTGTTTCGGGTATCCTTGTTTTTAGCCAGCTTTTGCCGTAGCTGCGCCATATCCTGACCGACTCTATTTATGGAGCGCTGCAATATTTATCCTGATATCCTGAAAATCCATCAAATTACAGAAGTAGCTTACTGATCATTCACCGCCATCACTTTATAATGTATTTTCAGCGCCGCTTGGTTTCAGATTTAACGTTGGCAGTGAAAAAGAGGGAGCTGTTACACCGATATAATTCCTGATTGCCGTATGTATAGTCGTATGTCCCATCAAATAGGCAATATCTGTTACGGGTACTCCTTGCTTAGCTGCCTTGTGTCGAAACTATGCCGGGCAGCATACAAATTCCTATCACCTAGTCTCAATTTTCGTAATACTGGTCTTAGGATGCGCTTCTGCAAGGTCTGGTCGTCTATTGACAATTCTTTGGGAAAGGGAAAAACAAAATCATCTGACTGTTTATTGGCGATTTGTTTGCGCATTAACTCCACGAGATCATCCGTTAGAGGCAACCGCCTTGTGTTCTCCGTTTTTGTTCCTTTTTGAACCCTCGCAGCATGATTGCTCCCCTTCAAAGTACGTGCAAATGTTTCCGATATTTCTACCTGTTTATTTATCAAATCCACATGCCGCACACGCAGCTCTCTTGAACCAAATTCTTGATTTACAGGCAATTGCCGAACTGCCGGAGTGACAGATCGGCTAGGGTTAATATTCCTATTTGGTGTAAAATACCTCACATTTTTTAACTAATTGGTTTAATTACACATCTATATTTTAAACTTATAGGTTTAAAATAATTATATACATTTAAACTTATTAGTTTAAATTTGCATTTAAAGAATAGGTTCATTCGCATGAAACTCAAGAATAGCAAGCTGATTATCAGGCAACTCGATAAAAGGTTGCAGGATCTGCATCCCTTACGGAATATGGAACACCCGAAAGAGGGATGGATAGCCCTTATTCGGAAAACACTCAATATGTCCTTACGGCAATTGGGCGGGCGTCTTTCTGTAACCCCGCAAGGGATGACAAAGATAGAAAAAAATGAAGCGGAGGGGAGCATCACGCTGAATAGTCTGCGCGAGGCTGGCGATGCCTTGAACATGAAACTGGTGTATGGCTTTGTTCCTAAAGACGGCTCTTTGGAAAAGATTATTGAAAAGAGGGCTGCTGAACTGGCTCATAAGATCGTCATGCGTACGTCCACGACGATGAAGCTGGAAGACCAAGAAAACTCCGACCAGCGGATCAAGGAAGCCATTGCCGACATGACCGAAGAACTCAAACGAGAAATGCCGAAGTCGCTATGGGATTAGAAAATCTGCAATATGAAGAAGGGCAAACACCGCTTGACCCTGACGAGAAGGACCGATTGCTGATTCCGACCGTTTCAACCCGTGGCGAGCTGGACGAGGTGGAGCAGCGCAGCATTGAAGAAACCATACGTTGGACGTTGGAACGGCGCAAGCGTTTTACTGTTGCGGAAATTCTTTCTGAACAATTCGTAATGGAACTGCACAAAAGAATGTACGGGGAGGTTTGGGAGTGGGCAGGTCGTTTCAGGAACACGAATAAGAACATTGGCGTCGACAAATATCAGATAGGGATTGAGCTAAGGACACTGCTTGATGACTGCCGTTATTGGATAGAGAATAAGACGTTTCCAGAAGATGAGATCTCGGTTCGGTTCAAACATCGGATCGTATCTATCCATTGTTTTCCGAATGGGAACGGCAGACATTCCCGCTTGATAGCGGATGTCATTATTGAGAAAGTCTTTGGTAAGCCTGTTTTTACCTGGGGAAGTCAAAATCTGATCCGAAAAAGCGCTTTTCGGTCGAGCTATCTAGCGGCCTTACGAGATGCGGATAATGGCAGTATAAAGCCATTGATTGCGTTTGCTAGATCGTAAATAGATCAAAAGTAGAAGTCGTGAGGGGTGCATATTCTCTGGCTCATAAGCATAAGGTAGATTTAGCGAGTATCTTTTGCCGGCATAACGCCAGCGAAGCCTGATCCATCCCCTGCTACTAGAAATACTGATTTCGCCCTTCGGCGTTTTTTTGTTGTGACCCATTCGTGACCCAATTTGAAGATGAACGGATCATTTCGGGTCTAAGCCTTAAAAAAGTAAATCAACGGTATTAAAAAACAAAAAGCCTCGAAACGTCTATCCGTATTACGTTTCAAGGCTTTTTTATTTATGCCCGCCTTCGCCGGGCGAAGTGGAGGATATCGGGGTCGAACCGACGACCTCTTGCATGCCATGCAANNCTAGCCAACTGAGCTAATCCCCCGTTGAGGACCGCAAATATAGGATAAAATACCAAAGAACTATTTCCAGAGCTCGGGAAATGAAGCGAAATAATCCGGAGTCGGCACACCCAAACTAAAGGATATTTGACTGTTCTAAAGCTTTTCCGGAATTTGACGCTTAACCGGCAAAAAACCTATGCCGGTTTTTGGCTGCTATAGAATTTCACGATGCGGCCCAGGTATTCCGGGTGATATTTTCCGCAGCCGTAACACCCTCGGGCACTACTCCACAAGCTTTTGCTTAGCAGCAATTACCTAACCTTGTTTCGAAAGTTTGCCCCACTTGTACTGATACACCAACTTTATGAATTTAATGTTTCCGACGAGGTATCGCTTAAACATGCGCCTGGGTTCCTGGTATACCCTGTATAACCATTCCAGGCCCGGCCTTTGCATCCATACGGGCGCTCTTTTTACCACGCCGCTTACCACGTCAAAGCTCCCGCCAACGCCCATGGTAAAGTTCACTTTTGACAGCACATCCCTGTTCTCGTATAAAAACTTTTCCTTTACGGGCGATGATATGGCTACGAAGAGAATGTTTGCATTACTCGCGGCGATCATTTCGGCAATTGACCGCTCTTCTTCTTTTTTAAAATAACCATTGCGATAGCCGGCGATAATGGAAGGCCCATATTGTTTTGTGTAACGGTCAACCACTTTTTTAATGACGGATTCCTTTGCGCCAAAGAAAAAAACCGAGTAGTTCTTTTCAGCGGCGCGCTTTACCAGTTCCTGCATGAGATCCACGCCGGCAACGCGTTCTTTAAGTGGCTTGTTCAATATCTTGGACGCCCATACTACGCCCTGTCCGTCGACATTGATAATATCTGCATTAACAACGCTTTCTTTCAGGGCTTCATCTTCATGCATCAGCACAATTTTGCCCGCATTCACCACGGTGTGGTGTATGTGGCGGTTTGATGCAATGGCATCGTCTATCAATGCCAGGGTATCCCCCATCGTAAGGTTGTCGATCGGGGTGCCCATTATATGCAATCTTTCTTTATCCGACATAACAGTTTTAATTAGCTGAATTATTTATAGTAAGAAAATCCATACATCATCCATGCCTGCGACCACCTCATATATGCAATCTTATTGGTCAGGTTTTTGTTTTTCTGGTAGTAGAAATAACCTTTTTTATCCTGCATATGCTCAATGGTCCATTTTAATACATTATCGGCAACCGCTCTGTGCTCATCCAGTTGTTCAAGTTTGCTTAGCGTAACAATTAATTGCGCCGTGGCATGCACATCGATCGGGAACATTTTAGTATTATAATATTTAGGAATGCCTTCCGCAGTAAAAAAATTCCTGATATAATAATCCAGGCCCTTGCGTATAGGCTCGCTGAAACTAAGATCGCCGGTATAGCGCTGGTAGTCGGATATAGCTTCCAGGTTAAACCCTGTATGAAAGTTGTCGATCCAGCTGTGAAAGGGCAGGGTGCCATAGGCCCATGCTCCGTCGGCTTGCTGGTATTTGCAGGCAAAGCTCACGGCCTGGCGCGCCAGGGCGCTGTAACCTGCATTTTCGCTCAGGTAGTGAGCCTGCGCCAGTAGCCGGGCCCCCAATAAAGAGGCATTGAACACAGCCGTTTTATCCAGCGGGGAATAACTGAATGAAAGATCCCCGTCGTTGTCATAGGTCCTGTTTAAACGGTTGGCTACAAAACCGGCGGCGGATATTACTTCCTCTTTGTACTTGTCGTTTCCCGTGATCCGGAATGCGCGATACAAAGCTTCTGCGCCAAATGAGGTGGCTACAACGGTAGGGGTGTAGGCAGGTTGAAAGAAAGCCCTTGCCTGCCAGTCGAAGTAGTAACCCCAGCAACTCTCTGCATAGTTTTGGCACTTTGAACGGATCAGCCGGTCGCACAGGGTATTGATCTTCGCTAAGATCGCCGCTTCGCCGGTTTTCTCATACATATTGCAATAGGCAATAATAAATAGCGCCAGGCCCTTGCTGTTGTGTTGTTTTTTGACCAGGAATAACCTTCGGAAATTAACGGGCGATCTTTTGAAAAACTGTATCCAGGCAAGCCTGCAGAATTTATTTGTTCTTACGAATGGAATGGCCTGGAAAAAACGGCTCGTCAACCCGTCAAAGGGATCCCATCCTTTAAAGTCTTCCGATTCGCAGTATGAGGTGAGCTGTGTAAAACTTTTATCAATCAAACTTTTCATAATAAGAAGGCATATTTAACGCGTATCTTAAATATGCCGGCGTTCATTTCCTTTTGTGCTTTATCTTTCTAATAACCTACAGGCATTCAGGTAATTACTACAGGATATCGGGGGGTATTCCAGTCTATTGGATGCAAATTTTGCCCCAAAACTAATCTAAAGTTGTATTATTTGCAAGCGACCGGGATCCGGTTGGCGATGAGCCGCCGTATGCCCATAAGAAGAAAGCAGCCGGGCAACAACCTGTAATGTATTGATTACAATAAGATTACACCTAATTAATATTCAATAGGAATGCATACAATTGCGCAAGGGCTCCCCGGGGAGCCCTTATCAAATACTTAAATGCCACACGAACCAGGTAACTCGCAAGCCATTAGAAAATAAGGCCTTAATCGCCAGATATCTCCTCTTCTCCTTTTAACCATTTTTTCACCAGTTCCGTAGTCACCGATTTGGGGCGTTCGATCGGGAAGCCCAGGGCCCTGTCCCAGATCAGGCTGGCCAATACGCCCAAAGCGCGGCTGACGCCGAAGAGGACGGTATAAAACTCATATTCTTTAAGTCCGTAATGCACCAGCAGGGCGCCGCTATGCGCATCCACATTGGGCCAGGGATTTTTCACTTTGCCGAGGGATTCAAGAATGGGAGGAACCACTTCATATATATTCCATACCGTCTGCACCAGCGGATCATCGGGCATATGCTTTTTACCGAATTCCATCTGCGCGGTAAAACGGGGATCTGTTTTCCTTAATACCGCATGACCATAGCCCGGCACCACTTTTCCGGAACTCAGGGTTTGCTGAACATAGTCTTTAATCTGTTCCTTGGTCGGCGATGTTGTTTTCAGCTCGTCCTGCATCTCAAATATCCACTTGATCACTTCCTGGTTAGCCAGGCCATGCAGGGGTCCTGCCAGGCCGTTCATGCCCGCGGCAAGAGAAGCATAGGGATCGCTCAGCGCCGAACCCACCAGGTGAGTAGTATGAGCGGATACATTACCTCCTTCATGATCGGCATGAATGGTCATGTATAAACGCATAAGCGCCATGAAACCGCTGTCATCGTACCCGAGCATGTGTGCAAGGTTACCCGCCCAATCCAGCAATCCGTTTGGCTGTATATGGTCGTTATTCCTGTATTTTCTCCGGTAGATATAGGCCGCTACCCGGGGCAGCCTGGCAATCAGGTCCATGGAATCGTCGAACACGGCTTCCCAGTAATCCTTTTTGTTCATGCCCTGGGCATACCTTTTCGCAAAATTGCTTTCTGTCTGAAGGGCCATGATCGCGCTGACGAACATCGTCATCGGGTGAGCGGTGAGCGGAAAAGCGTCTATCACGTCAAAAACATGGTTGGGCACATGCGAACGGCGCTGCCATATAGCGGTCAATTCAGCCACATCGGCTTCTGTGGGAAGTTCGCCGATCAGCATCAGGTAAAACAGACCCTCGGGAAGCGGTTCGGTCCCGCCAACGGCTTTTGGCAGCTTTTGTTGCAGCTCAGGTATAGAATAGCCCCGGAACCGAATGCCCTCATGCGCATCCAACAGGGAGGTCTCTGTTACCAGCCCGGTAATTCCCCTCATCCCGTTGTATATCTGCGAGAGGCGCACCTCTCCGATCGTTTTCGATCCATGCTCTTTTAAAATCTCTTTGATCTCATTAAACGCTACTTCGGCCTTCTCCCTGAACCGGTCTTTTATAACTGCCATGACAAAAATTAGAATTTATTAATAACCAATGAAATATATTTTTTTTAGGCCTTAAAGTTAAGGCAAACGCTGCATCCTGCATAGAATTATCTTAGGCCCTGGCAGAATTATTCTATAAGAACAAAATTTTTTAATTGAGTTTTAATTTCTCATTTCGGCGCTTTCCTGTATAGCCAGATCCCGATCAGTCCGAAAATAATATTGGGCATCCAGGCGGCAAGCATGGGGTGCAGATTGCCCTTGGTAGAGAAGGTAATCGAAAACTTGTCCATCACCACAAAGCTGGCGGCCAGGATGATCCCGAAAGCCATATGCAGCCCGCTTCCGCCCCTTGTTTTACGCGAGGCGATCACCGCGCCCATGATGGTTAATATCAGCACCGATACCGGGGTGGCGTCGCGGCGGTACCGCTCTACCTTATAATCATTCAATCCCTCGGATCCTCTGAGCTCTTCCATCCGGATAAAATGCTTGAGCTCAGGCGTGGTCATCTTATCCTTCAGGTATTTATCGGGCTTTATTTCGTCGGGCTTCACATTCAGGTTGATATCCATGGTTGGCGTGACCGTCACCTCTTCCCTGATCCCGTTGATATGGCGCTCCACTACTTTGTCCAGCTTCCAGTTTTTGGTTCCCGTGTCCCATCTTAACGATTCCGCTCTAAGCTTGTACGCCACCTGCGTGCCTTCCAGCCGGTCCATAAAAAAACCGCCATAGGCTTTTTTGGAAGCCGTGTCATAATTCCTGATGCCCGCATAGGTATTGGAGTCGACCCTAATGTAGAAGCTGCTGCCCCTGGCAAGGTACTGGCCGATCTCATAAGCGCTCTTACTGTCGATATAGGTGGACTGAAAATTTGCCCTCAATACATTGGCTTTGGGGATCAGGTACTGGGTTGCGTACCAGAAGATGGCGGCAAGCACGATCGCGCCCAAAAAATAAGGGCGAAGCATACGGTTGAACCGGATGCCGCCTGCCAGCATGGCCACGATCTCCGATCTTCCCGCCATCTTGGACGTGAACAAAATGACGGCGATGAATACCATCAGCGGAAAGATCATGGATATGATAAAGGGGATAAAGCCGGCAAAATATTTCGTGAGGATATAGTAAGCCGATAAACCGGACTTGACAAAATCATCGGCTTTTTCGCTTGCATCGACAACGCCCGATAACACCGAGAAGACCACCACCATGAAGATGGTCGTGGAAAACAGTTTCTTAATGATATACCAATCGAGCTTTTTGATCATAATTGATTAGGCAAAGATAGGCGCGACCGGGGCTTATGCCAAGATTGTATCCATCCTTAACAAATACCTATGAGCTTGTTACTCCGCCGGACAGTTATGATACCCGATCCATCGCCGGCAAATATCTACAACCTGGTTCGGAGCCTGATCGTTTGCTCCTTTTTCCAGCCGTCAAAATCGCCCGACAATATCCTTCGGCGCGCCTCGGTTACCAGGTGAACATAAAAAGCAAGGTTATGGACGCTGGCGATGGTCAGTCCCAGTATCTCCTTCGACTTGATCAGGTGGCGCAGGTAAGCCTTGCTGTAATAATTGCTGACGGGGTTTTCAAATCCCGTATCAAGGGGACTGAAATCTTTCTCCCATTTTTTATTGTCTATATTGACGATCCCCTCCGTGGTAAACAACATGGCGTTGCGCCCGTTTCGGGTAGGCATCACGCAATCGAACATGTCCACGCCCAGGGAAATGCATTCGAGGATATTCCAGGGCGTACCCACCCCCATCAGGTATCGCGGTTTGTCTGCCGGAAGCCGGCCGCAGCATAGCGAGCAGAGATCATACATCATTGCTTCGGGTTCTCCGACGCTGAGGCCGCCGATGGCATTGCCCATTGCATTGGCAGAAGCAATATAGTCGCAGGATGCCGTACGCAGGTCCTCATAGGCGCCGCCCTGCACAATGGGGAAAAGGGATTGGGTATACCCATATTTCGCCGGCGTGTCATTGAAACGTTTTATGCAACGGTCGAGCCAGCGATGCGTTAGATCCATCGATTGTTTGGCGTAATTATATTCGCTGGGATAGGGGGGGCATTCGTCGAAAGCCATAATGATATCGCCGCCTATCGACCGCTGGATATCCATGACCAGCTCCGGGGTAAACAAATGTTTTGAGCCGTCAATATGCGATTGGAACATAACGCCCGATTCGCGGATAGCGCGCGCGCCGGACAGAGAAAAAACCTGGTAGCCGCCGCTGTCGGTCAGTATGGGCCTGTCCCACCCTATGAACCGGTGCAATCCCCCGGCCGCTTCCAGGATATCCGTGGATGGTCTGAGATAGAGATGATAGGTATTTCCGAGAATGATCTGCGCGCCTACTTCTTCTTTTAACTGCTGCTGACTGACGGCCTTCACGCTCCCTACGGTGCCTACGGGCATGAAAACAGGCGTAAGGATCTCGCCGTGGCCTGTATTTATCTTTCCCGCTCTTGCCGATGAAGCGCTATCCGTATGCTCCAACGTAAATTGAAATTGCGACATGGGGTGCAAGATATGGAGTTTGCCGTTTTGGTAAACGTTCTACTGCTTATCTTCGCCGATTATGGAAGATACCCGGCATAAAATCGTAATGAGTGGCATCCGTTCTACGGGCTTTCTGCACCTGGGCAATTATTTTGGGGCCATAAGGAACTACGTGCGCATGCAAAACGAATTCAATTGTTTCTTTATGGTCGCCGACCTGCATGCGCTTACCACCCATCCGGATACAAAGGAGCTGAAGACAAGCGTGCAGCGAGTGTTGGCTGAAAACATCGCCTGCGGACTGGATCCTGAAAAAGCGGCCCTTTATTGTCAAAGCCATGTTCCGGAAACCGCCGAGCTATACCTTTTGCTGAATATGCTGGCATACAAGGGAGAACTGGAAAAAACAGTCACGTTCAAAGAAAAAGCGCGTCAGCATCCGGATAATGTAAATGCGGGACTGCTCACCTATCCTGTTCTTCAGGCCGCGGATATCGCGCTGCATCGCGCTAATCTTGTTCCCGTAGGGAAGGACCAGGAACAGCACCTGGAGATGGCCAGGAATTTTGTGAACCGTTTTAATCATCGTTATGGCGAAGTGTTTCCCGAGCCCCATGCCTTTAATTTCGGCGACGAGCTGATCAAAGTGCCCTCGCTTGACGGAGGAGGCAAGATGAGCAAAAGCCAGAATCAATATGCCACGATCTATCTTTCCGATGAAGATGAGCTGATCCGGAAAAAAGTAAAAAAAGCAAAAACAGATATCGCTCCCGAAAAACCCGATAGTCCAAAACCGGAAGCTATTCAAAACCTTTTTCAGCTGATGAAACTGGTGAGCGACGAAGAAGTTATCCGGAAATTCGACGACGATTATAACCGTCTTACCATCCGGTACGGCGATCTCAAAAACCAGCTTGCCGAAGACATTGTCCGGTTCGTATCCCCTATCAGGGAAAGGGCAAAAGAAATATTCAATGATAAGGAATATTTAAAACAGGTGATGGTCAAAGGCGCTTCCCGCGCCCGCGAGAGCGCACAATCTACCTTAAAGCTCGTAAAAAGCGCGATGGGGATGAATTATTTTTAACGGGAAATTTTAGAATTGATTTATATTTAATCATTCAGCGGAGCATAGCGTTGCGCTATCGCGGATGCTAAAACGGATCCATGGCAAAAAGCACAAAACCTAAACATATCGCGGTCGCCGGAAATATCGGCGCCGGCAAGACCACGCTCACGGAAGCGCTCAGCAAGCATTATCGCTGGATACCACAGTTCGAGGACGTAGACCACAATCCTTACCTGTTGGACTTTTACGAAGACATGCCCAGGTGGAGTTTCAACCTGCAGATCTATTTCCTGAATAACCGGCTCAATCACCTGCTTGATATTCAAAGAGGCACTGAAACCGTGATACAGGACAGAACCATTTACGAGGACGCGCATATTTTTGCGCCGAACCTTCACGAGATGGGGTTGATGAGCAAGCGGGATTTTGATAATTATTTCCATTTTTTCGAGACGCTCAAATCCATGGTAAAACCGCCTGATCTGCTGATCTACCTGAAGGCTTCCGTCCCCACGCTGGTGGCGCAGATACAGAAAAGAGGAAGGGAGTATGAGGAGAATATCCGGTTGGATTATCTCAAACGCTTGAACGATTATTACAACAAGTGGATCGACGGATACCGGGAAGGCCAGTTGCTGATCATTGATATCGACAAGAACAAGTTCCCCGAGAAGGAAGAAGACCTGGGCGATATCATCCGCAAGATCGACTCCACGTTATACGGGCTGTTTTAATTTGGCCTCGACCTATTTACTGTAATCGGCATAAGGCTGATAGACGAGCAGGAGGGAATCTATCCTGTTATCCCATTCCCTTTGTTTTTCGGCATTCAGCGAGTGATTGGTCTCCCTGTCGTACAGTTGCTGCATTTCCACATGCCGCTGCATGGCTTCCTGGTATATCTTTTGGGTGTCCTCGTTTACAGTCTTGCTCCGAAACACATAGTGTTTTAAACCCTTATGCAGCCTTCGCGCATGGATCTCCGATATATCAAAATGCCGCTGCTCATGATTGAGGATATAATCGTTCTTGATCCTTCCCCAGGAACGCGACTGGTTAAACCTACACCTGATCGCATACGTCAGTTTGGTATCGTTATACCCAAGATCAAGGAAAATACTGCTGTGCGTAAGCGCGGCATTTGACGAAGAAGGATCGGGCGCCGCCTTGAAATCGCTCCAGGAAAGCTTCCTGGAATGGTTCCAGTCAACAAAATGGCTATCGTCTTTAATGAGTAAAGCGCTAAGCAGGCCTACTAAGAACAGTTGCGGTATCATAACATTCAGCTAAGGCGCAAATTAGCAAATCACCGGTATTTTTTCCCGGATTTAACATTCATTACATGTGTTCGCCAGATCTAAGGGAAACCCGCAACCGGCATAGGTTTCATCTACCCTTTATATTACCGGGCCTGCGGCAAGTATGGCAGGATCAAGTTCTGCAGCATATTTTGCAAGATTGGTTTTAAACTGCGCGGCAAGGCGCTCCGCTGTTTTATCATACGCTTCTTCATCGGCCCAGGTATCGCGGGGATGCAAAAGCGAAGAGGGAACGCCGGGGCAATGATCGGGGATCATTAAACCAAAAACGGGGTCTTTCCGGTACTGTACGGAGTGCAGCTTTCCTCCCAGCGCAGCGGAGATCATTGCCCGCGTATAGGGCAGGGATATCCGGGAGCCCCTGCCATAGGCGCCGCCCGACCAGCCCGTATTGACCAGCCAGCATTTCACCTTGTATTTTCGCAGTTTTTCGCCAAGCATTCCGGCATATTTTCCCGGGTGCAGCGGCATAAAGGGCGCGCCGAAACAGGCGCTGAAGGTGGAAACAGGTTCTTTCACCCCTTCTTCCGTGCCGGCCACCTTTGCCGTATACCCCGATATAAACTGGTACATGGCCTGCTCGGGGCTCAAGGCAGAAAGCGGCGGCAACACGCCATAGGCATCGCAGGTCAGGAAAAATATGTTCTCCGGAATGGAGCCGATGGCCGGGTCGCAGGCATCCGGGATATAGTATAGCGGGTAAGATACCCTCGTGTTCTCCGTGACCGATCTGCCGGAATAATTAATGGTACGGGTTCCGGGGAAGAAATCCACGTTCTCCACCAGCGCGCCCTTCCGGATCGCCTGGAAAATAGCGGGTTCTTTTTGCTCGTCGAGGTCAATGGTCTTGGCATAGCAGCCGCCTTCGATATTAAATATCCCTTTGTCGCTCCAGCCATGTTCATCGTCTCCGATCAACCTGCGCGAAGGGTCCGTGCTAAGCGTGGTCTTCCCTGTTCCGCTCAACCCGAAGAACAGCGCCGTGTCGCCCCTTTCCCCACTGTTGGCGGAGCAGTGCATGCTCAGTACATTTTTCAGGGGAAGTAAAAAATTAAGCGCGGTAAAAATGCCTTTTTTGATCTCCCCGGTATAACCCGTGCCGGCGATCAGGATCATTTTACGCTGGAAGCTGATCGCCACGGCGTTGCGATTGCGGACGCCAAATGTTGCGGGGTCAAGCTGCAGGCCGGGAGCGCAGAGAACATGCCAATCGGGTATGAACCCCATGCGATCCTCCCCATCGGGCCGTAGGAACATATTATATACAAAAAGATTTGCAGACGCTTTTTCATTGATCACCCTGATGTTTAACCGAAACGCCTCGTCGGCGCAGGCGTAAGCATCCCTGATCCATAATTCGGGCAGCTCGTTGAAATACCGGATGATCTCCCGGAAGATAAGATCGAAATAACGGGGCTCCATGGGATGATTAAACCCATCGTTCCAGTTTATAACCTGATCGGTCAGCTCGTCCCTGACGATAAACCGGTCATTCGGACTGCGGCCCGTAAATTCCCCGGTACGGATGGCCAGCGCGCCCGAATCGGTCAGTATCCCCTCTCCCCGGACAATGCTGTAGGCCTCCAACTCTTCAGGGCTGAGCTGATGATGTATTCGCTGATGAAGAGAAAGCCCCCAATTGGCAAGATCGCCGGAAGGCAGGGCAATGGCAGATACCGACATAGTGTTAGCAATTTTGAAGAAACAAAGTTAATTTGCATAAATTTCTAAAACAAACCACCAAAACACTATTAAATTAGAAATAATCTAATAAAAACATAAATATTAGAATTTTATTTAACTAACAAACGTTAGTATTAACGATAAGTTCCGGAGCTTAGCCATTTAATGAATAATGAAAATATTTTGGTTTTTAACCCATATTTCGATTGCCGCTGTCCGCTTGCTTTTAATCCGGCGGGCGAGGCATATCTGTTTTCATTCCCTATTTTTACACTTTAGATATATTATGAAATACCTACCGCTCGATCCCACTATCTTCATCCAGAACAGGCAGCGTTTTATGAAAAGAATGGAGGCCAATTCCATTGCCATCTTTAACAGCAATGATGAAATGCCCTCCAATGGCGACGCCACCCATCCCTTTAAGCAAAACGCCGATCTCTACTGGCTGAGCGGTATTGACCAGGAAGACGCCATGGTCGTCCTGTTCCCTGATAACCCCGATCCGAAATTTCGCGAAGTATTAGTACTGGTCCGCCCCAATGAGCTTAAGGAGAAATGGGACGGCAGGAGGCTGAGAGCGGAAGAAGCCAGCAAGATCTCGGGCATGACCGCCATCGTATGGCTGGATACCCTTGACGCGCTACTACAGGGCTGGATACACCAGGCAGACAATATCTATCTTAACACCAATGAGAACGATCGCAAATCCAGCCCGGTGCCGACAAGGGATTACCGGTATGCGGAAGCCTTGAAAAAGCAATTTCCCCTGCACCAATACCGGCGAAGCGCCAGGATACTCCGCGAGCTCAGGGCCATTAAAACAAAGCAGGAAATAAAAGTGATGCAGCAGGCCATTGATATCACCCACAACTGCTTTGAGCGCCTGCTGCAATTCATCAAACCCGGGGTAATGGAATATGAGATCGAAGCGGAGATCATCCATTCTTTTTTATCCCAGCGCGCCACCAGGGAAGCCTACAGCAGCATTGTCGCTTCAGGCGATCGCGCCAGGATCTTGCATTATATTGCCAACAACCAGGAATGTAAAAGCGGGGAACTGGTATTGATGGATTTCGGCGCGGAATACGGCGGGTACTGCGCCGATCTTACCCGCACGGTCCCGGTGAATGGCAAATTTTCAAAACGCCAGGCGGAAGTGTATAATGCCTGCCTGCACCTGCATCAGTACGCCAGGGGCCTGCTTAAGCCGGGTATTTCCATTGCCGCTTATACCGATAAGGTGGGAGAAGAAGCTACCAAAACATTTCTCCGCATCGGGCTGCTGAAAAAAGAAGATATCCGGAACGAAGACAAAAACAATCGCGCTTACCGGAAGTACCTGTACCACGGCATCTCCCATCATCTGGGGCTGGACGTGCATGACCTGGGAGATAAACATCAGCCGATCCGCGCGGGAATGGTGTTTACCGTTGAACCCGGCATCTACATAGCGGAAGAACAGATGGGCGTGCGGATCGAAAACAATGTATGGATAACTGCCAAAGGCAATATAGACCTGATGAAAAACATACCGATCACGGTAGAAGAAATAGAAACAAAGATGAAGGAGACCGCTAAACAAAAATCATGAAGACAATCCCCAACCTGTTCACCTTGCTAAACCTGGTATTCGGCTGCATAGCCATCGTATTTATCTTACAAACAGGCGAAATGCTGGTTACCCAGAACGACGAGGGCTCCTGGATAGCGCAGTTGCCCGAAAGAATATGGTGGGGTTCCATATGCATAGGCATCGCCGCCCTCATCGATTTTTTAGATGGCTTTGTCGCCCGTCTTTTCAAGGCTGAATCGGAAATGGGCAAACAGCTCGACTCGCTGGCCGATGTGGTGAGCTTTGGCGTAGCGCCCGGGCTGATCCTTTATCAGCTCCTGCGCATCAGCTTTATCCAGGAGGAATCGGGCTTGAACACCTCCATGTGGGCCCTGGCGCCCGCCGTGCTGATCCCTTGCGCCGGCGCCTGGCGGCTGGCGCGGTTTAATATTGATACCGGGCAATCCGCGGTGTTCAAGGGCGTTCCCATTCCCGCAGCAGGCCTGGTGATCGCCTCGCTGCCCCTGATCCTGTTTTACAATTATTTTGACCTGGCCCTCCTATTGGTCAACAAATGGGTATTGTACCTGATCATCGTTTCGATCAGTTGGCTGATGATTAGCAAACTGCCGCTGCTGTCCCTGAAATTTAAGGATGCCTCGGTAAGGAACAACCGCGCGCAATACCTGTTAATAGGATTGGCAATAGCAGCCGCAATCTTTCTTCAATGGCTTGCGGTTCCGGTGATATTTATTCTTTATGTCCTGCTATCAGTGTTGGCAAAAAAAAGCTGACCGCTTATGCTTCCTGCGCAGAGCGGAACATTTGGCCAGGCACGCGTAGGCTAAAATTGCCGCGTCAACTCCTTGCCGAATGGCATTTTTCAGTTAGGTTTGCCCTTTAAAAAAACAAAAGATGACCTATACAGTACAGGTAAAAGTAATGCCGTTGAAAGAACTATTGGATCCGCAGGGAAAAGCAGTATTGGGCGGCTTACAAAATCTGGGGTTGAACCAGGTAACGGATATCAGGATCGGGAAAAACATCTATTTACAGATAGAAGCGGAATCTGAATCCCAAGCCAGGGCCATCGCAGAAGAGGCGGCAAAAAAATTGCTGGCCAATGAAGTAATGGAATATTTCGAAGTCGATATTTAAACGCTCATGCTCTACCTCGTCCCCACTCCTATCGGCAATCTTCAGGACATCAGTTTACGGGCGATAGAAACATTAAAGAAGGCAGACCTGATACTGGCGGAGGATACGCGGACATCTAAAAAACTGCTCGACCATTACCAGATAAGACAACCCCTTTCTTCCTTTCATCAACATAACGAGCACCAGCAACTGCAACGGGTGATCGACCAGCTTTCCGCCGGTAAAATCATTGCCCTTATCTCAGATGCCGGAACGCCGGGCATCTCCGATCCCGGATTTTTATTGGCGAGAGAATGTATTAGGGCCGGCATAAAGGTAGAATGCCTGCCCGGCGCCACCGCCTTTGTTCCGGCGCTGATCAACAGCGGACTTCCGGCTAACCGCTTTTGTTTTGAAGGATTCCTTCCGCTAAAAAAAGGAAGGCAAACGCTGTTGAAAAAACTTGCGGGGGAAGAAAGGACCATGATCTTTTACGAGTCGCCGGTTAGACTGGTAAAAACGCTGAAAGACTTTATCGATTATTTCGGGGCCGACCGCCAGAGCAGCGTAAGCAGGGAACTGACCAAGCTGTTCGAGGAGAACAAACGCGGCTCCCTGCAGGAAGTGATGGACCACTTCAATGCCAAAACCGTCAAGGGAGAGATCGTCATTGTGGTTGCGGGATTGCCNNTAATTTTTTATCAATTGCGCATTCCCATACCCGTATTACCCTCCATCCGCGCAGCTTCAGGGTTTTGGTCACCGCCTTGTCCCTTTCCCGGTTACGCGCTATTTTTTTCTGCCAGTAATCCTGGTTGGTCTGGGGCCTGGTATTGCGGCAATCATGTCCATGCCAGAAACATCCGTCTACAAACACCGCGGTTTTGATCTTGAGAAATACAAAATCCGGTTTCCCGAAAAGCTTGTAGTTCCTTCTCCATCCCTTGATGCCATGGGACCGGAAAAAAGCGATCACCCGGAGCTCCGTCGATTTGTTGCGATCGCTTTTCACCTTTCGCATGATCTCGCTTCTTTGCTCTTTGGTAAATACGTCGGCCATCTTATGCTATGATCATTTGGTTGTTGTAAAAATCAAATTGTCTCGCAGGATTCCGGCTGCCCGCTTCTCTTCAATGTCAGCGCCACATGGGGTAGCAGCGCATCAATAACCGCTTTCACCATATTCACCGGAACGGCATTGCCGGCTTGTTTCCTGGCCTGCGCCTCATGTTTAATGATCCGGTAACTGTCGGGAAAGCCCTGCAAACGGAACATTTCCCGCGGCGTCAACCTCCTGACGCCGTTTACCAGCAGATAATTGTAAGAAGCATTAGCGCGTAAGGCGCAGGAATAAGGATAGGAACTGATATTCCCCGATTTATTCTCATGCCAGATCGCCGGTTTGTAGGGCGACTGATGCGCCTGCTTTCTTTTTTTTACAATGAGATCGGAGGCCAAATATCTTTCATCTACTTTTTTCTCCAGGACCTCTTTTAAGGGTTTATAGGACGTCGAAGGCGAAGGAAAAGCAAAGCCGATAGGGTTCTGGTGCCCTACGATCAGGACCCGTTCCCTTTTCTGGGGAAGTCCATAATGCAGCGCATTCAATACCGCAAACTCAACATGATAGCCCAATTCCTTTAAGGTATGCAGGATGGTCTTTAAGGTTTGTCCCTTGTTATGTCCTACCAGCTGCTTCACATTCTCCAACACAAAAGCCGTTGGCCTCTTGTGATGCAGGATATTGGCAATATAAAAAAACAAGGTGCCCCTGGTATCTTCAAACCCGCGCATCTGCCCGATAATGCTAAAAGGCTGACAGGGAAAACCGGCAAAAAGAAGCTGGTGATCAGGAATACTTGCGGGATCTGTTTGGGTGATATCGCCGGTTGGACGGCAGCCAAAATTTTGCTCATAAGCATCCTGGCAAAATGGATCTATGTCTGACGAAAATACACATTCGGGAACCAACCCGTTCTCCAGGCAGGACTGTTCCATGGCCACCCGGAATCCGCCAACGCCGCAAAAAAGATCAATGAAACGAATGCGCTCCTTATTCATATAAACATTTCCTTATAGGCTTCTATGAGATGCGTCAAATATATCTTAAAACCGGCGGACACGCTTCAAAAAATATGTTTCGCGCGCGGTTTGCCTTGAAAGATGGTTAACTTTGTAAGCATAATCTTACTATTCAGGCAGTTGACGAAAGGGTCGGCATTTCGGTCGGGATGAATTGCATTAGAAATATTTTCAATCCGCTGAAATTGGACTATTTCTTGATAATGTAACCGTATCCAATAGCGGCGTGAGGTATCAGGTTCGTCAACCATTGAAATAACCCTTGAAATTCAATTTTTTATGATAACAGAAGAATCTGAGAACAGGAGAGCTCCATCAAAAAAATTACGAAGCGTGAAACCTTACGATTTTCAGGAAGAAAATGAAAAGTTAATTCGCGAAAACAAGGAACTGGAGAGAACCATTGAGAAACTGGAATTTTTTAATGGCTTATTGGAAAAAGAGATCCGCGAATTAAAAGGGGAAGGAGATCACCAGGAACAGGGCCCCGGATCACCGGCCCCGTTGCCGTTTTATTATCGTCCCAAGAAAAAGGTTTCCAAACAAGCTTTCAACCTGGTCCTGGCCCTGGCCATTTTCCTGGGAGCTTTTGCGCTCTATTCCATCTTTATCGTTAAAGCCGATTATCCATTTTTACGAAGAATACAGGGCAAGCCGCCTGTAGAGCTGTTATCGCCTGCTCCCAATGGAAACAATACCCGGGATGCCGCACTGCCTGCCTCGCCTGCCAGGGATCGGCAATCTTCAAATGCGCTGCCGCCAACGGGAAAAGTTGAACTCCAGGCCTCTCCCGGCGCTGTCCAGGCTTCCGGTGAAACAGCAATAAAGGAAAATAAACGATCTTCTGAAGCCTCGCTGGCGCCGTTGCCCAATCAAGCGCAGGGCGGATCCGTTGCCAGCCAGGATGCGGGTTCCCCGTCTGCCAGTCCCCAGCAGCAAAAAAACGCTTCCGCAACACCGGCGGAACGAAATACTGAAACAACTGTTGCAGCAGTCAATACCCTGCCCGCTTCTTCCGGCGGCGCTTCTGTGCCGAACGCCGCTTCTTCAAATTCCCCTGCTTCAAAAAATGAAGGTTCTTTTTCCATAAAAGGCGACGTGGCAAGCGTTTCGAATGCTCCGACCCAATCCTCCCCTGCTGTTCAACAGCCTGCGGCATCGGAAACTTCCCCTGCTACAGGCAATAACAACAAAAAGCAGTTGGGCGTCTATAAGGTCGCGTCGAAAGCCAACTTTTACAATAAGCCCGATCCATCGGCTTTGAATGGCACATTCATTTACCAGTTCTCTCCCGCGGAGCTACATGCCCTGGACGAAACGAAAGACTTTATCTACGTTAACGCGACCAACAATCTAGGCAACACCATCAACGGCTGGTTGAGTAAACAGGACCTGAGAAGAATCGATAAATAGCGAAAGAAAAAATCCCCCTGGTCGAAACAGGGGGAATACAACTAAAAACAGGAATAACAGATTTTAGATAAACCCATCATAGCATGCCTGTCGAAACAGGCATGCATGACGCTATTGCTAATCGGGTTTTTTACCGTCCAGGAATGTGTTGATGGTGGAGATCTGGATATTATCTTTTCCGTCGTCTTTTACCTCGTAGTTGCTATAGAAGTTCTCAACATGAGAGATGCTGTTGTAGAGATCCAAATTGCGGCGGATATAAGCCGGCACAGTTTCAAACTCATTGTTAGGATCGGCAGCATTGATGTTGAACGACAGATTGCGCAATTTCTGAATTCGTTCTGCTGCCCGGCGTTTTTGTAATTCCACTTCGTCCTGCAAAGCAGGTTCCTCAGCAGATGACGACGCCATAACAATATCTTGTGTCTGATGGGCCCCAGGCTCATCCGCCGCTGCTGGAATCTCGTCCTTCTCCGTTAAATGCATCTCCATGAAAGGTTCTTCTTCCATTACTGGTTCAGCGCTAGCAGATGGAACAGGTTCCTGCATAGGTTCTGGGTTGGATTTCTCTTCCGGTTCTGCATATATATTGGATGGCTTGGCCAAGTATCCTCCTGACGCTGCAGACGCAGAAGAATGAGTTGTACGCGTAGATTGTTCTGATAAAGATAGGGCGGTAGAAGGCGTTTCCTCCCCGGATGGATACGAAAGTACCCATTCTATCGTTTCTTCCGCCTCCAACTTTTCCACAGTATTTTCATCATTATTGTGCGTATTAACACCGGTTTCAGTATCGTTATTTTCCGTATCCCTATCGCTGCTCAGCGTAGGGATCAGCGATTCCCTGATGGATTGTTCCGGTTCTACAAAGGGGCGTTGCACGAAGGGCTGCGCCTGGCTTTTTAACGCTTCGCTCAGCTTTTCCTCCTGCAGCTTTTTATCGGCGGCCATTTTCTCCGCCATCAAGGCCGCGTGTTCTTCCGCCGCCTTCTTTGCCTCGGCGGCTTTTTTCTCTTCGTAAGCTTTTTTGATGCGCTCCTGTTCTTCTTCCTGGGATATGGGATTTAAGGTGAATACGATCTTTTCGTCTTTCTTCTCTTCCGGCTTTGGAGCGGCAGGCTTTCCAAAAGGATCCTTATACTCAAATCCCGTTGCAATAAGCGTGATCCCGATCTTGTCATCCAGCGTAGGATCGTATCCCATGCCGAGGATCACGTCGGTCCCCTCGCCCGCGCGTTCCAGCAGGTAGTTCTGGATGATCTCCACTTCATCCATCGTAAACTCGTAATCTCCTTCTGCAGAATTAATATTGATCAGTATCCACTTAGCGCCCCTGATATCATTATCATTCAGCAAAGGAGAAGCGAGCGCTTCCTCAATGGTATGCAAGGCGCGGTTCTCTCCTCCGCAGGCGGCGCTTCCGAGGATAGCCACCCCGCCATTCTTCATTACGGTGCAGACATCGGCAAAGTCCACATTGATCTGACCGGTCGTGTTGATCACATCGGTGATACATTTCGCCGCGGTAGCCAGTACATTGTCTGCCTTGCTGAACGCTTCCTTCATTTTCAGGTTGCCAAACTGATGGCGCAATTTATCATTGCTGATCACCAACAAGGTGTCCACATATTGCTTCATGATCGCAATACCTTCCTCCGCCTGCATCTGCCGTTTCTTTCCCTCGTAGGAAAAAGGAGTGGTGACGATGCCCACGGTAAGAATACCCAGGTCGCGGCATATCTTGGCAATGATCGGCGCGCCGCCGGTTCCGGTGCCTCCGCCCATACCGGCAGTGATGAATGCCATTTTGGTATTTACTTCCAGTATGCTTTTGATCTCTTCCAGGCTTTCTTCCGTAGCCTGCCGGCCGATATCGGGATTGGCGCCGGCCCCTAAGCCCTGGGTCAGGTGGGGGCCGAGCTGCACGCGGTTAGGCACTTTGCTTTGGGTTATCGCCTGCGAATCGGTATTGCATACAATGAAGTTTACGCCTTCTATATTTTGGCTGAACATGTGATTAACAGCATTGCTGC
Source organism: Chitinophagaceae bacterium UBA2791 (assembly GCA_002352105.1). Lineage (GTDB taxonomy): Bacteria > Bacteroidota > Bacteroidia > Chitinophagales > Chitinophagaceae > Flavitalea. The sequence continues at coordinate 64,092 of DEHV01000075.1, read as the reverse complement.
CGCCGCCGCCAACGCCTATCACCTTGATGATGGACGATTTTTCCTTTGGTAAATCGAAATGAATCATAAAACGGAATTAATGAGTTAGTTAATTAATAATGTCCGGATTTCGCTTACAATGCGCGATCTTCTTCTTCTTTAAACAGGTCTATCAGGGTTACCTTAAACTTGCCCCAGAAGTCCTTCAGTCCTTTACGGTTTCTGACCTTGTCTTCCTGGCTGTCTTCTTCAGCCAGTTCCTCCTGCTGCTGCGTTACCGGTTTTTTCAGCGCCGGCGGAACATCAAGTTTCTGATACTGGGTCTCAAACTGTTTGCGATTGTGTTCATAATCGCTATATCCTTTTAATATTAATCCTATACAAGTGGCATACGTGGGCTTGGCCAGTTCCTCGATATGCCCCGGCGCCAGATGCTCGTTGGGATAACCGATCCTGGCATTCAGCCCGGTCACATATTCGGTAAGCTGTATCAGGTGCTTTAACTGCGATCCGCCGCCGGTCAGCACGATCCCGCCATTTAGCATCTTGTTGTCCAATCCCACCTGTTTGAGGTGAAAGGTTACAAAGTCCATGATCTCGCTCATCCTGGCCTGTATAATATTGGCGAGGTTCTTCACGCTGATCTCCTTGGTAGGCATGCCGCGCAGCCCCGGTATTGTGATCACCGCATTAGCTTTTGCCTCATTCGACAAAGCCGAACCAAACTGCACTTTCATCTGCTCGGCCTGCATTTTTAATACGCCCAGGCCGGTCTTGATATCATTGGTGATGTTCTCTCCGCCGAAGGGTATCACCACCGTATGTTTTAGTATGCCTTCATAAAATACTGCCAGATCGGTGGTGCCGCCGCCGATATCCACGATGGCCACGCCCGCTTCCAGGTCTTCCTGCCCCATTACCGCAGCAGACGAGGCGAGCGGCTGCAGCACCAGGTCTTTCGTGCGAAGCTGGCTTTTTTCCACCGCCCGGTTAATATTGCGTATAGCATTTTTGTCGCCGGTGATGATATGAAAATTAGCGCCGACCTTCACGCCTCCATATCCAATGGGGTTGGGGATGTTCTGGAAATTATCCACGGTAAACTCCTGCGGGATCACATCGATGATCTGATCGCCGGCGGGAATATAGGTTTTATACTGATCGGCAATAAGCTGATCGATCTCTTTCTGGGAGATCTCTTCTTCCGTCTGATGCCTCACGATATCGCCGCGGGTTTGGAGACTTTTTATATGATGACCGGCAATACCGACATATACCTCCGTGATTTCGAGATTCGGGTTGGATGCATAACAATTGTCAAGCGCCATCCTGATGGCCCTGATGGTTTCATCTATGTTCAGCACCTGTCCGTGCTTCACGCCATTGGAGTTGGCGCGGCCAAAACCAATGATCTCCAGTTTGCCAAACTCATTCTTCCGCCCTGCAATAGCGGCAATCTTGGTAGTTCCGATATCAAGACCTACAATAATGGGTTGTTCGTTGTTCATGACGCTGTTTTAGTTGTTGTATTAACCGTATTAAAAAAAATCAATTCCTTTTTATTCTGCTCTGCTGATCGCTCAGCCTCTTGTTTACGCTTACAGGTCGCATTACCCTTTAACTTTTTTTCTTCACGCCTACCACCTGCTTATCATACTGTACTTTTATGCGTTCATATTTATCCATGCCCGCCCTGGACAATACCTGCTTGTAAAACACCATCAGTCTCCCGAACTTCTCTTCCAGGTTCGACGCATCGCCTAATTCCACCAGATGATTTCCTACGGTGGGGATCATTTCAAATTCCCGCGAATGCGTAATGGCTATCTGCGCCGCCTGGGCCATCCAGAAAGGCTCCTTTGATAAAAAAAGACTGGCCAACCTGATATCCCCGAGCAGGCGCTTGTCGATCTCCTTGATCTTTCGGCCGTCCGAGGGGAAGCCGGTAAATACGGGTAATTTCACGGCTACCCGATCAGATAGCGGCAGGCGATGGCCTGCGCTGTCTATATAAAAGCTCTCTCCTGAAGCCGTGAATATCCTCGCTATAGGCTCCCGCTGAACAACCCTGACCTGCAATATCCCGCTGTTGTCAAAAAACAGTTCGGCATTCTTGACCCAGGCTTGTTTTTCCAGCTTTGTTTCGAGGCTGGCCAGCTGAAATGATNNTCCTTATCCAGGAACCATTTGCCGTCTGACTGACCATTGATCCGGATATTGTACCCGTTGCAGGTCTTCTGGCTCCTGGCATTCACCGCGGCAACCATCATCACGATGATGCCCGCGCCGATAACGGCCCAGAGACAGATGGAAAGCGTTTTCCTGATATTTTTGAAAATATTCATTTTTCTTCCAGGCGCATTGGCTGTTTGGCGTTCAACAATGTTCTGATCGGATCCGTCAACCGGTCAATATCCCCGGCGCCGGCAGTGATGATCAACCTGCCCTTACCCGGCTGGGCTGCGGAACGACCGAGATCATCCAACAGCTCATTTTTATCCAATACCCTGCATTGCCTGTTTTTCATCCTACTGGCGATCATTTCGCTGCTTACGCCTTCGATGGGCAATTCCCTTGCCGGGTATATGGGCAACAAGATCACTTCGTCGGCCTTGTCCAGGCTTTCCGCAAACTGCTCCGCCAGGTCGCGGGTACGCGAATACAGGTGCGGTTGAAAGATAACCGTGCACCGCATTTCGCCGAATAGCGCCTTAGCGCTGCTGATCAAGGTGTTCAGTTCTTCGGGGTGATGGGCATAGTCGTCGATATACGCCAGCTTGTCTGTTTTAACCAGGTACTCAAATCTTCTTTTCACGCCCTTAAATGCAGCCACCGCTTCCCGGATCAGACCGGCGTCGATGTTAAGCAGCCGCGCTATGCCTATGGACGCCAGCGCATTTTCTACATTGTGGGCTCCCCCCATGTTCAAGGTCAACCCGTCGATACGCTCGCCTTTAACCACGGCGTCGAACCGGTAATGGCCATTCACTGTCTTCAGGTTTTTCGCATATATATCTGCGGTATCATCGCTGAAATGATAGGTCGTTTTCTTCCCTGCCCTAAACTCATCGCTCCTGCTTAATCCCGCCTTAACGAACAATGTTCCTTCGGGTTTGATCCTTCCCGAGAATTCAATAAAGCTATCCTGCATGGAGCGTTCTGTTCCGTAGATGTCCAGGTGATCCGCATCCATCGCAGTGATCACCGCGATATCGGGGCTCAGTTTCAGGAAGCTCCTGTCGTACTCATCCGCTTCGACCACGCATACGGCGCGCTCGCTGCTCCAGAAATTGCTATTATAATTTGCGGCGATCCCGCCCAGGAATGCATTGCATCCATACCCGCTATGCCGCAGGATATGGGCGGTCATGGCGCTGGTGGTTGTTTTGCCATGTGTCCCGGCAACGCATATGTTAAACGTATGTTGCGTGATCGCTCCCAGCGCATCGCTTCTTTTAACAACCGGGTAATTGTGCTGCCTGTACCAGCCCAGCTCAAGGTGATCCGCAGGAATAGCGGGCGTATAGATCACCAGCTCTGCCTCCTTAGGAGCCAATCCCGGATCGTCGGTATAATGAATGGATATGCCCTCTTTTTCCATTTGCAGCGTAAGCGTTGACTGTGTCCTGTCATAACCGCTGACCTTTTTACCCTGGAACAGGAAATACCTTGCCAGCGCGCTCATGCCAATGCCGCCAATGCCTATAAAATAAATATGCCTTATGGTGTTCAGGTCAATCATGTATCGCTTTAAATATTTCGGAAGCAATGGTCTCGTCTGCATTTACAACTGCCAGCCTGCTGATGTTCTTTTTCATTTGCTGCCGTCGTTCATTATCGTTGGCCAGCTCAATAATGGCTGGTATTAATTTTTCTTTTACCTCGCTGTCTTTGATCAGCCAGGCCGCGTCCTTATCGACCAGTTTTTTTGCATTCACCGTTTGATGGTCTTCCGCAGCAAAGGGGTAAGGCACAAAGATCACCGGCTTTTTCACTACGCACAGTTCCGAGATGGCCATTGCCCCGGAGCGCGACACCACTATATCAGCCGCTGCAAACGCATACTCCATCCTGGCAATAAAATCATTTGTCCATACCTGGGGCCTCCCTATGGAAGCCTTATTGGCTCTCTCAGCAAAAGGCTTCCCGGTTTGCCAGATCAGCTGCAGATCGTGTTTCGGAAATTCATCCAGCGAAGCCTCAATAGCTTCGTTGATGCTTTTGGCGCCGAGGCTGCCGCCGGTAACCAATACCGTTTTAAGCGCGGGGTTCAGTCCGAAAAAACCGATGGCATCTTCCCTGGAGATCGCGCTGTTCACAATGGCCGATCTGACCGGGTTGCCGGTGATCATTATCTTTTCCTTCGGGAAAAAGCTTTCCATTCCCTCTCCCCCCACAAAAACCCTGGCGGCTTTTTTACCCAATAATATATTGGATCGACCGGCAAAGGAATTGGATTCATGAATGAACGTGGGTATCCCTTTCGATTGCGCATACCTGAGCACAGGGAAGGTGGAATACCCGCCAACGCCTATCGCCGCATCCGGTTTAAATGATTTTACCAGCCGGCTTACCTGCACAAAACTTTTCATGAGCTTGAAGGGCAGCATAAGATTCCTGATCAAAGAGCTCCTGTTGTACCCCGATATATCAATGCCATGTATCTTATAGCCGGCCTGGGGAACCTTCTCCATTTCCATTTTCCCCTTTGCGCCAATAAACAAGATCTCCGTTGCCGGCTGTTTTTTCCTCAACGCATTGGCGATGGCAATAGCAGGGAATATATGTCCTCCCGTGCCGCCGCCTGCTATGATGATCCTCTTTTTCATATTATTTCCCCTCCAGTTGTTCTACATTTCTTGCCACGCTAAGGATGATGCCGATAGCGAGACAGGTAAATAAAAAGGAGCTTCCCCCCATGCTAACCAACGGCAGGGTCACCCCCGTTACCGGAAACAGGTTAACGTTCACCGCCATATTGATCAATGCCTGTATCACCAATGTAAAGCTTAACCCCAATGCCAGGAAAGCGCCAAAGGCATAGGGGCATTTCCGGAAAATCCTGATGCTCCTGAACAGGAATATCATATAGATAAATATGATAAAGGCTCCGCCCACAAGCCCGTATTCTTCAATGATAATGGCATAGATAAAATCCGAATACGGGTGCGGAAGAAAATTTCTCTGTTCGCTGTTGCCGGGACCCAGCCCGATCAGCCCGCCTTTGGCAATGGCGATCTTCGCCTGGTTGACCTGGTAGTTATCGTCCTTATCGCCCTGCCTGGCATCGTATATAAAATTCTGCACGCGTTTGATCCAGGTCGGGAGGCGACCCGATTCGATCAATACAGGAAGATCCTTTGCCTTTCCTTCTTCCTTATCATAGAAGGCCACCGCAAGAGCGATGAGAAGGGCGACCGGTATAGCCGCAATGCTCAGGGTCAGCCCGATATGTTTTATGCTTACCCGGCCGATAAACATCAGCAACAGGCTCGTAGCGCCGATCATCAGCGCCGTGGAAAGGTTTGCGGGCGCCACCAGCAAGCTGATAATGGCAACCGGCGTGATAAGCGGCAGAAATCCCTTTTTAAAATCCTTGATCGTGTCCTGCTTTTTGCTCAGCATCCTGCTCAGGTACATAAACAAGGCCAGTTTGGCCAGGTCGGAGGTTTGGAAGGTCAGGTTGATGAGGGGAAGCCGGATCCAGCGGGTTCCCTCGTTCAGGCTGACGCCGAAAAATAAGGTATAGATCAGCAAGGGAATGGAGAGCAGGAACAATATCCTCGACCAGCGGGAATACAGGGTATAGTTTACCTGGTGGGCAAAATAAATAATGCCTATTCCGATAATGATAACCGCTACCTGTTTGAAAAGATAGATCTCCGTATTGCCCCTGTTGTAGCGATAAGCCAGTAATCCTGTCGAACTATACACGGCCAGCAGGGACACGAGCGCCAGTAGCGCCACCGTGGCCCATATCACTTTATCGCCCCTGGTCTTTTCACGCAGGTCGCGAAAATGGCTTTTCGGTATGTTAACAAAATCGTTCATCAAAGATTTTTCACTGCTTTTTTAAATTGCGCGCCGCGGTCTTCGTAATTGTTAAACAGGTCAAAACTGGCGCAGGCCGGGCTCAGCAGCACCACATCGCCGGGAACCGCCGCCTTGAAAGCCGCATTTACCGCCGCTTCTGCGCTGGCCGTATCGATGATCAGGGGCACGTCTTCCCGGAAAGCCTCATGTATCTTGCGGTTATCCAGCCCCATACAGACGATCGCTTTCACTTTTTCCCTGACGAGCTCGCGGATCAGGGAATAATCATTTCCCTTATCCACGCCGCCAAGAATGAGGATGGTAGATTTTTTCATGCTTTCCAGCGCGAACCAGACGCTGTTCACATTGGTCGCCTTGCTGTCGTTGATAAATTCCACGCCGCGTATCGTAACCACGTATTCCATCCGGTGCTCAAGGGCTTCGAACGATTGTATCGCGTCCCTGATCTTTTGCTTTCTTATGCCGATCAGACTAGCCGCTATACCTGAAGCCATAGTATTATATTGGTTGTGTTTGCCTTTCAGCGCAAAATCATAAATGCTCATTTGCATTTTTTCATCTGCTGTAGTAATGGTCATTCGTTCATTCATAATATAAGCTCCGGGTTTTAATGCTCTGCGCATGGTAATGGGTAAATAGTTAGTATTGATTGGATGTTCTTTTAAATACTGCGATATAACCGGATCATCTTCACAGTAAATAAAATAGTCTTCCCTGGTCTGGTTCATCACGATACGGAATTTGCTGTTGATATAGTTTTCAAAACGGTAATCATATCTGTCGAGGTGATCCTCGGTGATATTGGTCAGGATCGCTATATCCGGCCTGAATTCCCGGATATCATCCAGCTGAAAACTGCTGATCTCCGCGATATACCATTGCCTGGGGTCGGATTGCGCCTGTCTTGCAAAAGAATAACCGATATTTCCCACCAATGCGCAATCCAATCCAGCTTGTTTACATATATAAAAGAGCAATGAGGCGGTAGTCGTTTTACCGTTGCTGCCGGTTATCCCCACGATCCTGGCCGACCCTTTATGCCGGTAGGCCAGTTCGATCTCGCTGATGATCGGAATGCCTTTGTTCCTGATCTTCTTTATTATTTCCGCTTTATCCGGGATACCCGGACTTCTCACAACTTCCTCCATGCTTAAGATCTTTACTTCCGAATGCCCATTCTCCTCGAACAGAATATTATGCTGTTGCAATTCTTCCTTATACTTCGCTTTTATCGGGGCGCCGTCGGAAACAAAAACATCATACCCCTGCTGCTTGCCAAGCAATGCAGCCCCAACGCCGCTTTCGCCGGCTCCCAGAATAGCGAGACTCTTACGCATTATTGTCCATAATTAACGGCGACGGATTAAGCGGTTCTTCGATAGTTTGAACTTTGGACGCTACAATTTCTTTAGCTTCAGACTGGTTTTTCAACCTTGGATTTTACAGAAACCCGGTTTTTCAATAAGCCTTTATGTTCATCTGCTATATTTATTTCCTACCTGATCTTCAACGTCACCACTGCAAACACAACACAACACAATGTCACTATCCAGAATCTTGTTACGATCTTGCTCTCATTGTATCCCAACTTTTGATAATGATGGTGAAGCGGGCTCATCAGGAAAACCCGTCTCCCCTCCCCATACTTTCGTTTGGTATACTTAAAATACCCCACCTGTATCATTACGCTCAGGCTCTCTACCAGGAACACCCCGCAGAAGATCGGGATCAGCAATTCCTTTCTTACGATGATCGCCAATGCGGCAATCACTCCTCCCAGCATCAGGCTCCCGGTGTCGCCCATAAACACCTGCGCGGGATAAGCATTATACCACAGGAACCCAACGCAGGCCCCGATCATGGCGGCGATAAAAATGGACAGCTCGCCAAGATTCGGTATATACATGATGTTCAGGTATTCGGCAAAACGGAAATTGCCGCTGGCATACGCGAATATGCCCAGGCATACGCCAATGATCGCGCTCACTCCGGTAGCCAGGCCATCGAGCCCGTCTGTTATATTGGCGCCGTTGGACACGGCCGTTATGATGAAGATCACGATCAGCATGTACAATATCCAGGTATAAGCCCGCCCGGCTTCGGGTAATAGTTTCGAGTACCGGAACTCATGTCCCTTCACAAAGGGAATAGTGGTTATCGGTTCATCCGGCGCCACGAATAACATTTGTTTGCCGTCCAGTTCTCTCTTGATCACATTCGCAGAACTATCGCTTGCCGGGCCGATGTACTCCCTCCATACCGGCGTATTGCTGTTAAACGTCAGCGTAGATGCCACTACCACCCCCAGCACTACCTGCCCCAATACCTTGAACCATCCTGCGAGCCCGTCCTTATTGTCTTTCTTATAAGCGAAGCCGCGCTGTTGCGCAAGTTTTTTTGCGCGCAGCTTCAGGTAATCGTCGATAAAGCCGATCAATCCAAGCCATATCGTACTGAATATCATGAGCCGGATATAGGCTTTCCCAAGATCGGCCAGCAGCAGCGTAGGAACAAGGATGGCCATGATAATAATGATGCCGCCCATCGTTGGGGTGCCCTTCTTCTGCTGCTCGCCTTCCAGTCCCAGTTCACGAACGCTTTCGCCCACCTGCATCCTGCGCAGGAAATTAATCAGCCTTTTTCCAAATAAGGCGGATATGACCATTGACAGGATCACGGCCATGAGCATGCGCGAGGTAATGAACTGGAAGAGCGCGCTCCCGGGGAATTTTATGCCCGTTTCCTTAAACCATTCAAACAAATGATACAGCATCCGCCAGTTATTAATGGGTTTTCTTGTTTCTATTCATCGACGCCGCGACGCCATTCCTGCTCTCCCTGCTTTCTGTTTATTTTTCCAGCTTTTCAAACATTTCCAGCAACACCTGTTTATCGTCGAAAGGATATTTAACTCCTTTTATTTCCTGGTACTTCTCATGACCCTTGCCTGCGATCAGCACGATATCCTCCGGTTTGGAAAGCGTCAATGCCGTTTTTATCGCCTCCTTCCGGTCGGCAATGGCAATAAATTTTTTTTTTGCCGAAGCGTTCAGCCCCCGTTCCATATCTTTCAGTATCAGCCCCGGATCCTCGCTGCGCGGGTTATCGGAAGTGAATATTGCCTTGTCGCTATACTCGCATGCCGCCGCTCCCATTACCGGGCGCTTGCTGGGATCCCTGTCTCCCCCGCATCCCACCACGGCGATCACCTGCTCATAGCCTTTCTTTAATTTTTTGATCGTAGCCAGCACATTGATCAAGGCATCGGGCGTATGAGCATAGTCCACAATGCCAATGATCTTTTCCCTGGGGGAAATAAAATATTCGAAGCGCCCCTCAGCGCCGGTCATGGCGCTCAGATGAAGCAGTATTTCATCCTTTTCTTCGCCCAGGCAAACGGCCGCTCCGTATGCGGCAAGCAGGTTATAGGCATTAAACTCCCCGATCAGTTTAAAATGCGCTTCCCGTTCATTCACGTTCATCGCCAGTCCCATTAAGCCGTTCTCCAATATTTTTCCTTTGAAATCCGCAACCATTTTAAGGCTATAGTAATATTTAGCGGCAGGAGTATTCTGCAGCATCACCCGCCCGCGCTTGTCGTCGGCATTGGAAACCGCAAAAGCAGAAGAAGGCAACGCGTCAAAGAATGATTTCTTAACCCTTATGTATTCGTCGAAGGTTTTGTGATAGTCGAGATGATCATGCGTAATATTGGTAAATACTCCGCCGGCATATTGCAGTCCCGCTATCCTTTTCTGATGAATGGCATGCGAGCTTGTTTCCATAAAAACATGCGTGCATCCCTCATCCGCCATTTGCCTGAGCAAGGCGTTCAGGCTGATCGGGTCGGGGGTAGTATGGGTAGAAGGCGCGATCCTTTCGCGTATATGGTTCTGAACCGTGCTTACCAACCCGCAGGCATAGCCTAACCGGCTAAACAGTTTATACAATAGGGTCGCTACCGTTGTTTTACCATTGGTGCCTACCACGCCCACCAGCTTCAGCTTGCCGGAGGGTTCGCCAAAAAAAAGATGCGCCATATGCCCGGCCGCCGCCGCGCTGTCTTCCACCTGGATATAGGCGAGACCCTCTTTTCTATTGACCGGCATTTGTTCGCAAACAATGGCGGCGGCGCCGTTCTGCTCCGCGATACCAATGAACTGATGGCCATCTGCCGCGGCGCCACGGATAGCAATAAAGACATCGCCCGCTTTTATTTTACGCGAATCGATCTGCAGTCCGCTTACAGATATACCAGTACTGCCGTACACCGAACGGATGCTTACCCTGAATAATATGTCCTGCAGCAATGCCATTGTATCTATTCGACTCAGTTTAATTCAACGCTTACGGTCTGCCCTTTTACCAGGGGCGTTCCCGCCTCAACAGACTGCGCGATCACTTTTCCCTTTCCCCTCGCGATCACTTTAACGTTTTTGTTTTCCAACAGGAACAACGCATCTTTCAATCCCATGCCTTTTATATCGGGCATCTGATTCTTCTCCGCCGCGATAGGTTCCATCACCGGACGGTAATTGACATTGCGGATCCTGTTGTATTCGCTCTTCCCGGAAGAATCCATATAGTTGATCTTCAGGGCAGCCAGGATATTCCTCATGTCTGTCGCGGCGCCGGCATACCGGTAAACCGAGCTGTCCGGCCGGATCTCATAAGCCGGGCGGTTCCTGTCCTTATCGGCATTCAAGGCATACAGCTTATCCGCGATCTCCCTGAACACAGGACCCGCAACCGATCCCCCGTAATATTTTTTCGCAAAGGGTTTGTTCTTTATGACCACGATACAGGAATATTTTGGGTCGCCTGCCGGAAAATATCCCGCGAAAGACGACTGGTAAATATGATCCGCATAGCCGCGGTTTCCGTTCGCCACCAGCGCTGTGCCTGTTTTTCCCGCCGCCTTATAAGGCGCCGTTTTAAAAAGGTTATACCCTGTGCCTCCCGGTTCGCTGCAAACGCCGACCAAACATTCCTGCAATTGCCGGATCGTTTCTTCGCTTCCGATCCGCTCTTCCACCACCTGCGGCTTATTTTCTTTTATGGCGATCCCTGAATGCTTTATTTCGTTGACCAGGTAGGGCTTCATCATCTTCCCGCCGTTGGCTACGGCATTGTAGAGCATCAGGGTCTGCAGCGGGCTCACCAGCACCTCGTAACCAAAGCTCATCCAGGGCAGCGTGGTAGCGCTCCAGGTCTTGGACTTCTGGTTCTTGACGATAGGCGCGGTTTCTCCTGCCAGGTCTATTCCCGACGGCTCGTTAAAATGCAGCTTCTTCAGGTGATTGATAAACTTATCAGGATTTTTAGCATAATGCGACCAGGTCAGCTTGGCCATCCCCACGTTGGAGCTGTATTCAAATGCCTGTTTTGCGGTAACATTGGTTCTCATATGCCTTTCGCTATCGTACACTGTTCTCCTGGACACTTTCCATACCCCCTTTTCGAGATCCACCTGGTCGTTCAGGGTAATGTATTTGTCTTCCAGCAAGGCCAGCATGGTGGCAAGTTTAAAAGTCGATCCCGGCTCAGAGGCCATGATCGCATAGTTCATATCCTCCCAGTAACTTCCATCCGGGCGGCGGCCAAGATTAGCCATTGCCTTTATCTTACCCGTTTTCACTTCCATGACGATGCAGGCGCCGTGCGTAGCTTCATTCTCTTCCATCATCTTCAGCAAGGCGTTCTCCGCAATATCCTGGATGTTTACATCGATCGTGGTAACGATATCCTTTCCCTGTTCAGGTTTGATCTCATATCCTTCCACCGGAACATATACGCCGCCTGCGATATACCGGACCAGCCTTTTACCGCTTTCTCCTTTTAGCGCTTCGTCATAAGTATGTTCCAGCCCTACGTTTGAATTCTTTATTTTCCCGTCGCTGTCAATATACTCGCGCGACAATCCGATCGTTCTGTTGGCCAGCAAACCAAAGGGGGTCATTCTTTTGTTTTTCACTTCCGCAATGAAACCGCTTTTATTTTTTCCCTGCCTTACCAATGGAAAACCCCTCAGGGTTTTATACTGCTCAAAGGAGATATTCTTTTTTAGCAGGTAATACCTGCTGCCCTTCTGGTATTGCTGTTGCAATTCTTTTTTATAGGCAGCGGCGCTTTTGTCTTTAAATAAGGCGGAAAGACTGATAGACAGGGAATCAATATTGTCTTTAAATCTCTTGCCATTTTTTTCCCGCAGTCCCTCTGCCGCGAAATCAACATATATGTCAAAGAACGGGATGGATGCGCTCAGCATGTCTCCGCCTTCGCTATAGATCGTTCCCCTGTCGGCGTCGATCTCAATAAAACGCTGCTGTTGTTGTTTTGCCTGGTCTTTCCAATAAGTCCCCTCGAACTGCTGGATATAAATTACGCGCCCCAATATCGCCAGGCTAAACAAGGCCATGCAGATAAAGCACAGGTACACCCTCCATAATATGTCGCGTTTTACTTCCAATATTGTTTTTCTTTAGAACCCTGTACGGCTCCGCCCCGGGGGCGAGATCTTATTTTCCGTATTATTTATTTCCTGAACTATCCTTCAGTACCACAGGCGGGGCGGTCAATTCGCTCAACCCCAAAGGCGCTACAGACCTGGACAGTTCGCTTTGTTTGCTGCGGAACATCACTTCGCTGCGTAAGGTTTTATATTCATAAGTCAATTCGTTCACTTCCTGGCTTACCCTGTTGATCTTTCTCGCCAGCTTATCGGCATAATGCCCGTTGTAGATATAGGCTACGGCCAGCACAGACAAAAAAAGGAAGAAGCGGAAGTTGCGAACGATCCAGCGATGGCTAAGCAAACGCTTCCATTCCGCACGACTTTCTTTTATCTGTATCCTTTCTTCGCTCATGTTTACCTTTTATGTCTTTTTCTCCGCCGCCCTCATTTTGGCGCTCCTGGACCGGGGATTATCGCGAAGCTCTTTGGGGCCGGGGGTAACCGGTTTTTTGGTGATGGGTTTCAGCGGAGGCGCAATAACCGGGGCGCCAAAAACGTCCTTATCGGCCGACTCCTCAAAATGCCCATGCTTAAAAAAGTTCTTCACCAACCTGTCTTCCAGCGAATGAAAAGAGATGATCGCCACGCGCCCGCCCGGCTTCAGCGCGTCGGGAACCTGTTGCAACAACTCTTTTAATGCGCCCAGCTCATCGTTCACCTCAATGCGCAATGCCTGAAACGCCTGCGCGAAATACTTATTCGGATTCCCCTTTACGATATGATGAACCGCCTCCCTGAGTCCGGCGATGGTTTTGATCGGGCCGGTCTTTCTTGCTTCCACGATCGTTCGGGCCAGCGTTTTAGCATTGGTCACCTCGCCGTATTGCTCAAACAGCTTATGCAACCGCGTCTCGGAATAACTGTTCAGGATCGTAGCAGCCGTCGTATCCTGCCTTTTGTCCATCCGCATGTCCAGATCCGCATCGTACCGGATGGAAAACCCTCTTTCGCTTTCATCGAACTGGCGGCTGCTGACCCCGAGATCGGCCATGATGCCGTCTACCTCCGGAGCCTGATGCAGGCGAAGAAAGCGTTGGAGATGACGGAAATTGTGTTGCAGAAACGTTATGCGCGGGTCGTCCGGGAGGTTCGCGCGGGCCTCTGCATCCTGGTCAAAAACCAATAGCCTGCCTGCATCGCCCAGGCGTTTTAACAGGGCCTTCGAATGGCCGCCTCCGCCAAATGTGCAATCCACATATACGCCATCAGGCTTCACCGCGAGCGCATCGATAACTTCATTCAGTAAGACAGGAATATGATATGCCGAAGGGGAACCTGTTTTATCGTCTTCCTTTTTCATAAAACGGGGCCTTTATAATTCAAGGCTGACAGGTATTACCTCTTTCGCCAATTCGCTGAAGTACTCCGGTGAAATAGATTCAAAGAACTGTTTGTATTTTATCTTGTCCCATATCTCTATCTTTTTGATCGCGCCTACGATCACAATATCTTTTTCCAGCCCGGCATGCTCCTTCAGGTTCGGAGGCAGTAAGAGCCGGCTGGCAGAGTCCAATTCTACCTGGGTAGCGCCATTAAAAAAATATCTTCTGAATTCCCGAACTTTGGGGTCAAAATCATTCAACTTGCTGATTCCATTAATTATTGGCTCCCAACTTGTTAACGGATACAGGGTAAGGCATTTTTCAAACCCCCTGTTGATCACGAACTGGCCTGAATATTCTTCGGGCAATTGTTTTTTGATGCCGGCAGGCAGTAAAAAACGGCCTTTGGCGTCAACAGTTGCTTCATATTCACCCAGAAAACCAATCATTTACGAACAATTAATGGCTTAAAATTCACTAACTAACACAAAATAACACTTTTTCCCCCTTTGCTAACGCAAATCTGTTTATTTAATTTTTCCACAACAGAAAAATATCGTAACAATTAACATTCGCACGGGTTTGCGGGGAAAAACCGTGGAGGATTCGGAGATAGCATGTGGATTTCCTGTGTATTACCGGATGAAAATGTGCATTAACCTAAAGATCACAACCATTGGAAGCAAACGAAAACAAGAATAGTCATCCCGGAGCGATTGCCATTTCGGAATACGATTACGCCCTGCCTGAAGACCGTATCGCCTACCATCCGCTCGCAGAAAGAGAGAGATCCAAACTATTGGTCTATCGTAACAAGACCATTACCGAAAGTTTTTTTCATGATCTTCCCGGCATCATCCCCGGCGATTCGCTCATGATCTTTAACAATACAAAAGTCATAGAAGCCAGGCTGCTGTTTCAAAAGCCGACTGGCGGACAAATTGAGATCTTCTGCCTCGAGCCTGACGGGGGCGCTGGCATCAGCCAGGCCATGCTGACGCAAAAGACCGCTACCTGGAAATGCCTGGTGGGAAAGGCGGCAAAATGGAAGCCCGAAGCGCCGCTCGAGAAAAAGATATCCGGTCCCGCGGGAACGCTTACCCTCCGGGCTGCGCTGCTGAAAAAAAGCGGCGATCATTTTATCGTCCGGTTCTCCTGGTTCCCCGAGATATTGAGCTTCGCCGAGATCCTGCATTGGTCGGGCGCCATTCCTCTCCCGCCTTATATCAAGCGAAAACCGGAAGCGGCCGACGCCGAACGTTACCAGACCGTCTACGCCCGTTGCCCGGGCTCTGTCGCCGCGCCTACAGCGGGGCTGCATTTTACGCCGGGTATCCTGCAAGCGCTTTCCAGCCGCGGTATCCGGCAGGACCATATCACCCTGCACGTGGGCGCGGGCACCTTTAAACCGGTGAAAAGCGAATGCATGCAGGAGCACGACATGCATGCCGAATATATCGAGCTGCCCAGGCCGGTCGTCGAAAATATTTACCGTTTTACCGATAAGCATATTACCGTGGTCGGCACCACTTCTTTCCGGGCGGTTGAAAGCCTGTATTGGATAGGCGTTAAACTGCTCGCAAAAAAAGAAGGCCCGGAAGAATTATTCACCGTTGGTCAGTGGGAACCCTATGAAGATCATCCCAGGGTTTCCACAAAAGCTTCCTTAGAAGCCGTATTGAACTGGATGGAAAAAACAGGGACCGATAAACTGATGGCGCGGACCAGCCTGTTGATCGCCCCGGGATACGCCGTCAATATACCGCATGCACTGGCCACGAATTTTCATCAGCCGCGGTCGACCCTGCTGCTGCTGGTCGCGGCATTCATTGGAGAAGACTGGAAAAACATATATGCCTATGCGTTAGAGAACGGTTTCCGGTTCCTGAGCTATGGCGACGGATGCCTGTTATTCAGGTCTTGACCTTTGTTTTATCAGGGGCGCTTCAAGAGTGAAAGTAGATCCCCTGCCCACGGAGCTGTCCACCTTTATCTTTCCGTCGTGCGCGTCTATCACGGTCTTCACATAACTGAGGCCCAGGCCAAAACCTTTTACATTATGCAGGTTGCCCGTATGGGCGCGATAGAATTTTTCGAATATCCTTCTCAGGGTTTCCTTACTCATTCCGATGCCGTTGTCTTCAAATTTCAGGATCAGCCGGGAACCGGAATTGCTGCTGGATATTTTAAGCGTCAGGTTTTCTTTGGAGTATTTAACGGCATTGTCGACCAGGTTGGAAATAAGATTCCGGAAATGCACTTCATCGGCGTTAATATAATCGTTTGCCGCATGCAGTTGCAGATCTATCCTCCCCTGCTTCTCCTCTAACTGCAGGCTATAATTGCCTGTAACCTCCCTGATCAGCTCGTGCAGGTGAATGGGTTTCTTATTGAGCTGTATCTCCTGCCTGTCCATCAGCGCCGCCTGCAAAATGGTTTCCACATGTTTGTTCATGCGCTTGTTCTCTTCCTTGATGATTCCGCTGAAATAGTTCATCTTGGAACGATCGTCCATCACCTTATTGTTTCGCAGCGCGTCTACCGCCAAGGAGATCGTGGCCAGCGGGGTCTTAAACTCATGCGTCATGTTATTGATAAAATCGTTCTTGATCTCGCTGATCTTTTTTTGACGCAACAGCGCGCTTACCGTCACATAAAAAGCGCTGACGATCATCAACGTAAAAAATATGGAGCCGATGATCATCCAACGCATTTGCTTGAAAGCGATCGCGCGGATATCCGGAATGATCAGTATCATTTCCTGGGCCGGCGTAAGATTCTCCAGGTCGCTTCCGCTGGGAGGCTGCAGCGGCAGCACCCATTGAAAATTATTGATGGTATCTTCAAAAGCTTTTAAAAAATTATCGGAGCGGAGCTGGTACTCGTAAGAAAAAGAGCCTACATCGGCAATTACGGCGAAATCAAAATCGATGTTCCTCAGCCCCTGTTCATTAAACGCCTTCCTTAATTTTTCCTCCACCTCGAAGGCCGTAAATTTCTGCCCGATCGTCGCCGGCCTCATCAGCTCGCGCTGAAACTGATCGGAGGGGAAATTAAAGCCCGGCTTCATGTGATAGTTCTTAAGGGAAGGCAGCGTGTTTTTTTGCTCCATCAATTCCCTGCCTACATTATCAATAATGCGCGTTACCTTCCATTTGAACTCTTCCTGTTTATTTACCAGCATCGTATCGAGCCAGCTATACTGCACATAAATCGTTCCCGCCAGGGAAAGGCTGATCAGGATAAAAATGATGGGAAAGATTTTTTTCACTCGGGATAGTATTTATTAAGGGCGGTTCATTCATGCAAATTTAATGAACCCGGCGCTAACCGTCGAAAGAACGAATATAGGGGATTGAATTTAACTAAGAATTATGCAGGTTTGGGAAAATCTAAAAAAATGCGCGGTATACCTTCGCTTTTGCGATCTTTTAGCGGCGTCAATCCAAACTAAAATCATTAATTTAGGAATATGATTAAACCTGCTCCGGGCATTCTATTAATTGCAGAACCCTTTTTGAAAGATCCAAATTTCAAGAGAACGGTGATCTTTATATGCGAACATCGGGAGGAAGGCAGTTTCGGATTTGTGTTGAACCGGGTCTATGAACATTATCTTGATGAACTTATGGATAATGTCGGCGATCTCAAAATACCCGTTTTTTACGGGGGGCCGGTTCAGGAAGATACCATCCATTTCCTGCACCAGTACCCCGACCATATTCCCGGAAGCTATGAAGTGCAGAATGGCATTTACTGGGGAGGCGATTTTGAACTGGCCATAGGCCTGCTGAAATCCGGCCGGATAGAAATGTCAAAGATCCGTTTTTATATCGGTTATTCGGGATGGTCCGGCGGACAACTGAATGAAGAATTACAGGAGAAATCGTGGCTTACGGCGCAGGCTACGCGAAAAATAGTATTTCATAAAAATGCCGACGATATCTGGAAAGACGCGTTAAAGGAACTTGGCGGCGATTATGAAATGATGATCAATTACCCCATCGACCCGCGGCTCAACTAGCTTCGATATTCTATGATATAGCAATTCCCGATCGCATAGCGCCTGCCCATACTCAATCCGGAAACTCTCTATAGACGCCATACAACCGGGATACTGCTAAAACGATCCGGGTTTTTCTTTTAAATGCCCGATCTTTTCAAAACGACGCGACTAATGCAAGGGTCCGACTGGCTTGTGGACGCGTCTGCCGCGGTCCGTTCATGTATTATCTACGTATATAGCGAACAGTTATATCATCTGCAGCTACCTGCGCAAGGGAAATCTTATCCCTACATTAATGCCCAAATGACTCAAGCTCTCTACGCCATCGTGTTTAAAAGGAATATAATGATATGCCGCGCTGACATTGATCCCGGTCTCGCGATTTCTTCCAACGGGAATATTGATCCCCGCTTCAGGACGGGCCGCAAAGCTAAACTTGGTATCGCTTTCGCCAAATTCTCCGAGGAACCTGCGATATCGTATCAGGCTTCCTCCAACTCCTAATCCCACATAGGGCTGAACAGAGGCCTGCGGAGCAAACACATATCTTCCCTGGGCAAGTATAGGGATCGTTTGTATAGAGCGGGTCATCACGGCGGAAATATCGCTGCCGTCCCCGGTCTTATACAGCTGCCTCGGGCTCTTATAATAAAAATCCTGGTAGCCTATCCCCAATCCCGCATATATGTTTTCGGTCAGGGCATAGTGAATATTGCCATTCCATCCCCTTGGAGAATTATCGGGCATGGCGTCCGTCAAGCTGCCTATGGGAAGTCCAAATGAATAATTGATCCCCATATTCAATCTCCCTGTCTGCGCCATTCCGCTCAATCCAGCCAATACAATCAGGCAGGACATCATTGCAATTTTTATCGGTTTCATATCAATCGCTGATTAATAGATGAATAAAATGGATTATTGATTAACGCCCAGGTAAGCCGACTGATCAAATAAGGCTTTCACCTGCGCTCCGGCATCTTGCGAGAAAATGCCCGATCCCCTGATAAGGCCCTGCCACAGACCCTTGATCCGCTGCGTAGCAGGCGCATCTTTAAGATCAAGTATATCGATAGATAACGCGCCCTCCGTTACCTGGTAATAACTATACAACGGCGGAAAATAATAAGGATATCCGCCATAGCCCCAATAAAAGGGATCATAAAAGCGATCGTACATTCCCCAATAATTCGGATACGTCATTACGCCGGTGTAGGTATTGTATATCCGGCTGATATTGATGCCCAGGTCAGGATTGGCATCTTTATTTACCTCCGCATATCCCCTGGCCTGCATTTCATTTCTTACGGCATCGATAAACGCGGCATCCGTAGCGGTGATCTGTTTCCCCGCAAAATTATTGTTGTCTATAACGGTAACAGAATCGACTATGCTAAAAGTAGAATAAGCCGTAAAATCTGCCGTACTATCCCGGTTTGTGATATAGATCCTGCTTTCCGAGGCAGTCATATTATTCAGGGGTTCCTTGATGCAACCGGTGATGCCCAATACCCCCCAAGCGCCTGCCATCAGCAATAAAACTTGCTTTTTCATAGTGATTGCTATTAGGGTTTAACAAATAAATATTCCAAACCTAGCGGCTCAAACGCAGCGCCGCATATACTTTACAAGACGTTAATAGCCATCAGGAGGAAGTTCAACCGGGCCATAGCGGCCAATAATGGCAGCATCCTTCCTTATAAAGGGCAACCATGAAGAAGGAAGATCCAACGCAATCGGTATGTTAAAATTGAAAACGGCGCGAAATGCTGTCATTTTATAAGCCGCCGTATGTACAAAATGACATTTTTGCTGAAAAAATTGCGCAAAAAACCCCGGCTCTCGCCGGGGCTAAACTAACAGATTTTTACGTGGATGATGGACCATACGAGGGTGCCGGATCGCATATTTTCAAGCTTCAACAGGTATGGCGCCTTCTACCAATACGGTCACACCATTATTAATGACTTCAACGAATCCGCTTTGAATATCAAAATAGGAAACGTTATTGCCTTTGTCTTTTAATATTTTCAATCGTCCCGATTTCAACGCGCTCACGAGCGGCGCATGTTTCTCCAGCACTTCAAACAAACCTGCTATACCTGGCAGCTGAACCCCATAAACATCTCCGCTGAACAGCTTTTTTTCGGGAGTTAATATCTCTAAATTCATGTTATGCTATTTTCTCTGGCTGAGCAATAAAACCCTATCGTATACTTTCCGGCCCATGCCGCTCCTTGTATTATCCCTGTGCGCGGGCAAGCAGGTTTTTACCTTTCTCAATAGCGTCGTCAATTGACCCCACCAGGTTAAAGGCGGCTTCCGGATATTCGTCCACCTCTCCGTCCATGATCATGTTAAACCCTCTGATGGTTTCTTCGATGGGCACCAAGACTCCTTTCAAACCGGTGAACTGCTCGGCCACATGGAATGGCTGAGACAGGAAACGCTGCACCTTACGGGCCCGGGATACGGTAAGCTTGTCTTCATCGCTCAATTCATCCAGTCCCAGGATGGCAATGATATCCTGCAGTTCCTTATAACGCTGAAGGATCAGTTTAACATTGTTTGCGCAATTGTAGTGCGCGTCGCCAACGATCATCGGGGTCAGGATCCTGGAAGTAGAATCCAGGGGATCCACCGCAGGGTAAATACCCAGGTCGGCAATCTTCCTGCTCAATACGGTAGTCGCATCCAGGTGGGCAAAAGTCGTCGCCGGCGCAGGGTCGGTAAGGTCGTCCGCAGGAACATAAACCGCCTGTACGGAAGTGATAGAACCATTCCGGGTGGAAGTGATCCTTTCCTGCATCACACCCATTTCCGTAGCGAGCGTAGGTTGATAACCCACGGCAGAAGGCATACGTCCCAGCAAGGCCGAAACCTCTGAGCCCGCCTGCGTAAAGCGGAATATATTGTCTACGAAGAAAAGGATATCGCGTCCCTGGCCCTGGCCGTCGCCATCGCGGTAATACTCGGCGATGGTCAGCCCGCTGAGCGCCACCCGGGCGCGGGCTCCGGGGGGTTCATTCATCTGGCCGAATACAAAGGTCGCCTTGGAATCCTTCAGCTCGTCCATATTCACTTTCGAGAGATCCCATCCCCCTTTCTCCATGCTATGTTTAAAATCATCGCCATATTTCATGATGCCGGCTTCGATCATTTCACGCATCAGGTCATTTCCCTCGCGCGTTCTTTCTCCCACGCCTGCAAACACCGAAACGCCGCTATAGGCTTTGGCGATATTGTTGATCAGCTCCTGGATCAATACGGTTTTACCCACGCCCGCGCCGCCGAACAACCCGATCTTTCCTCCTTTTGCATAAGGCTCGATAAGATCGATCACCTTGATACCGGTGTACAATACTTCTGTCGAAGTGCTCAGGTTTTCAAATGCCGGAGGCTTGCTGTGAATAGGACGGCCATTTGCTTTAGCCACGGCAGGAAGACCGTCAATAGGGTCTCCTGTTACGTTGAACAGGCGGCCCTTGATGCCCTCTCCCGTAGGCATGGTGATCGCCGCGCCGGTATCCACCACTTCCGTACCCCTTACCAGTCCTTCTGTTCCATCCATCGCGATGCAGCGAACGCTGTCCTCGCCAAGATGCTGCTGGGCTTCCAGCACCAGGGTTTCTCCTGTCGACCTTTTCAGTTCCAGGGCATTATAGATTTCAGGGAGTTTTCCTTCAAACTGCACGTCCACAACCGCTCCGATAATCTGCTTGATTTTACCAACGTTTGGCATATTTTCTAGTTGTTTTACTGATGTTAATCTAAATACCTGAATTTGAATGAATTCAAATTAAATATGGGATCCAGGACAGGCTTTTTTGGATTTGGCTGCAAAGGTAAGGGAGCGTTCTGAAATCCTAAAACAAATATGAATGTTTTTTAACCGGAACGCCGCCAAAAGCCCCGAAAACAGAGATAAGGGGTTTTCCCTTTACATTTGCCGGAAAAACGTTCATGCAGTTATCAGAGGTGTTGGATAAGAACCTGGCGAGACAATTTATAGAAGTGAATGTCCTGATCAACAGGAACGACCCGAACTATGTCCGCCCGCTTGATAAGGATATCCATGCGGTTTTTGACAAGAACAGCAACAAGGCCCTGAGGCATGCAGAGATCACCCGCTGGGTGCTTAAGGATGATCAGGACAGGCTGATAGGTCGCATCGCCGCATTCGTGAATAAAAAATATAAAAACAAAGGCGACGACGCGCCCGTCGGGGGGATCGGTTTTTTTGACTGCATAAACGACCAGCAGGCGGCTGACCTGTTGTTTGATGTGGCCAAACACTGGTTAATGACCAGGGGAATGGAAGGCATGGACGGACCCATTAACTGCGGGGAGCGGGATCGCTGGTGGGGTTTGCTGGTGGAAGGATTTGAGCCCCCGCCCTATTGCACCAATTATAATCCCCCTTATTACCGGGAACTTTTTGAAAACTACGGGTTTCGCGTATTCTTTAACCAGTTCTGTTATGCCCTGAAAGTGCACGACCGGCTCGATGAAAAGTTTTACCGCCGGCACGACAAGCTGGCCGCAGATCCTCATTTTTCGGCCAGGCATGTTAAAAAAAGCCGGCTGGAGAAATTTGCCAGCGATTTTACGCTGGTATACAATAAGGCATGGGCGGGGCATGGAGGCATGAAACAATTGAATAAGGATATCGTGTTAAAAATGCTTGGCCAGATGAAACCGGTCATGGACGAACGGATCAACTGGTTTACCTATTATAACGACGAACCGATAGCCATGTGGATCAACCTGCCTGATCTCAACCAATGGTTCAAACGGCTTAACGGCCAATTCAACTGGCTCGCCAAACTTAAATTTCTTTGGATAAAAGCCACTGTACCCTGTTCAAAATTCGTGGGACTGGCATTTGGGGTGGCGCCGGAATGGCAGGGGAAGGGCGTCGACGCCTATATGATCCTGGAGGCGGCGAAACTGATACAGGACAAACAGCTTTACAGCGATTACGAAATGCAGTGGATCGGGGAATTCAATCCGTTGATGATGAATATTGCCGAAGGGCTTGGGACCCGGCGCACCAGGAAACTGATCACGTACCGCTACCTTTTCGATCCGACCAAAACCGTTAAACCGCATCCCGTTCTTTTATTCAGCAAAGAAAAAAAAGAGACAACCGATCTTTAACCGAAACCGGTTCTTGCAGCAAGAAAGGATCTTTCCTGAGCATCGCCCGGTATTGAATAAGCTTACATGTGGACAAAAGCGCCCGGCCGATCAAAAGTTTACGGATCAGCCAGGCTCGCCGGCCTTAATCGCTACATAATAACTAAATTGCATCATGGACAAATTCATTGTTTCGGCCAGAAAATACAGACCGCAAACCTTTGATACGGTAGTGGGTCAGCATCATATCACCACCACGCTTAAAAATGCCATTAAAAATAAACAGCTGGCGCATGCTTTCTTATTCTGCGGCCCCAGGGGAGTAGGGAAAACCACCTGCGCCAGGATACTGGCCAAAACCATCAATTGCGAAAACCCGCAGCCCGACGGAGAAGCCTGCAACGCCTGCCAGTCATGCGTGTCCTTTAACGAGGGCGCTTCCATGAACATTCATGAACTGGATGCGGCCAGCAATAACTCCGTGGATGATATCCGCACCCTGGTGGAACAGGTGCGCTTTGCGCCCCAGGCAGGAGAATACAAGGTATATATTATAGATGAGGTGCACATGCTGAGCGCGTCGGCCTTCAACGCTTTTTTAAAGACCCTTGAAGAGCCGCCGCCCTATGCCATCTTCATCCTGGCCACCACGGAAAAACACAAGATACTACCTACCATATTAAGCCGTTGCCAGATATTCGATTTTAAACGCATCACAGCCAGCGATACGGTCGGGCATCTTGAGGATATCTGCAAAAAAGAAAACATACAGGCGGAAAAAGCCGCTTTGCAGGTGATCGCTCAAAAAAGCGAAGGCTGCATGAGGGATGCGCTAAGCATCCTGGATAAGATCGTGAGTTTTACGAATGGCGAGGCGACCTATGCCCATACCCTCGAACACCTGAACATACTGGATGCGGATTATTATTTCAGGCTGATGCAGCGCATGCAGGACCAGGACCTCGCCGGGGCTATGCTGCTGTTCGACGATATCATCCGGAAAGGGTTCGATGAAGAGCTTATCCTCAATGGATTTTCGGAATTCATCCGGAACTTACTGGTATGCAAAGACGAAAAGATAGCCTTCCTGCTGGAGGTGGTGGAGAGCTTTAAGGAAAGATATGCGCAGATGGCCAAAACGATCAGCGCCGGGTACCTGGTCAGCGCCTTGCAGATCCTTAATGAAACAGAGATCAATTATAAGGCAGCCCGCAATAAACGGCTGCATGTGGAACTGGCCCTGATCAGGCTTACTTACCTGGAGCAGGCGCTCCGAATCGCCCTCTCGGGAGAGGAACTGGTTAAAAAAAAACAGACTGATATAGCCAAACCGGTTTCTTTCCGGCAGATCCCGGCCATGCAGCCCGTTAAACCCAAAACCGTCAAAACAGAGGCCAGGCTTACTATACAGGATGATCCGGCTGCCTTCGCCGCTGCCTCCGCTAAAGCTTCGGCGGCCGAGGCTGAGGCCTCGACCACAAACACTTCAACCACAAACACTTCAACCACCAACACTGCGACCTCGACCGCCAAAGCCTCCGCGCAGGCGGTCAAGGCTGAGACTTCAATTGTCGGGCCGGCAACAAAAAAGATTTCCTCAGAAGAAAACAGGCAATCTTTGTCGCAGAAGGCGGAAAAACAACCGGAGGGTACCGCCCTCGCTAAGGCTTCGGCAGCAATCAGCAACACTTCAACCGCCAACACTGCGACCTCGACCGCCAAAGCCTCGCCGCAGGCGGTCAAGGCCGACAGGCTGGAAAACATCCGGAAACAGATCGCCGACAGATCCCTGAATGCCGAAAAGCAGCAGATCATCCCGCTGGACGAGGAAAAGCTGCAGGAGGCCTGGCGCCAATACAGTCAACGGTTAAGAGAAAATAAGAATCCCGCCGCACAGAGTTTTGACATTGCCCGGTTAGCCATACTCGACGAACAACAGTTTGAGGTGATCGCTAACAATAATCTCGAACAACGGTTTATCGAACAGGAAAAAAGAATGCTTTCTGAATACCTGCAGGCATTTTTCTGCAACCAGGCCCTGCACTTTACGGTCCGGATCACCGAAAACCCATCCCTGCCGGATCCCGGGGAAAGGCCCTTATCGCGGAAAGAACAGTTTCAGCAGATGAGCGAACAGTATCCCCTGGTAAAAGAACTAAAGGATAAATTGCACCTGGAGCTTGATTATTAGCCGATGTGCAGATTTCGTATAATTTTTAACTAATTTCACCACTCAAATTTTATATCTGATATGGCCGAAGTGATCTTAATGCCCCGTTTGAGCGACACCATGACAGAAGGCGTAATTGCGGCGTGGCATAAAAAAGTAGGAGATGCTGTTCAAAAAGGCGATCTTCTTGCAGAAGTAGAAACCGATAAAGCGACAATGGATCTGGAGAGCTATAAAGATGGCACCCTCTTGCATATAGGAACCGAAAAAGGCGGAAAATTGCAGGTGAATGACCTGCTGGCGATCATTGGGTCGAAAGGAGAAGATATCAGCGCGCTGCTTAAAGAGCATGGCGGAGGCGGACAGTCCGGCACGGCAGCTCCTGAACCCGCAAAGGAAGAGAAACCGGCTCCCCAAAAAGAAGAAAAACCAGCCGCAACACAGGCCGCTAAAAGCGAAGCCGCCGATGTCTCCAAGATGGAGGAAGCGATCCTGATGCCGCGGCTTAGCGATACCATGACGGAAGGCGTTATCGCCGCATGGCACAAAAAGGTCGGGGATACTGTTAAGAAAGGAGATGTGCTTGCAGATATCGAAACGGACAAAGCCACCATGGAGCTGGAAAGCTATAAGGAAGGAAAGCTATTATACATAGGCGCAAAAGACGGAGAAAAAATACAGGTGAACAGCCTGCTCGCCATTATCGGAAAAGACGATACGAACGTAGAGAAGATCGTAGCGGCGGCGCAAGGCGGATCAGCGCCTTCCCCTGCAACGACCACTGCACAGGAACAGGGAACGGCAAATGCAGCTGCTTCCGCCTCTACCGAGGCGCCGGCGGTCGAAGGAGAACATGGAGGCAGGATCAAAGCCTCTCCCCTCGCGAGAAAACTGGCCGCCGAAAAAGGAATAGACCTGGCGCAGATACAGGGTAGCGGCGACAATGGGCGGATCGTTAAGAAAGATGTGGATGGATTTACGCCTAAAAAAGAGGAGGCAAGAGGAAGCGAAGCGCCGGGCGCAGCGTTCCCCAAAGCTCCGGCAGGAGAGATAAGCTTCGAGGAAACTCCTGTTTCCCAGATGCGCAAGACCATCGCCAAACGCCTGGCAGAAAGCAAGTTCACCGCCCCTCATTTTTATCTGACCATCGCTATCGACATGGACAATGCGGTAGCCAGCCGGACCCGGATCAACGAGGTCTCACCGGTAAAAATATCCTTTAACGACATGGTCTTAAAAGCCTGCGCCGTCGCGCTGAAAGCCCATCCGAAAGTAAACAGCAGCTGGCTGGGCGATAAGATCAGGTATAACCATCATGTAAATATCGGCGTGGCCGTAGCCGTTGAGGAAGGGCTGCTGGTGCCGGTAGTGCGTTTCGCCGATCAGAAATCCTTGTCGCAGATCGGGGCGGAAGTAAAAGAGCTGGCTAAAAAAGCAAAGGATAAAAAACTGCAGCCCTCGGAGTGGGAAGGAAACACCTTTACCATTTCCAACCTGGGCATGTTTGGCATAGATGAATTTACCGCCATCATCAACCCCCCCGATTCCTGCATCCTGGCGGTGGGGGCCATCCAACAGGTACCGGTAGTGAAAAATGGCGCCGTGACACCCGGCAATATCATGAAGGTCACCTTAAGCTGCGACCACCGGGTGGTGGACGGCGCTACGGGAGCAGCCTTCCTGCAAACCCTGCAGGGCCTTCTGGAAGAGCCCCTGAGAATGCTGGTTTGATGAGATAATAAAAACGCTAAGTCAATTGTTCGCGCAGCCGGAACCTAATAGCGATCATTGGTATCCGTTAGTATCCTGCGTAATGCCTCATAGTTAACGATGATCAGAAAAACATCAAAAGAGCTATATGCCGCCTACCGGGAGTCAATGAGAAAGATCGCCGATATCCGGTATGCATCCGCTGTGCTTCAATGGGACCAGGAAACCTATCTTCCTCCAAAAGGCGCGGCCATACGGGGCCAGCAGATATCCACCCTTTCGGAAATGGCCCATCAATTGTTTACCGAAGAAAAACAGGGCGCGTTGTTACAAGAGCTGAGGATGCGCGAGGACCTTACCGATAAGGAGAAAAAAAACATTTCCCTCTCCTGGGAAGACTATGAAAAACAAAAAAAGATACCCTCGGCATTTGTCCGCGAACTATCGGATGCGGTCAATAAAAGTTTTCACAGCTGGATCCTGGCGAGAAAAGAAAACGGCTTCGCAAAGTTCTCTCCTGAGCTCGCCCATCTGGTAGCATTGAAAAAGAAGGAAGCCGAATACCTCGGCTATGCCGAACATCCCTACGATGCGCTGCTCGATGAATTCGACAAAGGCTCTACCGTGAACAAGCTGAATAAGGTTTTCGGCGATATCCGGACGCCGCTGAAAACGTTGCTGGATAAGATAATGGCCAAACCCCAGGTCGACGATTCCTTCCTGCGGCAGCATTTTCCCAGGGATAAACAATGGGCATTCGGACTGGACATTCTCCGGCGACTGGGCTATGATATGGAAGCGGGACGGCAGGACATTTCCGAACATCCGTTTACCATCAATTTCAACAGCAACGACGTCAGAGTCACCACGCGTATCGACGAGAACGATTTCGGCGCCATGACCTGGAGCTGCATCCACGAAGCGGGGCACGCGCTGTACGAGCAGGGACTGCCGGAAGAAGAATATGGCCTGCCCTGCGGCGAAGCGGCATCCCTTACCATTCATGAATCGCAATCCAGGCTCTGGGAAAACCATATCGGAAGAAGCGAAGCTTTCTGCAGCTTTCAATTCCCTTTACTGCAACAATATTTTCCGGAACAATTCGGCGGTCTTTCCGCGGCAGAACTGTACAAGGGGATCAATAAAGTGCAGCCTTCCCTTATCCGGACAGAAGCGGATGAGCTAACCTATCATTTCCATGTCATGATACGCTTTGACATAGAAAAAGCGCTGATCGAAGGCTCGCTGCACGCCGTCGATATACCTGCTTTCTGGAACGAACAGTATGCCAGGTACCTGAACATCGAGGCGCCCGATGATAAACGCGGATGCCTGCAGGACATCCATTGGAGCCATGGCAGTTTCGGGTATTTCCCAACCTACAGCCTGGGGAGCTTTTGCGCCGCCCAGCTTTTTGACGCCGCGCGGCAGTCGGTCCCCTCCCTGGAAACCGGGTTGGACACCGGCCATTACCAGCCGCTATTACAATGGCTTAGGGATAACCTGCACCGGCAGGGCCGGCATTACAACAGTAACGAGTTGATGATCAATATAACAGGTAAGGAACCGGGGATCGATAATTTTTATCAGTACCTGCTTGATAAATACAAAAATATTTACAACTTTTAAGGTCAAATTCAGTTGATCTTATGCTACACCCCCATCGTAGACTGCTTTTTGCCTTATTCTTTTTCCCCCTTTTCATTTCTTGTGAAAAACTGATAGAGGATAAGAAAAAAGACCTGTTAATGGAGATCATCACCAATGGAACCTGGTATATTCACCAGTACAGGGAGGTAGATACAGATATCACTGAAGAATTTTCCGGTTACCAGTTCCAGTTTTTTGAAAACGGCGTCGTTACCGGCGAAAAAGAAGCCGCAGCAACGGACGGCGTCTGGGAGGGAGATGTTGAAAATATCTCCATCCATGCCAATTTTCCTTCAGCTGCCCCTCCTTTGTCCAAGCTATCGGGTATCTGGAAGATCAAGGACAGTGGACGGGATTTTGTCAAGGCTGAAATGACCGTATCCACAGGAAAAAACTTACTCCATCTGCTGAAAAACAAATAGCCTCCGGCAGTTAATGCCTATCTTTGCTGTTGTAATGAGCCGGGCATTTTCAATGTCCTCTGTTTGCCCTATCCGGATAGGCTAATGGCCATTAGTATAGCAAGGCAGCATTATCAGATCAAGCAAACCCATCCTGTAGTAAAACAAATCTAACGTCAATCAGATAGCAGGAGAAGCCGCACTAAAATGAATTGCTCATCATTCCGGATATCGCTGATGCTGGCGCTGATCATTGCGGCGCAATGGTCCCGGGCGCAGGCGCCTGCGGCCGAGTTCAGCGGATCTTCCACCAATGGCTGCGCTCCCATGACGGTCAACTTTTCCGATCTCTCCACCGGCAATCCCACCCAATGGAACTGGGATTTCGGGAACGGGCAGTTGTCCACCTTAAAAAACCCCTCCGTTACCTATACTCAACCGGGACGATACACTGTGAGGCTGGTGGCAAGAAACGCCAATGGCGTAAACGACATGGAGAAAACGGAATATATTGTCGTGAATTCCGCGCCAGCCGCCAATTTTAGCGTTAGCGCCACTAGCGGATGCGCACCCTCTGCCTTTCGCTTCACCGATCTTTCAACGATCGCGGAAGGAACCATTACGGACTGGTTATGGGATTTTGGCGACGGCCGATCTTCAACCGAACAACACCCCGAACATGTCTATACCAACGCCGGAGCATATAACGTCAGGCTCACTGTTACGAGCAATAACGGCTGCCAGTCTACCGTTACCCGGAATTCGCTCGTACAGGTGGCCGCCGCTATAGTTCCCTCTTTTTCCTACGCGCCGCCGGCAAGTTGCAATACGCCCTTTACCGTGCAATTTACCAACCAGTCCACCGGAGCAGGCGCCATCAGTTACCGGTGGGATTTCGGAAACGGCAGTTCAACGCAGGCCAATCCCGCGCCCCATATATATAACGCCAGCGGCGACTATACCGTGAAGTTGGTCGCTACCAGCAGCTTCGGCTGCGTCGACTCCGCGGAGCAGACAATATCCCTGAACGGGTTTACTACAGACTTTACCATTTCTTCCGGCGTCTGCAGGGACGCGCCGGTTGTTTTTCAAAATAGCTCCGGCCAAACCCCGGTTTCGAGCGTATGGGATTTCGGAAACGGCGACACCATGCGCAGGCTGAACGCAAGCTATACCTATACCGCTCCGGGAGCCTATACTGTTAAGCTCGTCAACCGCTATGCGGGATGCGCGGATTCCATCAGCAGGTCTGTCGTTATCAACAATCCCCCGGCAATTGATTTTACCGCCGACAGAACCGTTTCCTGCCAGGCTCCCTTCACGGCTACCTTTCGGGACCTGACCCCCGGCGGCGCCACAAGGGTCTGGGATTTTGGCGACGGGACCCCTCCCCAAACCACAACCAACGCAACGATTGCCCATACCTATAACACAACCGGAAATTTTCGTGTATTGCTAAGGGTTATCGACGGCAATGGATGCGAATCCGCCTTACAGCGGGCCGACTATATCCGTGTTGCCGCCCCTTCCGTTTCCCTTTCCAATACTTCGACCAGCGGATGCATCCCGTTCAGCTATACCCCGGCGGCGAACATCAATTCCCTCGAGGGGATCAGCTCATATACCTGGGATTTTGGAGAAGGCGCGCCCATTGTCACCACGAGCGCTACGCCTCCCTCCCACAATTATAGCGCTACCGGCGTTTACCCTGTTTCCTTAACCATTGCCACTATGGGAGGATGTACGGCGTCGGGATCGACCACTGTGCGTACCGGCACGCCCCCTTCCGGCGTAAATTTTACGGCGCCGCCGCCTTCCTGCGCATCTTCTTCTATCCTTTTTACCGCCAATGCTACCGGGGCCAACCGGTGGGAATGGGATTTCGGCGACGGGTCGCCGGCAGTAGCGGCCCAAACTACGGAACACCATTTTGAGGCGCCCGGTCAGTATACCGTAACCCTGACAGCCTACAACAATGGGTGCCCCGGCGCTGCAAGCGCTCAACTGGTGGAAATTCTTCCGCCCGTCGCGCGGTTCCGCTCTACCGTCAGTTGCACTACCGACGAAGTCGCCTTTATCAATGAATCCATTACCGACCCTGCAGCAGGAGCGGTTGGTTACCGATGGAATTTCGGCGACCCCTCCCTCCCTGAACAAACAACAGCAGATCCGACCGTCAGTTTCCCGGCCCAACAACAATATACCGTTACCCTCATCGTCGACAACGGCGTCTGTAGCGATACCGCGGTCAATGATGTAATACTGACCAGGGAAAGGGCCGGTTTTACGGCAGACAAAGAGAGCATCTGCAGGGGCGAACAGGCGGTCCTGACCGCCGCCGGCAACCCCGCCAATATCGCCGCCTATCAATGGAGGATTGGGACAGGCGGGTTGTTTACCGGAGGCCGGACCCTCGCGCGACCCTTTACTGCCAACGGCGATTTTGATATTTACCTGAGGATAACGGATATAAACGGATGCATGAGCGATACGCTGGCCCCGGCAATGATATCCGTATCCGGACCTACCGCCGGGTTTTCCGCCGCCGCCCCGGTGTCCTGCGGCAGCGAGCCGGTAACGTTTACCGATCAATCGGTCCCGTCAAATCAAATTGTTGAATGGCGATGGAATTTCGGCGATGGCTCTCCGCAACAGGTTTTCAGCGGCGGACCTTTCACGCATAGCTATGCCGCGGCAGGCGCTTACCAGGTATCCCTGTCCGTTGAGGACATCAACGGCTGCGCCCACACGATAAATGTTCCCAATGCCATTTCCGTGAGCCAGCCTTCCGCCTATTTCCGGAAAGACACCGCGCTGTATTGCCCGGATATTCCCATTCAATTCAGGGATTCCTCCGCCGGCAATGCCCTGCTCTACAACTGGGATTTTGGCGACGGCGGCAGCTCCGACCAATCTTCCCCTGTCCATGCGTTTAGCGGAGCCGACAACGACTATCTCGTAAAACTAACGGTAACAGACAACCTGGGATGCAGCGATTCCATAACCGCTCCCATCAACATACGATCGCCCAAACCGGCTTTTGACCTCGCCGATACGGCAACGATCTGTCTCCCGTTCATTGCCGATTTTACGTTCAGGGGGCAAGACTATGAATCGTATTACTGGGATCCCGGCGACGGGTCAGGAACCACGAATATCCGCGATCTCCAGCATGCCTATACTTCTTATGGCGTCTTTAACCCTAAACTCTACCTGGTGGGATACGGCGGATGCCTCGACTCCGTCGCCTCTACCGTGGTCATCGCCGATCCGGGCAGCGCTGCCTTTGATTATAATGCGCCGCCCACCTGTAATGAATTGACGGTCGACTTCAACATATTGCCGGCGCCGTATTCGGGCTTTACGCTCTATTTCGGAGACGGCGATTCCGCCATTGACGGCAGAACAACCTATCGTCATTTTTATGACGGACCGGGAACCTATACGCCCATGCTGAAACTAACGGATATTACGGGTTGCGAGGTCTCTTTAACCGGACACGCCCCGGTTCGCGTTATTGGCGCCGAGCCGGTTTTTGGCATGGACCAAAAAGATTTCTGCGATTCGGGTTTCGTAAGTTTTACCAATTATACCCTCGGCAATGATCCCGTAACCAGCTATCACTGGAACTTCGGCGATGGCCTTAGCAGCGCCGACATGCAGCCGGCCCACGATTTCACTTCGCCCGGCCTTTACCCCATAACGCTCGCTGTTCAGACGCAAAGCGGGTGCGCCGATCTTTTTCGGGATACGGTCCTTATTTACCGGTCGCCCGTAATCAGCGCCATCAATAGCCGGGATACTGTTTGTATCAACAGTCCCGTCGATTTCTCCGGCAACCTGGCGGTTCCCGATACCAATGCGGTTGAATACAGATGGAGCTTTGGAGATGGCGAATCGTCTGCCATTCAAACCCCCGTAAAAACATTCAGGTCAACGGGAAGTTTTGTCGTGCATCTTGATACCAGGATCCCTTATGGCTGCTCCTCAAGCATCTCAAGACCCGTTCATGTGGTTCCCCTGCCTGTCGTTAACCCCATGTCCGAACAGGTTATACCGGTAGGCTCCTCGGTTACGCTGCCGGCAACCTATGCGGGGGACGTCATTCAATACAGCTGGACGCCGGATAAAAACCTGAGCTGCAACGATTGCCCGGTTCCTATCGCCAGCCCGCGCGAGAACACGGCCTATAAAGTGACCGCCACAGATGCGTATGGATGCGCCGGGACAGGAGAAGTAACGGTGATGGTCATATGCAATGATAAAAACTTTTTTATTCCCAACACCTTCTCTCCGAACAATGACGGCGCCAACGATTATTTTTTTCCGAGAGGGTCCGGAATCCGGGGAATCCAGTCGCTCAGAATATTTAACCGTTGGGGAGAGATCGTTTTTGAAAGAAAAAATTTTCCCGCCAACAGCGCAGCATCTGGCTGGGACGGGACCTTTAAGGGGAAGCCCGCCATTTCTGACGTATACATATATACGATAGAAGTGATCTGTGAAAATGCGCAGGTGATCCCATTCCAGGGAAATATAATGTTATTGCGTTAAAGGCATAAAATCAATAAAGGAATGCGCGCGCTGAAGCTTATAAAGTATGGTTTGGGGATCCTGGCGGCAGGCTGCTGTTTGCCCGCCTATTCGCAGGATATCCATTTCTCCCAGTTCTTTGAAGCGCCCCTGTTAAGAAACCCCTCCCTGGCAGGCATCTATGAAGGCGATATTCGCGTGCAGGGCGTGTACCGTGATCAATGGAACAGCGTTACGAACGCATACCGCACAGGCTCCCTTAACGCCGAATACAAATTGCCCGTGGGAAAGGGCGACGATTTTATGACGCCCGGGTTGCAGGCGGTATTTGATAAAGCGGGAACCGTCGGGCTATCTACCACCCAACTGCTGCCCGCCCTGAACTATCATAAATCACTCAGCGTCGAAAAGCCGATGTATCTGTCGCTGGGATTCATGGGAGGAATGATCAGAAAAAACATAGACATCTCCAAGATGACAACCGACCAGCAATACCTGGGAGAGTATAATCCGAGTCTGCCCACGGGCGAGCTGGTCGCCGCGCCGCATTATACCAGCTGGGATGCGAGCGTAGGCATGAGCTTCAATACCTCGTTCGGGGCGGATCAGGTCAACAGTTTTTTTGCGGGAGCGGCGATCCATCATCTCAACAGACCGAAGCATTCTTTTTACCGGGATGTCCATATCGGGCTGGAGCCAAAATATGTATTGTCTGCCGGCGTCAGGTTGCAGGTGAACGATTATGCTTATTTTATTGTCCAGTCCGACCACTCCAGGCAGGGCGCTTTCCAGGAGACGGTTATCGGCGCGCTGTATTCTTATAAGCTGGATCCCGACCCGGAGAACGCGACGCATACGCTCCATGCCGGAGCCATTCTGCGGTGGAAGGATGCCATTGCGCCAGTCGTTAAAATCGATAAACGACCTGTTGCTGTCGCGATCAGTTACGATATCAACATATCCCCGCTTAAAACCTCGAGTTTGGGGAGGGGCGGATTCGAACTCTCCGTGGCCTATACCGGGTTCCTGGACCGCGACAACAGCAGCCGGAACAAGGTACTTTGCCCGAGGTTTTAACCCTTCCGTTTATTTTATCAAACTAAGCGCGGATCCTTTGTGCGCCGCTATATGATCGGTTTTAAGACTTTTTATCTCATACTGCGGATCCTCCTTTGTCGCGTGATGCGTATACCCCTTGTACGTAAAATCCTTCGTATGGATCTTAATAATGGTTCCTGAAACCCTGCCGGCTTCGGAATTCCAGCTCACCTTGTCGCCTATTTTAAATGATGACCCCATATCAGTATCCTTTATTGGTTAAACAAGTCTTCATCGTAATAACACAGACGGCCGTCAACGATCCTTGCAGGTTCCGTATATTGATGCTCCTGGGCCTTTCCCTTTGCCGTGATGTGCAGGGCCGTCCATCCCTTTGCCTTCAGGTAGTCGGAAACCATCGAACGATGGCATTGCCACCATACCGCTTCGGAGCACATATAAGCCGTTGGCTGTTTCGAGGCAATATGTTCCAGTTCAGCAATGGCTTTTTCAAAGGCTGCGGTTTCCATATAATCGGCATAGCCCCTAAACGAGTCATTGCGCCAGCGGGTATTCCTCGTGTCTTTTCTTGCCTTTCTCCTTCCGCCCAAATCGGGCAAGTGCGCATACTGGATGCCGTTTTTCGGCAGAGATACCTGTAGATTTTCCTTATCGAACTGCGGGAACCGTCGCGAGCCGGGGAACCGGCGTATATCGGCGAGGACTTTAATATCGAAAGACTGCAGCATACCTAAAAAATCTTCCAGGCTATGCGTGGAATGTCCTATGGTATAGATGATATGTTTCGCGGCTTTGTTCATCTGAAACGCCCCCGTTGTCGTGCAATAGCCTCAGCTTAGGCTCCGAAGAACGAATAAAGTTCCCGATTTTGGAGAATTTTTGCAAAAAAAGGCCGTTTACACAATAAAAAAATTAACGATATATAATAGTGAAAACACGCTATTTTGAGCAGTTGGTATTGTAATTTTGAATAAAAGGCAATATCTTGACGTTTAACAGTAAAATAGCATCCTGCATGAGGATTTTTTACGCCTTATCCTTTACCCTATTGTTGTTATACGCCGGTCAGTCTAAAGGGCAGGAACAAAAAACGCCGCCTTCCCCGGAGCGGGATCCTTATGTCCGTATTGTAAAGTTTTACCCCAACCCCGCCACCACCGCCATTAATTTCGATTTTCAGAAAGACTACGATAAAAACTACAGCTTCCAGATCTTCAATTTCCTCGGCAAAAAGGTATTTGAGCAAAACAATATCAGCCCGAAAACCGTTGTCAACCTCAACGATTTCTACCGGGGAATATACATTTTCCAGCTACGGGATAAAAATCAAAGAATTGTCGACTCAGGCAAATTCCAGGTGGTAAAATAGAAAATTTGTCTTCTCTCCGCAGATCTGTATAACAAACTGACAGGCAGGTAAAAAACAAGGACATTTTGGCTTCAAAAGCGCATTGGCAGCATTCTTGCCAACCTTAACTTTGCCAATAATTTTATATTTATGGAGGAAAATGTAAAGAATAACCTGGATATGCATGATGAGCTAAACGATTCGCCTGAAAATATTGCAGACGACACCCTGGAGGCAGGCGGTCAGGTAAAAGAAAAGCAGGAAGAGATCAATAAGTTAAAAGAAGAAATAGCCGAGTTAAAAGATAAATATCTTCGCCAGGCTGCGGATTTTGACAATTTCAGGAAAAGGAACGCTAAGGAAAGGCTGGAGCTGATCCAAACAGCAGGCAGCGACGTGATTTCCTCGCTCCTGGAGGTCGTCGACGATTTTGACCGGGCTGAAAAACAAATCCAAAATATGCCCGGCGACACCGTAGCCGAAGGCATAATATTGATTATCAATAAATTAAAAAATATTTTGCAGGCAAAAGGGTTAAAAGCCATGGAAACCCTCGGACAAGAGTTCAACCCCGACCAACACGAAGCAGTTACCACCCTCGCAGTGAACAAAGAAGAAATGAAAGGCAAGGTAGTAGACGAGATCGAAAAGGGATATTATCTTAATGATAAAATCATCAGATTTGCAAAAGTGGTGGTAGGTAAAT
This sequence comes from Chitinophagaceae bacterium UBA2791, assembly GCA_002352105.1. GTDB lineage: Bacteria > Bacteroidota > Bacteroidia > Chitinophagales > Chitinophagaceae > Flavitalea. The sequence continues at coordinate 27,504 of DEHV01000075.1, read as the reverse complement.
AAAGTCAACGCAACACATGTCAAAACGAGATTATTACGAAGTACTGAATGTATCTAAAAATGCTTCAGCGGACGAGATAAAAAAAGCTTACCGTAAAGTAGCGATGCAGTATCATCCCGACCGCAACCCGGGAGATAAAGTCGCGGAAGAAAAATTTAAGGAAGCCGCAGAAGCCTATGAGATCCTAAGCGATCCGGATAAAAAAGCGCAGTACGACCGGTTTGGCCATGCCGGCCTAAGCGGAAATGGCCGGGGGAGCTATAGCTCCAACATGGACGATATTTTCAGCCAGTTCGGGGACATTTTCGGCGAAGACGTGTTCGGAAGTTTTTTTGGCGGCGGAAGAAGGGGCGGAGGCGGAAGAAGCCGGGGCGTAAGAGGAAGCAATCTCCGGGTAAGGATAAAACTCACGTATGAAGAGATCGCCAAAGGGGTCAACAAACAGATCAAAGTTAAAAAGCATGTAACCTGCGGCGTTTGTAACGGCAGCGGCGCAAAGGACAAGACCAGCGTGCAGGCTTGCGGAACCTGCGGGGGAAGCGGGCAGGTAAGAAAGGTGAGCAATACCTTCCTGGGCCAGATGCAGACCGTAACCAGCTGTCCTACCTGTAACGGGGAAGGAACAACCATCACTCATAAATGTTCAGCCTGTAAGGGAGAGGGAAGGGTATATGGCGAAGAAACCGTATCCATCGATATCCCGGCAGGCGTTCAGGAAGGCATGCAGTTAAGCGTTGGCGGAAGGGGAAACGCGGGAGAAAGAGGCGGCGCCAGCGGCGATCTGCTGATCCTGATCGAGGAAGAACGTCATAAGGAACTGCACCGCGACGGGATCAATGTAGCGCACGAGCTGCATATCTCCTTTACCGACGCCGTTTTTGGAACCCAGGCAGAAGTGCCGACCATCGACGGTCGCGCAAAAATAAAGATCCCGCCCGGCACGCAGAGCGGCAGAATATTCAGGTTGAAAGGAAAAGGATTTCCGGCCATCAACTCATATGAAAAGGGCGATCAGCTGATCTCTGTCAGCGTATGGACCCCCCAGTCTCTCTCTGCTGAAGAAAAAGCCATACTGGAAAAGCTGCACGACTCTCCTAACCTGAAACCGCAACCGGAGAAATCGGACAAAAGCTTTTTTGATAAGGTAAGGGAGATGTTCAACTGAGAAACGCCGGCTTAATTATTAACCGGTAAGATCATACGCGCATACTGCCTGCTATCCTCATTCAACGCTGTTTACTTCTTTTTCTCCTGGACTTCGCATAGATCTTTTTTGCCTTGTCTATCATCGTAATAAACTCTGTTTGAATGGGATCGTTCATATCATACGACTGGTTCGCGATCGCGCTGACCTCATTCCAGTTACTTGTTTTAACGTATTTCGATTCCTTTAGTAAAGAAGCAAACAAGGCCACGGAAGCGGCAAAACGGAAAGAGGCGGACAGGGTTGAAAATGTTCCGGGGGTTGCCGGCGCGCGGAAATTACTGCACCGCAGAACAGAATCGGCAGGCAACCGGTAGTGAACGGTCACCATACCCAGCATGGGATCAGCGGAAGAGGCAGGTTCGGAATATCCTGCGGCGGCGGATACCGTATCCGTAACGCCGGTAGCGGATACGATCTCAAACAGCGCCGTCAGGGAATAGCCGGAGCCCACTTCTCCCCCTTCTATCGCCGTGACGGAATCCGACAATGCTTTTAATTTATTGTCGTAGCCTATCAACCGGTAAGCCTTGGTATACCGGTCATTGAATTTAATGTTAAGGTAAGCGTCGTCGGCAACAGTGTACAGCGTTTGCGTCAGTTCTTTTACCAGCACTTTCTCGGCCTCCTGTTCGTTATCCAGGTAAGAAAAATTGCCGTTCCCTTTTTTTGCCAGCACTTCCAGTTTGGAATCTTTATAGTTGCCCATGCCTACGCCCAGGCAGGTAAGATAGATGCCCGACTCCTGGTGCCGGGTAATAAGATTGTCCAACTCTTCTTCCGTGGTTTGACCCACGTTAAAATCGCCGTCTGTCGCGAGGATAACCCGGTTGTTCCCGCCGACGATAAACTGGCTCTTAGCGAGCCGGTACGCCGAAAGAATGCCCGACTGGCCGGGAGTGGAACCGCCCGGTTGAAGATCTTCGATGGCTTTCCTGATCTTGATCTTTTCCTTTCCCGAAGTCGGCGTAAGCCATACGCCAACAGCGCTGCCATACACCACTATAGAAATGGTGTCTTGTTCGCGAAGGTTATCGACCAGTAATTTAAAGGCCGACTTCAGCAAGGGCAGGCGGTTGGGCATGTCCATAGAGCCGGAAATATCGATCAGGAAAACCAGGTTGCTCGCCGGGATCTTTTCGGGAGGTATCTTTTTAGCGCTGACATTCAAAAAAAACAATTGATTCGCGGGATTCCAGGGGCAATCGGAAAGGAATGACCTGAAGGCAAAAACGCTATCCTCTTCCGGCGGGGTATAACCGAAATTGAAGTAGCTCAGCAGTTCTTCGGCTCTTACCGCGTCGGGGGGAACCTTCATATTCATATTCAGGAACCTCCGGACATTGCTATAGGAGGCCTTGTCTATCCTGATCGCAAAACCTGTTTCGGGATATTTCGTGGTATTGACAAATTCATTCTCCACCAACGAGCTGTAAGACTCGCCGAAGGGCCGCCAGTTTTGTCTTTCCTGCAACTGGAGATTGCGGGTAAAAGAAAGCAGTTTGTTTTTCTGGACGGTTACGGAGGTAAACAAAGGCTTCATGACGATCGACTGGTAAACAGACGCGTCTACTTCCATGGAAACAGACTGGTACCCATCCATAGAGACGGTGATCGAATCCATCCGGTTGGGTATGGTAATACCAAAAAGCCCTGAGCTGCCGGAGCTATAAACATATCCCGTTGAATGCAGAACGATCTTTGCATTCGCCAGCGGCGCGTTTTTTTCATCCGTCACTTCTCCCCTGAGATATGCCTGGCCTGACGCAGAAATGATCTGCAAACCCAAAAGCAATATAAAAATGGTTCTTTTCAAAGGAGCAATTCATTGAGAAATGATAAGACGCCGCGCCGGCAATCCCTTTATTCGGCCAACTGGTAAATACCGGGAATATTTCTACCCAACCCATCATAGTCAAGCCCATAACCCACTACAAATTTATCGGGAATATCGAAGCCCAGATAATCAACTTTCACAGGGAACACGGTCGCTTCGGACTTGTGCAGCAGGGTCGCTATCCTGACAGACGCAGGCTGTTGATGATACAACTGGGGGAGGAATTCATGCAGCGTCTTTCCGGTATCCACGATATCTTCAACGATAATGATATCCCTTCCGATAATATCGTTATCCAGCCCTATCGCCGTGATCACATGCCCCGTGGAGCGCGACCCCTTATAAGAAGCAAGTTTGATAAAACAGATCTCCGTTTCAATCGTCAGCCGCTTGAACAGATCCGCGGCAAACATAAAAGAGCCGTTCAATACGGCGATGAACAGCGGTTTCTTACCTGCATAATCTTTATTCAACGCTGTAGCAATGAACGCTACCCGATCCTGAATTTGCTCCGACGATAGAAAGGGATGAAATTGCTTATCATGAACATGAATAACCGACATGATCTAGTTTTTATAAATAACCAGTTGCTGGCCTGCCTTTACGTCGAAGCCGGGCAGTTTGTTCCATTCCCTGATCTTATCGAGGGCTACGCCGTATTTTTTTGAGATCCCGTACAAGGTTTCGGATGATTTGACCACATGCGTCGTGGCCACCTGTCTGTTTTCCACCGGTATTTCCTGCGCTCCCATCCGGTTCAGCGCGGCAACCTCTCCCCTTAGCAGGGGCCTGGAAGCGGATTTGGCCTTCATGTAAAGTTTCTCGCCAACCGCCGGCTCCATATGTTCCTGCAGGTAATTGTAGTCAAGAAGGCTTTCCATGCGGATCCCTTCCGCCTGGCTAATGCTATACAATGATTCGCCGGGAGCTACCGTATGGAATTCATTCTCGCCGGTCTTTCGTTTTCTTTGAAGATAGATAAGCTGATCGTCCAGCAGCACATCCTCGTTTTTGAGATCATTAAACTCAAGCAATCTTTTCATGCTTATATTGTGTTGCCTGGCAAGCGATAACAGCGGAGTTCCCTGCCTGGCAAATACAACGGGAGTATTATTGATGACAAACTCTCCTGCAGGATAAACAATAGGTTTAGGCGCCGGTATTTCACGGGGTTGATCAACAGCGGAATCCGCCGCAAGGGCTGTGGCCTGCCGCTCCTCGATAACCGCCGCCATAGCGTCCAATATAGCCTGTTGCCTTGCCGACAGCGTATCGCCGGCCGGCGCAGGCTCCTCCGCTCCCGCTATCTCCGGGACCGGCGCATTCAGCTCGGGAACCGAAGGCTCGGCGCCGGGGATCTGCGCGATCACCTCCTCTTCGGGAGACATTTTGCCCATCGCGATCAGGGTATACTGCGCAAGATTATACTCCTCTATTATTTTAATGAGAATGGGCGCATACTTGGGATTGGTGGCATAACCCGCCTTTCTCAATCCATAGGCCCAGGCTGAATAATCGGTGGGATCAAGCTTAAAAAGAGAAGCATACCGTTCGCTTCCCCGCAAAAAATTGGAATGATCCCGGTAAGAATCCATGGGAGAATTATAGCTCCTGAAACATTCGCCGCGGGCGTCATCATCATGCGACACGGATTTGCCCGTCCAGTTGGCCTTGCATTTAATACCGAAATGATTGTTGGATTTCAGCACCAGCACGCTTTTCCCGGCGGAAGTTTCGTGAATGCCCTGCGCCAGTTTGATGGCCGCAGGCACGCCTGTACGCTGCATTTCCTGCATGGCCAGGCGCTTATACCTGTTGATATACTCAATAATGTCTGCCGGAGGTTGCGCTTCAACCGTCGTAATTTGCAATAAAGCGAATACAATAACGAAAATTCTCATCAACATCAATTTTTAACGGCCCAAGACCATTCTTTAGTTATTCCTATTTTTTCCGGATCAACATTAACCCGTCGCGAATGGTAAGCAATACGTTCTCCACCCGCCGGTCATTGACCACATGTTCATTAAATGCTTTAATGGCCTTTGCGTTCTTGCCGGTAACAGGCTCTTCCAGGACCTGGCCATGAAACAACACATTATCGGCAAGAATAACGCCGCCGCTCCTCAGACGGGGCAGGACCAATTCATAATAATCCAGGTAGCCCGTCTTGTCTGCGTCAATAAACACAAGATCCCATTGCTCTTTCAGCGTGGGGATAACCTGTAACGCATTACCCACATGTAAAATTATCTTCTCCCGGTAATTTGACCGTTCAAAATTGCTCCTGGCCGTCGCCGCATCCTCCTCTCTCAGCTCAATCGTGTGCAACTTACCGCCTTCTTTTACCCCTTTTACCAGGCACAATGCGCTGTATCCGGTGAATGTGCCTATTTCCAAGACGTATTCCGGCTGACAAACAGCGCTAAATATTTCTAAAAATTTTCCCTGGAGATGACCGCTTAGCATATGCGCGCGGGGATGGCTGCTTATGGTTTGCAAGGCCGCTTCTCTCAGCAGATCGTCCTCTTTCGAGGAAAATCTCTCCGCATACGCCTGAACTATAGGGTCGATCGGTTCCATCCCCCAAAGATAGTAAACCCGGTCGTTTGGCCTTGCCATCCCCAGGCGGGAGCGGCGGCGCCTGCGCCTCTGATAAGCGGATAAATACCCGGCATTGCGGATGGTCTCGGGGAAACAGGATCACCGGCAGGCGCTGAGCCAAACCAGGCATATTTTATATCGTATTGACTCTCATTAATTTACAAAACAAACATCGTACTATTTTACGCTGCCCGGTTCCCCGGCCAGTTGTCCGGTCATCATTGCCTGCTATATCCGGATGGACCTTTAACCTGCCTTTGGAGCTGCTTTCTTAGAGATCAACAATAACCCGAGGAAAGTAAGCGCGCCATTATAGATGATCAACTCATAACCGATCTTAAAGGATCCGAAAACAGCATTGGAAAGATCCCCGATCTTCTCCGCTACGGCCCTGTCGAGCCTGAATTGTTGCTGATACCACCCTATATTATTTACGAACTCTATCCCGAAAATAATAAGCGGCGCAAGCAGGCATACATAAAGGGAAAGCCTGTCGTTGATCGTCCTTTTGGTGAGAATGCCGAATGCAAATAGCCCCAGCAGCGGGCCGTAGGTAAACCCGGCCACTTTTAAGATCACATCAATAATGGATTTATTGTCTATCCATTTAAATGCCATGACCGCGAGAAAAAAGATGATGGCAAAAATGAAATGAACGGTGAGCCTGATCCTTTTTTTCCTGGCTTCGTCGATATCCTCCCTGCGCTTTAGCCCCAGGATATCTATACAATAGGATGAGGTGAGAGCGGTCAACGCCCCGTCGGCGCTCGGGAAAAGAGCGGAGATAAGGCCAATGATAAATACGATAGACAAGGCCGTAGGCATATGGTACAGGGCTATTGTCGGGAAAAGATCGTCGGGCGCGGCGTTGACCCCATTGCTTTCAGCAAAAAGGATCAGCATGCCGCCAAGAAAAAGAAACAAAAAATTCACCAGCAGCATGGTAATGCTGAATGTAACCATATTCTTCTGCGAGTCGCCCAGCTTTCTAACGCTGATATTCTTTTGCATCATCTCCTGGTCGAGCCCGGTCATCGCCACGGTGATGAACATGCCGCCCAGGATATTTTTCAGAAAATAGGAAGAACTCTCCGCCTCCATGTTGAATATCCGGGAAAGCCCGCGGGCGTTAAGCTCTGCAAACACGCCGTCGGTATAATGCACATGATTGAAGATATATATGATGCAGGCGACCAATCCCAGGAGCATAAAAGTCGTCTGAAGCGTATCTGTAAACACAATGGTTTTGACCCCGCCCTCAAAGGTATACAGCAGGATCATCAGCAGGATCGCGAACGTGGTAACGCCAAAGCTGACGCCGAGGTCTTTGAGAATAAATATCTGCAGCACGTTAATGACCAGGTACAGCCTTGCCGTAGCGCCCAATGTGCGGGAGACTATAAAAAAAAATGCGCCCGTTTTATAAGAGACCGTCCCAAAACGGTGTTGAAGATAATTGTAGATAGAGGTAAGGCGCTGACGATAATATAAGGGAAGCAATACAAAGGCAATGATCATGTAGCCTGCGAGATTGCCGATCACCACCTGGAAATAGTTGAAGCCAGCCGAGCCCACGGTTCCCGGAACCGAAACAAAGGTGACGCCCGATAGGGAGGTCCCGATCATACCGAAAGCTACCAGCATCCAGTTGGAGTTCCGGTTCCCTATAAAAAAAGAATCGTTATTGGAATTTCGCGAGGTATAATAAGCTACGACCAGCAAAACCAGGAAATAACCGATCACAAAGGAAAACAGCAGGGTGGAAGACATACATGATGATTGATTAGGTAAAGTCCGTAACGTCGGGCGGTTGAAAATATTCTTCGCTCAAGATAATAAAATTGCCGGCAAATAAATGATCTCTTCCCGCGTTAGGCTATCTGCAAACGCCGCTGGCCCGTTAAGCCCGGGAATTACCGGAGGCGCGCCGGCAAAATTTAAGCCGCCGGCATAAAACTTCCATCCATACGCTGGAAAATTTCAGCAGATAACATTATCTTGGAGGTTTATGCATCGCGCCAGGACGCCCGCTGCGTTGACAGATAAACGAACAATATCTTAATGAAATAATCCTGCGTCAAATCGAACACCATGAAAATCCAGGCGGTAGCCGTTTTTTGCGGATCCAAAGAAGGAAAGAATGAAATATATGCCAAACATGCGGCAGACCTTGGCAGACTGATCGCAACGCTTAATCTCAAGCTGGTATATGGCGGCGGAAAAAGGGGACTGATGGGCGCGCTGGCAGAAGCTGTGATCGCTCACAACGGCAAGATAATGGGGGTGATCCCCAAAACGCTGATCGAATGGGAAGGCCAGCACGAAGGATTAACCGAACTGGCAATTGTGCCGGACATGCATAGCAGGAAAAAGATGATGTTTGACATGAGCGATGCCGCCATCATATTGCCCGGCGGCTTCGGCACTCTGGACGAGCTTTTTGAAATGCTTACCTGGAATCAACTGAAGATCCACGACAAAAACATCTATATCCTCAACTCCGGAGGATTTTACAATCACCTCTTCAATCACCTGAAAACGCTTGAACAGGAGGGCTTTCTCTATGAGCCCCTTCAGCAACGGGTCATTCTCTGCGATAACCCCGTGGAAGTATTTAATAAGATCGAATGATGGCGCCTAACGCCCTATATTATAGCCGAAGCTAAAGAATATCTTGTCTCCATACGGCGTGCGGCTGTTCTGCAACACATCATACTGCGCCATGATGATAAAAGAACCCGTGCCGGCCGGGATAGCGCCCCCCGCCCCAAGCAACAGCGAGGGCAACACCTCGCCTTTACTTTTCAATTCGTAAGGAGGGGAAACATCGTATTGCTTATACTTTCCCCAGATATAGTTGGCTTCGGGTTGGGCCTGGAGGAAAAACTGTTCAATAAGATAGGCCCTTCCGAAAACATTCAGCCCGGTCATTCCATAGCTCTGCCTCGAATACGTGCTCCCATCAGTATAACGCGTGCGGAAAGAAGAATACAACGCGTTGATCCCTGCCCCGGCAGCAAAATGCCGGTTAAAACGATAACCTACCTGCGGCGAAATATTCACCAGGGTATTGTTGCCGAAGCTAAGGCCGAAATTTCCGCCAAAGAACAGTTTGTTCCGGTCAAAGCCTTTGACCTGCTCTTCCTCCTGCGCCTGTGCGGATGCGCTGAAGATGATCGCTAAAAAAAGCAGAGATGCCGCCACGCTTAATTTCATCAGGGATATTTATTTGCTTTTAAAGATATAAAATAAGTTGTTCGCCCCTGTTTGAAAGCTGCGTACGGCAGAAATTTAACGATCCGTTTGCCTCCCGCCGGTCATGGCGGCGGATACATCTTTGCCTCCAGCCTGGTCATTGCAGCACATATACCTCAGGCTCCTTCTCACTAACGGTCTTTTTCCTGCCCGCCTCCCGCATAAGCAACCCGTCAATATACCCGCCGATAAAGCGGTCATTGGGGTTAGGGCGGCGATAGACGAACACTTTCCGGTTTGATGCCAGGGCGGCCGCTATCGCCCGATCGGCCTCTCCGGCGCTGTAGCCAGGGTCGTCGGGAGACAATACCAGGGCAGGCGTGAAATACCTCAAAAAATCTTTTATGATCCAGCCGTCTTCGGTAAGGATCATATCGCCCCGCTCCGCCGCGCCGCCTATTTTTTGCGCCTGCGCGTAATACCAGTCGTTTTCAATATGCTGAAGCCAGCGAATGCTTCCAAAGAAGTTGACGGAAAAAACGATCAGGCCCGCCAGGATCAATCCCCTGGTAACGGGAATGCGCAGTGGAAAACCAGTCAACGGGGTCGTGCCGATAAGCAGCAGCCAGGTCAGCCCCATCTGCAGTATCCAGAATTCCAGGATCTCGGGCATCCAGAAACAAAAGAAAAGGGAATACGTCGCTATGCAAAGCAGCAGGGGCTGCACGATACGCGCATGTTTATCGCTGATCGCCTTGTATTTCCGGATAAACCGGATGATCATCAATAAGAGCAGGAATGCCAGGACGACCGCAAGGAAGGCAAGGATCATTGCTGTTGAACCTTCCATATTCGCAGTAAGGAAAAGCTCATCATTCAGTCCGTGCGATGCAAAGGACCGATCAAAAATATCCTTTAGAAAGGGGATCTGAAAAAGGAAGTGCCCGCCTATGAACGCGCGGGAAAATCCTGTCAGCGCATACAGGGGCGTTTTAAGGGAAAGCGGCTGCCAGAATCCATGCCCTACGGTATATCCCTGTACCCATCGCGTCCAATCGGCCAGGGAATCTTGCCCGACGATCACCCACCCGATAAAAAAATACAGCCCCCCTACCAGCAATATACCGGTCAGCAGGTATTGCGCCAGGGCCTTAGGAAATGAAATTTGCTTCCGGTTCCTGAACAGGATAAAAAGGATCGTTGGAGCAAGCAGGATGCTTGCCTGGTGAAACAATATGGCCATACAATGCGCCAGGGCAAGCTTCCAGACATCCTTCGGGGAAAACCGGTCGCCGGAAAGGATATACAACGCCGTTAGCGTAAAAAAGATTGGCGGCGTATAGGTTTCGATGTTAACGCTGTAAAACCAGAACCCATAGGAAAAACCGATGATCGAGACGCCGATGACCGATCTGAAGGATGATAATCCGAACCGGTTCCTGAAAAAACAATAGGTAAGCGCCAGGCATGCGCTTCCCCATAAGGCGGTAAAAGATTCAATAATATAATAATCCGGGACCGCTGAAAAAAAAGGCTGCCAGAGCTTCAGCCAATAGCTGGCCGAAACATGATACAGCAGATGATGCTGATGGAAGAGATCAGAATCAGAGACGATGCCATTGAGATAGTGGATGGAGTCGTGCGAAGCCGAAAAATTAGCAGCCAGCGTCATCAGAAAAAAAGCCAGGAACACGACTCCCACGATTAGCCAGGCAGGTATGCTCCTCACCGCCTTCATAGCGCAGTAACGGTTATTTTTTTACAATAAAGGCAAACTTGTCTTTCCATTGAAGGAATCGTTTTTCAAAGAAATAGTAAGACGCCAGGCTGATAACGATCGATAACAGCAAGGCTAAGGTAATGATACCAAAAGAAACCCAGGGCAGCGATCCGTCGAGCTGTAGCTTATTCATTATTTTAATGGAGAAATACAGTCCCAGGAAATGAAGACAATACAAGCCGTAGGTATATATGCCCAGTTTGCTGACCAGCTTAAAGTTACCCATCTTAAACAATGAGTTTTTTGCGTAATTCTGTTCCATGATGATCATCCCGAAAAGAAAGGCGATCACTATCCTCTCAAAAATGATCAGCGTCCCGGTCGAAAATATGGCGTCTTTGAACAAAGTTACTACCAGGGTAAGAACGTACAGCAAAACAATGGCCGGCCTGCCCAGGTTGGTAACGAACGACTTGAATTTGTTTTCATAAGAGACATAATAAGCCATCAGACCGCCCAACGCCATATCGCCTATTACCGATAAGGTATGAAAATAGCGGATCCCGAATTCGGTATCGTTATCGCCGGTATGGAAGGACCTGAAAATAAGCGAGAGCGCCATGATAGACGGGAATACATATTTATATCCTTTCAGCGGAATAAATTTCAGGATGATGGGCCAGGTCAGATAAAATTGTTCCTCTACCGCCACCGACCACAAAACAGACAAGATCAAGGCATCGGGCTTTTCGGGCCAGGTATGCATAATATCAAAATTAGCTGCAAAAAACAGGTAGTAGAGAGGGTTGGCATTTTCCTCCACCGGCATTCCGCTCATCTTTTTCATGACGGCAAAGGCGACAAAACCGATAAATACGCAGAGATAATACAGGGGCCATATCCTCAGTATCCTTCTTACATAGAATTTAGGAACATGGATAGTGCCGGTGAGTTCCTTTTCTTTGATCAGCAGGTAAGTGATCAGGAAGCCGCTGAGCACGAAAAAAAAATTCACGCCGAGATTACCATGCTGAAACAAAAACTCTATTACTCCATAGACCCGGGGCGATGCATCTTTCAGGTAGCTGAATACCGACAGGTGCCCATGATAAAAAAAAACGACTAAAAAGGAAAAAAAACGTAATCCGTCAAGGTTTGGAAAAAAGATTTTAGATTTTGCCTGAGGAATTGTCTGCTGCATCGGTTTTTGCTGCTTATGTAGTGATCTGCGTTAATTTTTTTCAATCACCTGGGGATTAATAGGCTGGATAGGTTCCTCCGGCGCAATTTTCCCCGGTCCTACATTCCATAACGCTTTTTTCCCCTGTTTATTTGGATGAGGGCTCTTAAGCGTAAACAGCCACCACATACCCATTTTCTCCGTCACATTCGCCACTACGATCGGAACGGCTATTCCTAATACCGTGCTGGTGAATAATAGCACAAAAAAGTTATCGTAATGAAGGACATGCCTGAAGAATATCCTGGTGCCCGCCGTTACGATAAGATGGATCACATAAATATGGAGGGAGTAATAGCCTATNNTAGGCGCCGCCTACCAGGCCCACGAGCAGGAACAACGCGGGCATTTGGTTTTGCACATAGTAGTCGGGCTGCCTGTATCCCGAGCCGATGCCGTGCGCAAGATTGATATTGGTGAAATAGAGCTCCAGGAAGAAAAACAGCGGGGTGAAAATAAGAAAGGTCTTTCTCGCGCTGAACACTTTAAAGTTTTTAGGATCCAGAACGATAGATCCGAAATAATCGCCTACTGCAAAAAAGATATAATAAAAAAACACGTCCAGGATGAACAGGTGCTCAAACATATTGTTGTACCGGCAATAACCGGTAATGGAGTAAAGCAGTATGCCCAACAACACCTGGTGGAATATGCTGAACTTTCCCCACACTTTCAGGATCGCATATAAGGAACCGGTGAGAAAAAGGGTGTGAAGATACCAGAACTGTTCTATCGCTCTCGGCTTGATCAGCAGGTTGACATAATCGAACGGAACCCTGTCGACATTCACATAATTTTTGAATATCAGTTGCAGGGTGACCTGGATACAACCCCATAACAACAATGGCCATACCAGGGTTTTGAACCGGCCGGAAATATACTCATTAACGCTTTTCTTGCGCAGGGTGCCGCCGAGAAATATGCCCGAAACGATAAAAAACAGCGGCATCCTGAAACTGAAAAAGAACACATCGGCAAACTTTAACGCCGGGTAAGCGTATTCGGTTCCTGCTTCATGCAGCCCTTCCTGAACATGCCTGAAGGTAACGAGAATGATACATATCCCCTTGGCATAATCGATCCATGCATACCTGCTGTTGCTGAGTATGGAGGGCTTATAAAACAAATCTTTCATATATTTTTCTTTTCGGGCCGGAAACTAAGAGTGTAAGATAATACCACACAACGAATTATAATAGTATTTCGCATGCCAAATGAAAAAAAACCCGGGCGATACCGGCCAATCCCGGGGCTCCATAAAAAACTTCGCAGAAGGGATCGTTAGATTCCCGGTCTGCGAAGTTCTTTATAAGGCCCGAAGCTTATTCTTTGGTTTTTACGACTTTAGTTGTTTTTATTGCTTTACCATTTACATTCAGGGAAACAAAATATATTCCGGTTGTCATCCCGCTTTCCTTTGCGCTTAGACCAAGCGTATGAGGCCCGGCCGACAATTTACCATAATTGCGCATGTACAGCAGTTTTCCGGAAATATCATATACCATCAGGCTGACGTTGTCGCTGGCCGAAGCATTGTTGAAATCCACGTTAAGGAAACTGACGACGGGGTTCGGATACATCCTGGCGCTCGAACTTCCTTCCTGTGCGGCGGCCATTGCGAGATCGGCCGCATCATCGTTCTCCATAAGGATATTCGCCGAGTTGGGGTTATTCACCATATTATTGATCACCTCCCCGCCTTCGGAAACATCGGTATAATCCTGAATGATAACCGCCCCGTTAAATCCGAACAACGCATCCTCCGTGGTGGAGAAATCGAGCCTTACCTCGCCGTTCACATCCGGTACGATATCATCTATGTATACAATCTTCGACCTGTTTAACCAGGAGTTCAGGTAAACGGTTTTGCCGTTAACTGTGTATGTGGCGGTAAAATCGCCGGCAGACCATCCCACATCGCCGGCGCTGCCGAAGAAGCCGATGCGATAACGCCTGGAATGATTTAACCCCGACAATACAAACTGCGATTCCTGGGTATTGTCTAACCAGAAATCCGACATCATCACGTTATCCGGCACGATCCCGGAATTGTTACCCGTATTGACGCCCGCGGTAAACTCTCCGTTAAAGATCTTTGTCAGCGAAAGGGTCAGTCCTGTCCCTGCGCCGGACTGATTCTTAAAGCCGGTAAATACGTCCGGCGAAGTGGGAGAAGCATAGATATTATTCCAGGGGAACGGCCCGTTGTCGATCGTAAAGTTAAAATTCACATATACAATAGAGGCCGGAGTTATGGCTTTCGCGCGGTTGCTGTAATCCGAATATGCTCCTGCTGCAGATCTTGCCCTGACCCTGTACCAGTATTTCTGGTTGGCAGAAAGTCCGGCATCCCTGTAAGTAGTCGTATTGGCCGGCAATCCCATGTTAACCACATTCACGGTGAACAATGAATCTGTAGCCCTGTCCAGCATATAACCATTTACCGCAGCCTCATTCGCCGTTCTATCCGACCAGCTAAGATCAATTGTCGTCCGATCCACCGGCTCTGCATACAGATTGATCGGGTTCAGCGGCGCAGTTAACAGGTTCGGATCATATTCCTCGATAACAACAGCATTAAGGTAGGCATTCAGCGAACCCAGTATCCTTGATATCTCGGCAGATATCTGTCCGCCTACCGGCGCCAGGCCATTGAGATTAGCCGATTGGTTGGTATTGTACCGGGCGTTAAGCGTATCATCAGCCGTTCCGCTGACCTGCCTGTATCGGGCTGTTGCCAATGCGCCCTCGTTCATACTGCCCACGAATACGATATTATACCTCATGTTGTTGTTCAGGCCGGAGATCCGGATGGTACGCGGCCCTCCTATATTGTGCAACCCGCTTTCCAATACAGCATCCGGGAATATGCCCGAGTTATTACCCGTCATATGTCCCATAGTCGTTACGCCGGTCCATGACTCTACTGTGGTGATGCTAAAAGGCGTGGTATTGTTTTGTTCGTCCTTCAGGTTGGAAAGGGTATTGTTGGATCCTCTCGCGCCCAGCCAGTTGTTCCAGGGGAACGGAGCCGGCTTATCTTCCCGGCCAAAGTTTACATAGACCGAGCGGGTATTCTTATCCGCTACCGAAAGAATAACATCCTTCGTGGAAACAGCCCCCTTATTATCTGCCGCCCTAAGCGTCAGGGTAAACCATCCCAGGTGGTCATTGAGCGGGGAAGCCGTGATCCTGTAATTGATCCCTCCAAGATGCTGAAGCTCAACAAAACCGGGCTTGTTAAGCAACGTCACGGTCACGATATCTCCCGGATCGTCCGCAGCCGTAAAATCAAGGTTTGCAGTAGCGCCTGTTTTAACCAGGAACCGTTCTGCGGCAGTGATCACGGGCAGGTTATTGCCGGTGGTTATTGCAATGGTATCGCTGGAAGCGCCGGTCCCTATCGCATTTATGCCCGCTACATAATAGTAGTAGGTTGTTTCCGGCAGCGTATTCGGATCCAGGAAACTCACGCTATCCCGCTCAACCTGCGGATTCAGCAAGGTATAGGTTCCATATTTATTCGTAGAACGGTACACGCGGTAACCATCTTCATTGTATGCCCTGTCTTCCCAACCCAGCTTCACTCCTTCGCCGAGAGTAAACTCTCCTTGGAATTGCAGTGGTTTGGCAGGAGCAGTACCATCACTAAACAGGGGCCTGATGATCATCGCATTCAGTACCCCGCCCAGGCCTACTACCGGATCCCCGATCAATGTAATAAATACCTGCCCGTCAGCATTAGGCTGAGCATTCTGAATCATAGCGGTATTCTGGGTATTATTGTGGTAGTAGAGGCTCGCAGTATCATTTCCTATTACATACTGTATATAAGTGGTGGCGGCGCCCGTAGTATATCCGGAAAAGAGGGTAAAATCGTACCGCTTCGCAGGATCCAGTCCCGATACTCTTAATATCGCTGTATCAGAGCTAGTGCTATTAAAGGCCCAGGCCATCGCATCTCTTAAAACATTATCCGGATAAACACCGGAATCGTTGCCTGTTATCCGTCCCCCCTGGGTACTGGCTACCCCGCCCTTGGTTATGCGGAACCTGAAGGGAAAAGGATTTCCGTCAACATCTGTGATAGTATAGGCTGTATCGCGGGAAAGACTGCTTATATCCACGTCGTTCCATAAAGGAACGCCGCCCGTAATATGCCTGAAATTGATCTGTATGGCTGCATCGGGCCTGATATCATTTACCGTGAGCTTGAACGACTGGCTTGTCCACGCGCCATAGCCGTCGTCTACAAACGCCGTTATCTCATACTCTCCCGAAGACGCATAGTTTGCATTGATGGCTATCGTTCCCGTTCCATTATTATTATTCACAAAATTGGCAAATGAAGGCAATCCCTCCACTCTCCAGATCATTTTGGAAACGCCGTTCTTATCTGTTGCAGAGACCGGCACATTGATCGAAGTCCCCTCATCAATAACCACATCCGCAATGGCAGGCATTACCGGAACATCATTGGTATTCACGGCAAGCACAAAGGATGTGGTATCTTTTCCGCCATTGGGATCTGAAACATATACGGTGATGCGGAACGAGCCCCGGTTCCTGGAACTCGGATTGAACACAATAGCCCCATTGCCGTTAGAGATGTTCTGCAGGGTCCCGAAAGCAGGCAGACCGCTGGTAGTAAAGGTCAGCGCGTCTCCATCCTCGTCGATAGCGCTAAGCGGCAGGCTATAGGATGTGCCATAAAGCATGGAAAAGTCGAGCACGTCTTTAATATGCGGTTTACCATTTAATGTTTTGGCGTCCACTTCGGGGGTAAATGCCGAATTAAGCACTTCTCCCCTGGCCTTAACCTTAAAGTAGTAAGTAACATTCGCAAACAGCGAGGTATCTGTGAATGTTTTCTGCGCGCCGCTTCCTCCTTCAACCACGGCGATCATTCTCTCATTGGACTTATCGCCGGAAGAGCGCCAGATCTCGAAACCGGTCTCATTTTCAGAATTATCGTTCCAGGTAAGCTTTATCGCGTTGGTAGATAGCGCTGTCGCTGCAAGACCGGTGGGGGCGGTCGGAGCGGCCGGAGCCGCCAATGTAACAGCGGTAGACTGCGTATTAAAACTAAGGTTTCTCAGCGCGGCAATCTCCGAATCCCTTAAGGCGCCCCTGATGACATAAATATCATCCATTGATCCCCCGAGATAGGTCCAGGTACCTGCTTGATTAAATACATGGTTGGCGGCGGCTGTGGCCGAAGGATAGGCAAAACGTGAAGCATTTGTGGAAGAGCCCACGCTGGCGAAAGTAAGAGAATTGTTCGACGCCACATTTACCCCGTTAAGGTAAAGCCTCAAAGAGGTCTTATCGTACACAACAGCTACATGGTTCCACCCTCCGCTTATCCAGGGAGTGCCCGAAGCAGAAGCCACATTGGCATAGCTGGCCGTAACCCTTGTTCCGCCGCCGGCAATACCTGCGATAAGCGCGTTGTCGTTAAACCGCAATCCCAATCCATTGTTATTATCGCCAAACTCAAAGACCATCCTCCTGTTGTTGGTGCCACCGGGCCTGATCCATAGAGCCACCGTACGCTGATCATATCCTCCGGATGTCAGGAAAGTGCTGTTGTTACCAGAAACGGTATGACTTAGATAGCCGCTTGTAGTCAAAGCAACAGCATGCGATCCTTCCTGCCTGGTAGTACTGAATGAAGCTCCCGAATTACTGTTCAATGTACGGCCGGCATCTCCGTTGGCATCGGTATAATTATTGTTCAACTTCCAGTTTACTTCGGTATAATTATAAGCATATTCAGATTGTCCCTCGGAGCTCACCGCGCGCACCTTATAATAATAACGCGTATTCGCAGTCAACCCTGAATCGCTGAACGAAGTAGTATTCGCAGGCGTTGTACCGATAGCTGTAAACACGCCGTTCATTGTCGTAGAACGAAGTATCTCAAAGCCGGTTTCATTATTGCTATTATCGGCCCATGTCAGATTGATCTTATTATAGGCTACAGCCGTTGCGGACACCGCGGTAGGCGCGGCAAGAGAAGCTTCCTGAAACTCGTCCAGGGCATAAAAACTCTTTGGTATCAGCTGCCGGGCGATGCCGGTATTGCTCGACCAGTACACTTCCATCAGGGCATCTCCGCCGATCTCTGCAAAACTGGCAACAAAACCATGGTAACCCTTGGTGAGAAATATTGTGCCTTGCCGGCTCTGCGCTCCGTGGGCGCCGTCATTATTTATTAGTGGGGTAGCGTTAAAAGAATAGGGAACGTCTATATATAATTTGCTTCCATCATCAGAAATGGTCTCAAAAGTATAATTTCCATCGGC
>DEHV01000075.1:0-9362 GCA_002352105.1 Chitinophagaceae bacterium UBA2791 | reverse complement strand
GGAGAATAATTATTGGCTTTATCCACGGCCTTAACGGTAATCGAATAGCTGGTTAAACTATCCAGTCCGGATACCGTAAAGAACAGGTTAGGCGTACTGAACATTTTCACGCCATTCACAAAAATATCGTACCGGCTTATGCCAATATCATCGGTGGAAGCCTGCCATTTCAGATCCACCGTGGTCTGCGAGCTTCCCGCATATTGCAGGTTTACCGGAGTTGTGGGAGGCGTATTATCCACTACCGTGACGGCAGAGCTTTCGTTGCTGGCCGCCGCTGCGCCGTCAGCGCTGACGGCGCGAACCACATAAAAATATTCGGTATTGGGCGTGAGATCCTGATCCAGGTAGGACACCACATTGGGTTCCGTAATCGTCAGGAATGTGTAAGGTCCTCCCGCCTGGGTAGCCCGGTATATTTCAAAACCCGTTTCATTAACGGCTGCATTCGGGTTATCGTTCCAATCCAGGCGAATAGCCGTTGGCGAAAGGGAAGAAGCGGCAAGGTTCTTGGCAGGATCGGGTTTCGGAGAACCGGCGGCATTGACCACAGTAAACACCGGTGAAAACTCTGATCCACAACCATAGGGCTCAGCATACTTCGCCTTATATGCGCCCGGAGGCGCCTGATATGTCTGCGTTGTATTTACCAGCGTATTATCAGACACGCGATACCATTGGTAATTCTGATAACCCGGAGGCATCTGGATTGGCGCTTTTGTTTCGCCATCCAGCGAGGGCAGCACAATACTTCTAACGCCCACCACCTGGGCCGCAGGCGGTACCGTCACGCTTTTCGGCTTGATCTCCGCAGGCTTCATAGACCAATCCGACCAAGGGCCGGAGGCCGTTCTTTTAAACCGGACACGATAAGACCCAAAGGATCTTACGGTAATCTCGTTGCCCCCGGAAGCAAAGTTGATGATAGGGCCTGCATTTAAAATGGTATTAACGCCGTTCTCGCGGCGGGCAATGGTCGCCCCGTCTTTTTGCCACTCATAAGCGGCAAATCCGGCGGTTATACCTAAGCGTGTGTTAATAGCCGAATCAGGGCAAAACTCAAACCGGTTAAAGAAAATCAGGGGGTTGGCCTTGTGCACATCATTCATGTAAGGCACAAAATCAGCTTCCGCCCAATGCGCGTCCCATGCAGAGTGGCCCAAATTGGGATACCTTGTATGCCGGATATTTCCCCCCAACTGAAGAACTTGATTTCTTGAATAGTTGGCCTGCGCGGTGTCAGGGGCTCTGTCCTTGTCGCCTGTCGCCAGCCAGATAGGAATATGTATGATATCCGAAAAGTCCATCGATAGTCCCGCAGAAGAAGTCGGGGCGATCTTAGCCACCCGCTGGGGAAATGATTCTGCTATTCTCCAGGTAGCATTTCCACCTGCCGACAAGCCGAATACAAACAACCGGTCATTGTCTGCCCGCACATATTTAGCCATAGAATCGATAAAACCCAGAATGGTCAGCACGGTCGCATTAGGCCCTCCCGCCCACAACTCCGTACAGCTACTGCCCTTTGACCTTAATTGCGGATAAATTAAGAAACCGTCGAACTCGTTATTGTCCACCCGCTGACCAAAGGTCTTGCCCCCTAAGATCAATTGCTTTTCATTATTGTAGATACCCCCGTTTGATGGGCAGGCCACTTCCCCCCCTCCGTGAAAAAAAAGCGCCATGGGGTATTTCTTACCTGCGCTATCCGGATTCGAATAACTATTTGGAAACTTGACCCGGAACGTTACCCGGGTATTGGTATACCTGAAAAAATAAGCTTTAAAGGTCTCGGAAAGAGCCTTAAAATTGCCGGACCCCGTCGACACGCCATTTGTGGAGTTGGCTACCCATTTCTGCAAACCCACGATATTGGTATCAGGTTTCTGCGCAGACCCGTACGGCGCGCTGGCAGAATACCGAACGATCGGATCGTTTGGATCAAATACGTTCTGGGCAACAACAGAACCAAGAAAACAAAATAAGACGGCGGAGAGAAGTAGAATTTTCTTCATATAGTTCTAAGGTTAATACGATAACGGCCATCATAGGAAGCGAACAAGATTGGACTGGCGGTATTCATGACTCAATAAGTTGGAGGAATATTGGAGTACGATNNGATCAAAATTAATAATAAATACCAGAATCTAAAATAATTTAGGAAATATTATTCGTTTCCTGATCTGTTAACAGACAAAATTCCGTATTGCATGGATAAAAGGTTATATACGACTAACTTACATGCGCTGGCGGGATATGCCGTCTTTGATACCCCCTTAAAGAACAGCTATGTTATCGGCTTTTGACGCTTTGTTCCGGATCTGTATTTTCATTGTTTTGTATACCTATATAGGCTATCCCCTGCTATTATGGGTCCTGGTCAAAATCAAATATTTATGGCCCGGCCGGCCGGCCGGGCCGGTCGGGGAGAACAATCCCATCCTCCCCGTAAGCCTTATTATCGCCGCTTATAATGAAGAAGACATCATTGAAGAAAAAATAAAAAACTGTTTTGAGCTGAACTATCCTGCCGGTCAGATAGAATACATCTTTATTACAGACGGTTCTACAGACGCCACACCGGCGATCATTTCTCGGTATCCACGGATACGCCTGCTGCACCAACCCGAAAGAAAGGGCAAGCTGGCCGCTATGAACAGAGCGGTTGACCATGCCCTTTACCCCTGCCTTATATTTAGCGACGCCAATGCTTTTCTGAATGCGGACAGCATTATCAATATGACCCGCCATTACGCCTGCAAAAAAACCGGGGGGGTGGCCGGCGAAAAAAAAATACTCTCCGACCCCGCCGCCGGTTCGGTCTCCCGGGGCGAAGGCCTGTATTGGCGGTATGAATCCGCGCTCAAAAAATTAGATGCGCAATTGTATTCCGCCATTGGCGCGGCAGGCGAATTGTTTTCCATAAGAAAGGATTTGTATAAAAAGCTTCCCGAACACACGATCATAGAAGACTTTGTCCAGTCCCTCTACCTCTGTATTGACGGATATCGCGTAGCCTACGAGCCAGAAGCGTATTCCCGGGAAACCGCTTCGCTGTCTGTGAAAGAGGAGATGGAACGCAAGACCAGGATCTCGGCGGGCGGCTTCCAGGCAATGGGCATGCTGAAAAAGCTATTTAATGTTTTCGCCTACCCCGTCCTGTCCTTTCAGTTCATTTCGCACCGGGTATTGCGCTGGACCCTCTGCCCCCTGGCCTTGTTGTTGTTACTTCCCCTTTCTTTTGCATTGTATGGATATGGGGATATCTACGCGTTAGCGCTTTTCGCACAGCTTGCCTTGTATGCCTTAGCGCTCGCCGGATGGTATTGCGCTCATCACCAGTACCGCTTTAAGGGATTTTATGTCCCTTTCTATTTTGTTATGATGAACTACTGCGTTTTTGCAGGGTTCGCGCGATTCCTGAAAAAGGCGCAACCCGTGGTATGGGAGAAAGCCGGAAGGAAAAAAAGCGCATAAAATGGTTACATACTTGGTGTAAATGCGCCCGCCATACCCGGGCGCCTGGAGACATTACGATGAAAAAAATCTCTAAACCGCTCAAATCCATACCCCTAAAGTGGTATTTTTAATCAAATGGCGAAGATAAGGGGTCGATTATTTGCATTCTTCAATATTGTTGCTAATTTTACCCTCGCATTCACCCACGTCCTCTGAAACCCGGGTTAAGCAGGGATACTTAATTTGTCCGAGACCAATTCAACCCTGAAAGACCGTTAACCCGATAGAATCTGACTCCATCCTGGAACCAACCTGTCTAGCCCCTTTAAAGGCGCTATTCTTGCAATCCTTCCAATATCTTGTTATAGACTCCAGAACTCCTTCCTGTTGAAAAATTGCGATTTTTTCTATTACGATTAATTATTGATGATGAAAAAAAGGATACTCGCAATTGATGACAGCAAAGCAATCCGGTTCTTGCTTCAAACTGTGCTTGGAAAAGATTTTCAAATGGTAACTGCGCCCGATGGAGGCTCTGCAATGTACTGGCTTTCCAAAAACGGAAGACCCGACCTGATCATCGCAGACCCGGAATTGCCGGACATGGACAACTGGGAATTGATAGCAGAACTATCCGACAGCATATTGTACAGGGATATCCCAATGGTGGCCATATCTTCCCTGGACAAGGACCAGACAAAAACAAAATGCGCTGAATACGGGGTAAAAGAATATTTTATGAAGCCTTTTAACCCCCTGATGCTCCAGGAAACGGTCAATAAACTGGTAAACGGCGTTCCGGCAAAATCCGAACAGCAGACATCAATTTATTAACTACATGCAACCATTGCATTGAATTTACTGTCACCCTATACGCAGAACTTTATGGAACCAGTTTTACAAAATAACAGCTTACAGAAGAAAAGATACCAGCGGTATAGCATTCCCAGCGCCCGGCCGGAAGATGTTCTCTCCGCTCAGCCGGCTGCTCAACCTAAAAGAGCCGAATTCTTTTATGTTGGTAAAAAATCCGGCCTGATCGATTCGCTGATCAGGGCTTTTGAAAGCGGCTATGCGGCTGAGAACGCCGAACAAGCCCGGACCATGCTGAAAAGATTGGCGCTCCATTCAAATACGGTTCCCGATGTCATTATTATTGAAGCAGCGGGTAATTACCAGGATCTGGCCCAGTTCCGTCAATTCATTTCGGCCCATCCCTTACTAAACAATATACCTTTCTTTATAGAAAGCTCTTCAGCTACCGCCGATGAGTTGGAAAAGATCAAGGCCAGTCCCTTTGCCAATGATATCATTCGCCTGAGCGACCTGAGCAAAGAGCGTCTGCTGGCTAAAATCAATTTCTGGAAAAAGGTAAACCAGCGCATTAACGGCATCCAGGACGAACAAGCGATGGAAACGGTATTCCAGACGCAGCGTTCCACGGCCGAGCTTCTGAAAAGAGGACTGGACATAGCGACGTCGCTGATCCTCATGATCATTCTCTGCCCCATATTCCTGCTGATCGTGCTGGCGCTGAAAATAGAATCCAAGGGGCCTGTATTTTATACTTCGAAAAGGGCGGGCAAAGGGTATAAGATCTTTAACTTTTACAAGTTCAGGACAATGAATACCGAAGCCAATAAGCATATATCGGACCTGTCGCACCTCAACATATATAGTCCCCTGGCTGAAAAAGGCCCCGTTTTTATCAAATTCGATAACGACCCGCGCGTTACGCGTTTGGGCGCATTCCTGAGAAAATGCAGCCTTGACGAGATCCCCCAGTTATGGAATGTATTTAAGGGTGATATGTCGCTGGTGGGAAACCGTCCCCTGCCTCTTTACGAAGCGGTTTCCCTTACCACCGATGAATGGGCAAAACGTTTTATCGCCCCCGCAGGCATTACCGGTCTGTGGCAGATCAAGAAAAAGAACAAATTCAGGATGTCCGCGGAAGAAAGGCTTGATCTCGACATTCGCTATGCCGACCAGTCAAACCTCCTGTTTGATCTTTGGATAATGCTTAACACGCCTGCGGCGGTCATTCAAAGAACCAATGCCTGACCTGGCCGGGTAGCCGATCAGGTTTAACCTGAGCAAACGCAACATCAAATAAAAAGTTAAAAAAGCCGGAGCCTGAACAAGCTCCGGCTTTTTTAAACTCCGGCGTATCGCGCTGCCCGCATAAAATATAAAAGGCGCGGCTACCGCTGATCAATGAATTTGCTTATGTAACTGATTTGCGCTTATATTGCGTAAAAAGAGTTTCATGCCGCAGGGCGCCACCCCCCTAATATCTATCGTTACGTTAAATTACAACCAGGTTGAAACCACCTGCGCATTTCTTGACTCTACCAAAAGCCTGCGTTATCCCAATTACGAGATCCTTGTCTGCGACATGGCTTCTTTGGAAGATCCTTCCGAAAAGATCCGGAACGGCGGCTATCCGCATACCCGGGTATTGCTGAGTGAAATCAACCTGGGGTTTGCTGGCGGCAACAATTGGGGTATGCGACAGGCTAAAGGCGATTTTATTCTTATCATCAACAATGATACCGTTGTGACCCCCGACCTGCTCGACAGGTTGTTGAAGCCTTTTTTTGAGGATCCTTCCATCGGCGTCGCCTGTCCTAAAATAAAATACTATTACAATCCGGCATTTATTCAATACGCGGGCTTTAACCCCATGAACGTATATACGGGCCGCACGACCAGCATCGGGTCCGGCGAAGAAGACAAAGGGCAATACGATGTTTCCAGGGCCACCGCCGGCGCGCATGGCTGCGCAATGATGGTGAAAAGGGAAACGATCGAAAAGACAGGAATGTTCGCCGAAAAATTTTTCCTGTATTATGAAGAGTGGGACTGGTCGGCGCGGATCATTAAAGCCGGCTACAAAATATGGTATGCCGCCGACGCCGAAGTCTATCATAAAGAATCGCAGACAGTGGGAAAATCCAACCCCCTTAAAGTCTATTATCTCACCCGCAACCGGATACTATACATGAGAAGGAACTCCAATATTTTCCAGTTTGCCGTCTTCTCCATTATCTTTATCTTTTTTATAGCGCCTAAAACGATAACCTTTTACCTGTTGAAGAAAAAATTCGCGCACCTTAAATGTTTTATAAAAGGGATATGGTGGAATCTTCAACACTCCAGCAGTTCCCGGATATAAAAGCATGCCGGCATGTTATCAGATATTGTCCATATTTTTTTTATCCTGCTATTCGCCTATCTGGCGATCAATATCCTCTACCTGCTAACGCTGTCCATAGCAGGACGCCTGGTCAAAAGCCCATCATACGCTACCCATCCGGGTAAAAAAAGATTTGCCGTGCTGATCCCTTCCTACCGGGAAGACGAAGTGATCGTCAATACGGTGAAAAGAGCCGCCGAACACGACTATCCCGGGCCGGCCTTTGATGTTTACGTGGCCGCTCACCAGCTTAGGGCAGATACGCTAAACCAGCTCAAACAATTAAACGCATTTGTTTTTGAAGCGTCCTTCGAAACAGGATCAAAGGCCAGATCGCTCAATTATCTGCTCAACCAGATCGACGAAAAAAGATACGATGTCGCGTTAATACTGGACGGCGATAATATCATGACCGCGGGATGCATGGAAAAAATAAATGCCGCTTTTCAAAACGGTTGCCACGCCGTACAATGCCATCGGACCGCAAAAAACAAGAATACAGCCGTCGCCCTGCTGGACGCCCTCAGCGAAGAGATCAATAATCATCTATTCCGCAAAGGCGCGCGCGCGCTGGGATTTTCGGCGTCCCTTATCGGATCGGGAATGGCATTCGACTTCAGTAAACTTAAGGAGATCTACAACAAGCCCGGAATACTGGGAAATCCTGCATGCGACCGGGAAGTCGATTTTGAAATGATGAAGGCCGGCATCGCCATAGAGTACCTGGATAACGCGTATGCGCTTGATGAAAAAGTATCCGCCGGAACGGTCTTTCAGAACCAGCGAACCCGATGGCTGGAATCGCAATGGATGCACCTGCGCCTTTTTTTTTCCGGGAAAGAACGCGTAGCGCGTAAAACAAAAGACTATTGGCATAAGCTCTTTATTACCATTCAGCCGCCCAGGATAATCTTTCTTGCCCTGTTTGGCTTTATCTTTTTACTATTGCTCATCGGCCTGGCGCTACGGCATAATTTTACGGGAATATCCCTGACCTGCTGGGGGCTGCTGTTCAGCGCTTACTTACTTTCCCTTTTTATTGCCATTCCCGCCAGTTTTTATACGCGTCAAACAGCCCTGGCCATCCTTCATCTTCCCCGTATAATTTTCCTTTTTATCAGGGCTGCCCTGCAGGCAAAAACAACAAGAAAAGAATTCGTGCACACTCCAAAAACCTTTGTGGAGCGGGAAAATTCCCATAAAGAGAATTCCCATAACGCAGGCTCGTAGTTCACCTATTTTAGCCTGGTAATTTTACACCTTCCCAATAGGTTATTAAGCATAAACGCTTAGGCATTGATACGGGAAAGATTTCGATTTAGATTTTTTATACGCTTAACCCCTAAAAAAAGGCATTTCCCGCACACGTAATTGATCCGGTTCATCGTTTCTGGAGGGTACCATTGTTTACGAAAATTATCCGTTTCGTAAACCCGTTATCCGTAAATCCGACCCTTATGAAAAACTTTACCTATTGGTTTAAGAGTTTATGCCTATGCGCGTGCGTTATTGCCGGATTTCTTCCGGCCCATTCCCAACAAATTCACAAAAGCCTTAATTCCGCGACCGGAGATCTTCTCGGTTTTTTGGAATACAAGCCTGTCGATTATGATCAGGATGTCAATACCAAATACCCCCTGATCATCTTTCTTCACGGAATAGGCGAAAGAGGGAACGGCACAACAGAGCTTGAGAAAGTTGCCGACTACGCAATTCCAAAAATAATCAAGCGGGGACATAACATGCGTTTTACCTGGAATGGAAAAACAGAGACTTTCCTGGTGCTCTCTCCGCAATGCCCGCTAAAATATGGCATGTGGCCTCCTGTTTTTGTAAAAGAGCTTATCGAGTATGCTAAAAACAACCTGCGTGTTGATCCGGACAGGATATATGTTACCGGTTTGAGCATGGGAGGCGGAGGAACCTTTCAGTTTATCTCAACAAACGCAGAAAACCCCAAGACCGTCGCTGCTGCCGCCACCATTTGCGCGCCCTGCTTTTTCGTACACGGCAATCATGTTGCCGATGCCAAACTGCCTGTATGGCTATTCCATGCAGCCGACGACAATGTAGCGCTGTCTTCCTGTACAGAAGCCGCTTATAAAAAGATAAACGATGCCAACCCCGAAGTAAAACCATTAAAGACTATCTGGCCTACAGGCGGTCATATGGTGTGGGACAGGGTATATACCGATACCAATTATAAATATGACGGCGTATTGAATATTTATGAGTGGTTCCTGGGACAAAACAAATCGCTGCCGTCCAACAAACTGCCTACCGCAAATGCCGGCCCCAATATCAATATCACTACCGGGGAAGCCATGACCACGCTTAATGCTTCTGCATCGACAGATCCCGACGGAAGACTGGTAAGGTATGTATGGAAAAAAATTTCAGGGCCTTCCGCAGGCGTGATTACCGATGCCTTTGGGCCAAATTCTTCTACCACGGTCACCGGTTTGACTGTAGCGGGAACTTATCAATACGAATTGTCTGTTGTGGACGACAGGGCAGGTTTTCATAAAGACACCGTCGTCGTGAACGTTGCTCCCGGAGCGCCGCCGATAAATAAAGCGCCGGTAGCAAGGGCTGGAGACGATATTACGCTGACGCTGCCCGACAATACGGCTACGCTGAACGGTTCCGCGTCTTCGGACGAGGATGGATCCATCGTATCCTATCTGTGGGAAAAGACGGCAGG
>DEHV01000054.1 GCA_002352105.1 Chitinophagaceae bacterium UBA2791 | reverse complement strand
CTTACGCCGCCTCATACCAGGACCATTCCCCGCTGCCTCACCGTAAGAGATGATGAAGCTTTTCTCAGGACAAAGACGCATAATAAAATCAATCCCCCTCCCCATTCTGTATAAAATCTTCCCCAACAAAAATTTGTCGGTATATTAATATTACAAGGACTAAATTTGCAGTCCGATATGTTGCGAATGATCGTTCCTCACGGCGATCGGCAGTGTCGAAGGGTCTCAACGATTAATTAACGCTCAAAATACATTAGCTATGGCATTTACACTACCCGCGCTCCCTTACGCATTCGATGCGCTGGAGCCCCACATTGATACGACAACCATGCAGATCCATCATGGCAAACACCACCAGGCTTATATCGACAACCTCAATAAAGCAATTGCCGGAACGCCCAATGAAAACAAATCGCTGGAGGAACTGGTGGCGAGCGCAGGATCCATCAGCCCAGCTGTAAGAAATAACGGCGGTGGACACTGGAACCATAGCTTTTTCTGGGAAAGCCTGGCTCCTAACGCAGGAGGCGCGCCTACCGGGAAACTGGCCGACGCTATCAACTCGACCTTCGGATCATTCGACGCGTTTAAAGAGAAATTCAACGCTGCCGGCGCTACCCGCTTTGGCTCCGGATGGGCCTGGCTGATCGTAAAGGACGGCAAACTGGAAGTTTCCTCCACCCCCAACCAGGATAACCCCCTGATGGATGTGGCCGAAGTGAAGGGTACTCCGCTGCTGGGCGTAGACGTTTGGGAGCACGCGTATTACCTGAAATACCAGAACCGCAGGCCGGAATACCTCGCCGCTTTCTGGAATTTCGTGAACTGGAAAAAAGTGAGCGAACGCTTTGAAAAAGCATCATAAACAAAATATCGTTTAGAAGAAGGCGGCCTCGCCCTGATATGGAGGCTTCCTCTTCACAACGAATCTCAGGATTCCTGCCTGTCCCGGCGTTCTTGGTAAAACCGCTCCGCTCGGGCGCTGCTATTTGAAGCAAGAGCCGACGATGCCTCTTCTTAAGGCAACCCGCCCCGAAGCGCAGGATTTCCTGAAAATGAATATCTTTATCCATTCCGGCATTCCCGGAATGGATTTTTTTTAAATAGCTATAGTATGAAAAATATCGGATCGTTCCTTATTATCGGTTGTATGGCCCTGTTATCTGCCTGCTCGGGCGGCGGCAAAAAAGTGCTGATCATGTCCAGCGGCAAAGTGCAGCTGAATGGAAATACCATCACCCTGCAATCGGGCAGCACCCATACCGAAACTACCCTGGTTCCGAGTGGAGACAATATCAGCGTGGTTTCCGAATCGGGTACTACCGATTTCACTGTAAAAGAACCCGGTCTCTATATATTGAACCTGAAAAAAGATACCCTGGTGGGTAGCTACCAGAGAACCGGAACCGATCAATCGCAGGCGGTGATCACCCAGGAAGACCTGGCCGGGCGTATCGATAGCCTGACCCTCCTGATGCAGGGCGCCAATGTGAATGAGGCGTCCAGGAACTATCATATTCCTCCTTTCCAACTGTCGAGGATCACCAATAACCTCGAAGCGCAGATCGTCGGTCCCTACCTGAAAATGCCGGGCTCCTTCGACCCCTCCAGGGAACATGAAGTGTATAAGTTCTATACCAATAAGGAAATGGGGGNNCGCCCCGGCCCTATATCTTTTCCTCGTTCCGCATCTGCGGGAACAGCAGCACATCCTGTATGGACGACTGTCCCGTCATCAGCATACACAAACGGTCGATGCCGAAGCCGATACCGGCAGTGGGCGGCATGCCATACTCCAGCGCGCGCAGGAAATCGTAGTCGATGAACATAGCTTCATCGTCGCCGCGCTCCATCAGCCGGAGCTGCTCCTCAAACCGTTCGCGCTGATCGATGGGATCATTCAGCTCCGAATAGGCATTGGCCATTTCCTTGCCGTTGATGATCAGCTCAAAACGCTCTACCAACCCGGGTTTGCTGCGGTGTTTCTTGGTGAGGGGGCTCATCTCCACCGGGTAGTCGGTAATAAAAGTGGGTTGTATAAAATGTTCTTCGCAGCGGGCGCTGAAGATCTCGTCTACCAGCTTGCCCACGCCCATGGACTTGTCTACATGAATGGACAGCTGCCGGCAAACCTCTCTCAGCTGCTCCTCATCCATACCGGAAATATCAATACCCGTATATTGTTTGATGGCATCGTACATGGTTATGCGCGGATAAGGCGCCTTAAAACTGATCTCCTTGCCGTCGACNNCCCTCGTTGCGGAAATTCCGGCTGAACTCATATACCCAGTCGAACCCGCCGACAATAAGTCTTTTGAGGAACAGCTCATTGGCGATCCTCAGGTATAAGGGCATATCAAGCGCATTGTGGTGCGTGATAAAAGGCCGCGCCGCAGCGCCGCCCGGGATATTCTGCAATACCGGCGTGTCTACTTCCAGCGCGCCGTGGTTGTTCAGAAATTCGCGTATGGCGTTGATCATCTTTGTCCGACGGATAAAAGTGTCTTTTACCTGCGGGTTGATGATCAGGTCGGCATAGCGCTGGCGGTACTTAAATTCGGGATCGGTAACCGCGTCGAAAGTCTCCCCTTCTTTTTCTTTAACGATGGGCAGGGGCTTTAAGGATTTCGACAGCAGGGTAAAGGATTGGACATGCACGGAGATCTCTCCCGTGCGGGTGGTGAACACAAACCCTTTCACGCCGACGATATCGCCGATATCGCTGAGATGCTTCCATATCTTATCGTACAGGCTCTTGTCTTCCCCGGGAGCGATATCGTCCCTTTTTATGTATAATTGTATTTTGCCTGAGCTGTCCTGCAATACGGCAAAAGAAGCCTTACCCATATCCCGGACGCCCATGATACGGCCGGCCAGGCATACCTCGGCAAAATCGGCCTTGTTCTCTTCTTCCTTGTAGTTTTCCTTGATATAGGCAGCAGATATATTCACGGGGAATAGGTCCGCCGGGTAGGGGTCGATACCCATCTGGCGCAGCTCCTTTAATTTCTCCCTCCTGATGATCTCCTGTTCAGATAAATGCATAGTCCAAAAAATTGAGCAGCAAAAATAGATGATTTCTGTAAGGACTGTGTACAACAGGAATTTTGTTATATCTTTTTGCCCAAATTCAACTTCATAATATGAAACGGAGCGCAAGAAAAACCACCACCCCAGCTAATGTATCCGCGGAGTTCCATCGTTCCGCTGCCGGAGCTTCTGGCGAAACGCAGCGTGCCGCCGGCGAAGCCTCTGGCGACGCACGACCGACCATTGAAAATGCGAAGCATTCACTGAGACCGATAAAGATACTTATGCACGAAATAAATGCGAAGCATTCACTGAGACCTATAAAAATACTTATGCACGAAGTAAAGACAAAAAATACCCGGATGAAAAACACATTATGGACCGCGGCCCTGGCATTGTTTATATTTACCAGTTGCGATACCTTATCGGGACTGCAAACTGCCGGCGGCGTAGGCGGCGGGCCGGTAACCCAATCCGAAGCGGGCGAAGGCATTCGCCAGGCGCTTTCCCAGGGCATCACCAAAGCCATACTTGGCCTGAACAAGCAGGATGGTTTCTTTGGAAACCAGGCCTATAAACTCTTTCTCCCCGAAGAAGCCCGTAAGGCAGAACAGACGCTCCGCGACCTGGGCATGGGCGCGCAGGTGGATAAAGCCATCCTGCAGATCAACAGGGCCGCCGAAGATGCGGTAGGGTTCGCCCAACCTATATTCGTGAATGCGATCAAACAGATGACCATCACCGACGCCCTCAACATCGTAAAAGGATCCGATACGGCGGCAACGGCCTATTTCAGAAGCAAGACCAGGTCGCAGCTGCTGGACGCTTTCCGGCCTTCGGTGCAGAGCTCCCTGGATAAGGTGGAAGCTACCCGCTATTATGGCGATGTGGTGAATCTCTATAACAGGATCCCTACCGTGAAAAAGATCGACCCCGACCTGACCTCTTTCGTGGTGAACAAGGCGACAGATGCGCTGTTTGACCAGATCGCCAAGGAAGAATCGAATATCCGCGCCAACCCGCTGGCCCGGACCACCGATATCTTAAAAAGGGTGTTCGGGAGATAAGGAGCCGGCTTATTTTTCTTACCCGGCCGGGAAGCGCCATCCCGCTTCTCTCCTGCGGTATTTCCCGATATCGAAACCGGCTGACGATAAAAACCCTTGCCTGATAGCAGAGGAAACGTAATTTTAATGCTCGCATGGCAGGCTTTAATCTGTATGATACCATCAACCTGTTCTCAAAGCTCACCCTGAGAAGAACCTGGAATGCCGGAAAGGTATTGAGCAGCTATTACCTTAGCAAATGGACCAAAAAGCCTATCCAGTGGGGCCTGCCTATCTCCATCTCCTTTGAACCTACCACCTCGTGCAACCTGCGCTGCCCCGAATGCCCCAGCGGCCTGCGCGCGTTCACCCGGCCTACGGGCATGCTGGAAAATAAATTTTTTATGGAGACGATTGACCAGTTGCATCGCGACTTGTTGTATCTTATCTTTTATTTCCAGGGGGAACCGTACCTGAATCCTGATTTTCTGAAGATGGCGAGCTATGCTTCTTCCAAGGGGATCTATACCGCTACTTCTACTAATGCGCATTACCTGAACGATGATAACGCGCGGAAGACGGTGGAAAGCGGGTTGGACAGGCTTATCATTTCTATCGACGGGACCACGCAGGATGTTTACCAGCAATACCGCGTGGGCGGCAACCTCAAAAAAGTGATAGAAGGAGCGCGGCGCGTAGTGGAGTGGAAGAAAAAATTAAAAAGCCGCACCCCCTTTATATTTTTCCAATTCCTGGTGGTTAAACCCAATGAACACCAGCTCGAAGAAGTACGCAGGCTCGCAAGGGAAACAGGNNATAGACAGGTTCAGCCGGTACAGGAAAGACAAGCAGGGCGTTTACCAACTGAAGAACAAGCTGTCGAACCATTGCTGGAGACTATGGCAGGGGACCGTGATCACCTGGGACGGGATAGTGGCGCCCTGCTGTTTTGATAAGGACGCTACCCATAAGCTCGGAAGCCTTAAGGGAAAACCTTTTAAGGAGATCTGGCGCAACAACAATTACAAACAATTCAGGAAACAGATACTAAAAGGCAGGAAGAATATTGATATCTGCGCTAATTGCAGCGAGGGCGCAAAAGTATGGAGTGAATGATTTCTTTACATTTTACAACACCAATAATCTTCTCCTTCGTATGAGTATTGAAAAAGTCATCAACCAAACCAAATTCAGGAATGAGCATCATAGAATGAGCACCAACCTGATCTATACCTACAACTGGATGATGGAACAGTACAAGAAATTCTTCGAAAAAGCCGATCTCACTCCTCAGCAATACAATATTCTCCGGATACTGCGCGGCGCCGGTCATGCGCTGTCTACCTTACAGATCCGCCAGCGCATGCTGGACAAGATGAGCGATACCAGCCGGATCGTGGACAGGCTGATGAAAAAAGGACTGGCGGAAAAAGCCGTCAGCAAAAGCGACCGGCGGCTGGTGGACGTTACCATTTCCGAAAAAGGTTTAGCGCTGCTGGACAAGCTGGACGCCTATGCAGACGAAATTGACTCCCCCCTGACCAGCCTCTCCGAAGCGGAAGCCCGCATCATGAATGATCTCCTGGATAAACTGAGAAGGCCTGCCTGAGAAAAGCGTATCCGCGATCTTACCGGTATATTTGCAGCGCAATGGCAAAGAAAAAGAGAAGCGATAAAACCTGGAAGATCATCGTAGCCGCTCTTGTTCTCGTTATTATCGTCCTGCTGGTTTTATGGTTCCGCGAATGGATGCTGATCAGGAAAGCGCGATCCATGACGTTCGCAGCCTTTGGCATTGAGATGCCGGGGCAATACTCCATGCACGGCATTGATGTTGCCAAATACCAGCATACCATCGATTGGGAAAGCGTGAAAGCAATGAACGTAAATGATATCCGCATCCGGTTTGCCTTTATCAAAGCGACAGAAGGGAACATCAACGAAGACCGGTTCTTCCGGCGCAACTGGAAAAGAACAAAAGAAGCGGGGATCACGCGCGGCGCCTATCATTTTTTCCTGGCCACCAAGAGCGGTAAAACGCAGGCTGAAAATTTCATCAAAAGCGTGGACCTTGAAGCCGGCGATCTTCCCCCAGTCCTGGACATCGAACAAACCTATGGCGTTTCCACGGCCAAGCTGAGGGAAAGAGCAAGGGAATGGCTAAACACCGTGGAAAACTATTATGGCGTAAAGCCGATCATCTATACCAATGTTGATTTCTACAAGCGGTATCTCGGCGAGTCTTTCGATCAATATCCCCTATGGGTGGCGCATTATTTCCAGAAGGGGCGGCCCCGTATTCACCGCGACTGGCATTTCTGGCAACACAGCGAAACCGGTCGCGTAAACGGCATCGTCAGCAAGGTCGACTTTAACGTGTTCAACGGCGACTCGACGGCCTTCCAAAGCCTGTTGGTCGACTGATCTCGTAAAACCCGGATCCGAATACTAGATCGCCCAGGCCTTATCGCCTTTTTTATAAGGCATGCATCCATCGTAACGCCCCGGCGTTTCAACATAACGCAATGCCTGCGTAGCGCCGATCTCGGAAGTGAAATAGCCCAGCAGAGTCAGTTCCTTCATCATCCTGAAATAATGTGTAGGATCTTCTCTCTTTTTATTTTTATTGTATTCTTTCTGCTCATTCTCGATCTCCACGAGCAGGTCATGGCGTTGTTCGGGAGAGCCGTCGACAAAGTCCTTGTCAAACTTTTTCCTGGCGGCCTCATTTAGTTTCTGCATCCCGTCCAGGAATATTTTCTGATCGGCCTCTTCATAACAATCCTTCACCATAACGGTCATAAAAGCCCCTACCTTGGCAGCCTTGGCGCCCGGCGTAGAGGTTTCGGGAAGAATGGTGTCGGCTATTTCATCGAGGTAGGCGATATCCTGCTCGCTGAAATCCAACCCGTTTGCCGCTTTTTTGTCTGCCGGCTTACAACCTCCTTCGAGAAAGATGTTGGCGCCTACGATAGCGCCGCCCAATATTAAGCTGACCCGGGATAATGCTTGACGTCTGTTCATATTGTTTATTTTTTGCGCCGCAATCATTGCCTGCAGCGCCTGTTATTTATATAGGTTTTTTACTAATAAGACATCTACAGGTTTCTTTTTTTCAGTTCGCTTACTGCAAAATCGGCCGCCCTTGCGGTTAAAGCCATATAGGTAAGCGAGGGGTTCTGGCAAGCTGCGGAAGTCATGCAGGCGCCATCGGTAACAAACACATTCTTTGCGTCCCATACCTGGTTATGCTCATTCAGCACGGAAGTTTTTGGATCCCTGCCCATCCGCGCCGTGCCCATTTCATGGATGCCCATGCCCATGGTATATCCATTGTCGAAGCTTTTCACGTCCTTTATCCCCGCCGCTTCCAGCATTTCCTTGCCGTCCTGCATCATATCGATGCGCATCTTTTTTTCATTCTCCTTGATCTCGCAGTCGATCGCCAACACCGGCAATCCCCATTTGTCCTTTGTGTTTTTATCCAGCGTGATCTTGTTCTCGTGATAGGGAAGCGTTTCACCGAAGGCGCCTAATCCTATTGTCCAGTCGCCCGGCTCCGTAAGC
The DNA here is from genome assembly GCA_002352105.1 of Chitinophagaceae bacterium UBA2791. Lineage (GTDB taxonomy): Bacteria > Bacteroidota > Bacteroidia > Chitinophagales > Chitinophagaceae > Flavitalea. The sequence continues at coordinate 14,231 of DEHV01000054.1, read as the reverse complement.
GCTTCTTTAAGGCCCGCGCCAATGCTCAGCTCGGCAACCTCCCTTTTCCAGCCCTGCCGGCTGGCGCCGCCCTGATAGCCAAAGCCGCGGATATAATCTCTTTTTTCTCCTCCCAGGTTCCTGAACCTCGGGATATAGATCCCATTGGGGCGGCGTCCGAAATAGTATTTGTCTTCATATCCTTCGGCCCTTCCCGAAGCGCCGCAACGGAAATGGTGGTCCATCAGGTTATGACCCAGCTCGCCGCTGCTGCTGCCCATCCCCCCGGGCCAGATATCCGTAGCAGAATTCAGTAATACCCAGGTAGAGTTCAATGCGGAAGCGCAGAGAAACACCACCTTGGCCTTGTATTCAATAACATTGTTGGTCTCCGCATCTATCACTTCCACGCCGGTCGCTTTTTTAGTATCCTTATCGTACAACACCTTCGACACGATAGAATAGGGGCGCAGGGTAAGATTGCCCGTGGCTACGGCCGCAGGCAGGGTGGAAGACTGCGTGCTGAAATAGGCGCCGAAGGGACAGCCGAGCCAGCATTTGCTGCGGTACTGGCATGCCGTTCTGCCTTTATGCGGCACCGTTATATTGGCCACCCTGCCGATGGTCATTGTTCTCTGTCCCTTAAAATGGGTTTTTATCCTGGCCGCCACATCCTTCTCCACACAGTTCATTTCCATCGGCGGAAGGAATTGCCCGTCAGGAAGCTGGGGCAATCCGTCTTTATTGCCGCTGATGCCGGCAAATCTTTCCACATGATCGTACCAGGGAGCGACGTCCTTATACCGTATGGGCCAGTCGACCGCAATGCCATCTTTGGCATTCGCTTCAAAGTCCATCTCGCTGAGGCGATAGCTTTGCCTGCCCCACATCAGCGAGCGGCCGCCCACATGATAGCCCCGGTACCAGTCGAACCTTTTCACTTCTACATAGGGGCAATCTTTTTCATTGGTCCAGTAGCTGAGATTCATTTCATTAAGCGGGTAATCCCGTTTAAGCACCGGGTAATCCCTGATCATCTGCTGGGTTCTTCCGCCGCGATGGGGAAATTCCCAGGGGCCCTTGGTGGCATTTACATAATCCTTGATATGCTCAATATTTTCTCCACGCTCCAGCATGATCACTTTCAGTCCTTTCTCTGTAAGTTCCTTTGCCGCCCATCCCCCGCTTATCCCGGAGCCCACTACAATTGCGTCGTAAACATTGTCTGCCATAATAGATGTTTAGTTGAGTTTCGTTGGAAATGTTTTGGTATGATGAATAACGATTTGGCGAGTATCCGTTAACGCCCGGTATTATCTTATCTCTTATACATCACAGATCTGTATCGCTTTTTTCAGCGCCGCCAGCTGCCCCGAGCTTGTTTTTTCAGAAGGGATAAACTCCTGCGCCACATATCCCTTGTAACCGGTGTCCACGATAGCTTTCATGATGGCGGGATAATACAGTTCCTGGGTTTCGTCTATTTCATGCCTGCCCGGCACGCCCCCGGTGTGGTAGTGAGCAAAGTAGGAATGATTGTCTTTAATGGTCCTGATCACATCTCCCTCGTCGATCTGCATATGATAAATATCATACAATAGCTTAAAATGTTCCGAGCCCACCATTTTTACCAGCTCAATTCCCCAGGCCGATCTGTCGCATTGATAATCTTTATGATCGATCTTGCTGTTGAGCAGTTCCATAACGATCATGACATTGTGCTTTTCGGCCAGGCTCATGATCTGCCTGATGCCCTCTGCGCAATATTTTAATCCCGTTTCATCATCTACCCCCCTGCGGTTTCCGCTGAAACAGATGAGGTTTTTATAACCCGCACCGGCAACAAGCGGGATCATCTTCTTATAGTTATCGATCAGGCGGGCATGAAATTGCTTATCGTTCCACCCTTCTTCCAGGCTGATCTCCGCGCCATTGCACATCGATGAGTCCAGTCCGTATTTTTTCAACAGCGGCCAATCCCGGGGACCGACCAGGTCTATGGCGGAGATCCCCATCTGGCTGACCGCCGCGCAGAATTCCTCCAATGGAATGGATCCATAGCACCAGCGGCAAACAGAGTGATTGATGTTTTTTTTCAAAGCCGAATTTAATTTTTTACCGGTAGGATAAAACGCAGGAAAAGATCCCGCTGAAGAAAGCGAAGCGGTCCCCGTTACCATATTTTTCAGCATGTTACGGCGAGACTGTTTTCTATCCATACCGCGATCGTTAGCTACTGTATTATAATGTTAGTTTTTTAACGCGTTATATCATTAAATTATCGCGATTAAATGAAATCTTTTTTCATAGGCGGCGATGGCTTAATTTCACCATCTTTATAATGCGATCATAAATGTAATTTTTTTATTGTTTAAACGGTATTCTTCTTAATTATTTCTAATCAGTTTTTTATGGACAGAAAATTACGAATGGGGATGGTAGGCGGAGGCAAAGATGCCTTTATCGGCGCCGTTCACAGAATAGCGGCTAATATGGATGGCCTTATTGAATTATCCTGCGGGGCGTTAAGCATCAATCCGGAAGTGGCCAAAGAATCGGGGCGCTCCCTGTTTTTACCGGAAGACAGGATCTATCTTAATTACGAGGAAATGATCGCCAGGGAAAGTCAACTGAGCGCCGATAAAAAAATAGATTTTGTAACGATCGTCACGCCCAATTTCGCTCATTTCGCCCCGGCCATGCTTGCCCTGGAACATGGGTTCCATGTGGTGATCGAGAAACCGATGACCCTTACGCTGGACGAGGCCAAACAGCTGAAGAAGAAAGTGGAGGAAACAGGACTGATCCTTTGCCTTACCCATACTTATTCGGGTTATCCCATGGTGAAACAGGCCAGGCAAATGATTAAGGACGGCGCGCTCGGCAAGATCAGGAAGATATATGTAGAATATCCGCAGGGCTGGTTGAGCAGGCTAAGCGAAAGAGAAGGAAATGCTCAGGCCGTCTGGAGAACGGATCCCAAACGCAGCGGCAAGAGCGGCAGCATGGGCGATATCGGAACCCATGCCGCACATCTCGCGGAATATGTTTCCGGATTAAAGATCTCTAAGATCTGCGCCGACCTGAACACCGTGGTGGAAGGACGCCAGCTCGACGACGACGGCAGCGTGCTGTTAAAATTCGATAATGGCGCATCCGGCGTATTAATGGCTTCGCAGGTAGCCGCCGGCGAGGAGAATGCGCTGAAGATCCGGGTATATGGAGAGAAAGGCGGATTGGAATGGGCGCAGCAGGAACCCAATACCCTGGTGGTCAAATGGCTCGACCAGCCGGCCCAGCTCTTGCGCGCGGGCGCCGGCTATAGCGGCATCCTATCCAGCTTCGCGACGGCTAACTGCCGCACGCCCGGCGGACATCCGGAAGGATACCTGGAAGCCTTCGGCAATATTTACCGGAATTTCGCCCTCACCGTGTCGGCGCGACTGGACGGTAAGCAACCTGCTCCGGAGAACCTGGATTTCCCCTCTGTTGAAGACGGGGTGCGCGGGATGGCATTTATTGATAACGTGGTAGAATCATCCAGGTCTACCGAAAAATGGCGGGACCATATTGTGTAACGACCCGATAAAGCAAATACAAACACCTTAAGCGACATAACATGAAAACCATTAAAGGCCCCGGAATATTTTTGGCGCAGTTCCTAGGCGATCAGCCGCCCTTCAACGATTTGCAATCGATCTGCAAATGGGCAAAAGGATTGGGTTTCACCGGCGTGCAGATCCCTACCTGGGACAGCCGCTGCATAGACCTGCAGAAAGCAGCCGAAAGCAAAACATACGCGGATGAACTGAAAGGCCTCGTTGAGGAAACCGGGTTAACGATCACCGAGCTTTCCACCCATCTCCAGGGTCAGCTGGTTGCCGTAAACCCTGCCTATGATCAGCTGTTCGATGGGTTTGCGCCGCCGCAATACCACAACAATCCCAAAGAAAGGACCGCCTGGGCCGTGCAGCAACTAAAATATGCGGCGAAAGCTTCGCAGAACCTTGGATTGACCGCACATGGCACGTTCAGCGGCGCCTTATTATGGCATACCGTTTATCCCTGGCCGCAAAGGCCTGCGGGATTGGTGGAAACGGGTTTTGCCGAGCTGGGCAAACGCTGGCTGCCCATCCTGAACGCCTTCGATGAGAACGGCGTCGATCTCTGCTATGAGATCCACCCGGGGGAAGACCTGCATGACGGCGTTTCTTACGAACGTTTTCTATCGAACGTCAATAACCATCCCAGGGCCTGCCTGCTGTATGATCCCAGCCATTTTGTGCTCCAAAGCATGGACTACCTGTCCTATATAGATCATTATCACGAAAGGATCAGGATGTTCCATGTAAAAGACGCGGAATTCAACCCCACCGGTAAACAGGGCGTTTATGGCGGCTACCAGAACTGGGTGGACCGGGCCGGGCGTTTCCGCTCTCTCGGCGATGGTCAGGTAGATTTTAAATCGGTCTTCAGCAAGCTGACCGCTTACGATTTTGCCGGATGGGCGGTGATGGAATGGGAGTGCGCGATCAAACATCCCGAAGACGGCGCCCGGGAAGGCGCGCCCTTTATAAGGGATCATATCATCCGCGTAACCGAAAAAGCATTTGATGATTTTGCAAATACCGGGGCGGATGATGCATTCAACCGCGCGATACTGGGAATATAAACAGGATATCAGATCATCCTTTCGGGATATTTGTAACCGCAAGAGAAAGATCAGATAGAAGAAAAACCGGAAATACGAGCGTCCGTTGAAGCGGCAAAATGCTAAAAGTTAAGGATATTGGCCTTAACTTGCATACCATAAACAATCTATTGACATGAAAAAGTTTTTTATCATTTTAGGGATTAGCTCTGTGGTCCTTGCTTGTAATTCAGGCGCCGAAGGAGATAAAAAAGCAGAAGAGCCCAAGGCAGAAGAGCCTGCTCCCGCGGCTGCCGCCCCTTCCGCCAATGACGAAAAGGCGCTGGAACTCATCGGATCGAGCGACTGTACCACCTGCCATGCGATCGACAAAAAAGGGATCGGGCCTTCTTATATGGAAGTAGCCCAAAAATATGAAGCCACCGACGCCAATATCAATACGCTGGTGGAAAAAGTGAAAAGCGGCGGCCAGGGCAACTGGGGCGCAGTTCCTATGACCCCGCATCCCGATCTTGCCGATGACGACGCCAAAACAATGATCACTTATATCTTATCGCTCAGAAACTGATAATATGCGCATATTCTTAACCGTTATTCTCTTCGGATTATTGACCGCATGCGGTTCATCAGAATCCGAAACGCAACCGAAGACCGATTCCGAAACAAACGCAACCGCTATGGATCAGGCTGCTTCCGAAAACAATATTTTAAGCGATGCAGAGCAAGCCGAAGGCTGGCATTTGTTGTTTGATGGCGTCTCCTTAAACGGATGGCATGGCTATAACAATAAATCCGACGCCTCCGCCTGGAAAGTGGAGGATGGCGCGATCTGGCTCGACTCTTCCCATAAAAAAGACGGAAAGCCTTTCGGCAGGGGAGATATCGTTACCAATGTGGAGTTTACCAATTTCCACCTCAAGCTGGATTGGAAGATAGGCTCCGCCGGCAACAGCGGTATCATCTTTTATGTAAATGAAGATCCGCAGTATGACCAGACCTATCTTACCGGCCCCGAAATGCAGGTATTGGACAACAACGGGCATGCCGACGCAAAGATCATCAAGCATCGCGCCGGCGATCTGTACGACCTGATCTCCAGTTCGCCGGAAACGGTTAAGCCCGCGGGCGAATGGAACCAGGCCGAGATCATTGCCAATAACGGCGACCTGGAATTCAGGCTCAACGGAACAAGCGTGCTAAAAACCACCATGTGGAACGACCAGTGGAAGGAGCTGATCGCCGGAAGTAAATTCAAAAACTGGAAGGGATTCGGAACCTTTAAGACCGGCCATATCGCATTACAGGATCATGGCGATCCCGTATGGTACAGGAATATAAAGATCAAAAGATTATAAGATCCCTCGTGCAGCATGAAAAAGATCTATCACCTGTCGACCTGCAGTACCTGTCGCAACCTGTTATCTACGATCCAGGCTGATAAGAAAGGCTATGCGCTGCAGAATATAAAAACCGAAAAGATCACGCCCGCGCAACTGGATGAAATGGCAGCGATGGCGGGAGGATATGAACCGCTGTTCAGCCGCCGTTCCATAAAGTATAAGGAGATGGGACTAAAAGATAAACCGCTTACCGAAAAAGACTATCGTTCGCTGATCTTACAGGAATATACTTTCCTGAAGCGACCGGTAATCATCAACGGGAAAAAAATATTCATTGGCAGCGAAAAGAAAACGGTTGAAGCGCTGAAGAAAGCGCATGGGGTCTGACCGGTCCGATCCTGCGCCATAAGATCGCACCGAAAATGGTTAACAGAAACAGCCTATTCATTGTTTTGATAGGCTGTTTCTTTTTATGGGACCGTATAGGCTTAGCCTATCTCCCGTTAATACCTTCTCGCGCCGGGGATCCGCTCCTCTCTCACCTTAAGGCTGTTTTCATCAGCCCGCTGCCTGCCGGAATTGATAATGAACTGGAGATTGGGCTGGTAAAACCTGCCGTAAAACCATCCCCGGTAGGGCTGGGGAATGGGCTGGTGCATCAGCGCTATTTCGGCGGAATCGGTCGTGGCAGACTTGCAAAGGGTTTTTATGTCTTCGAGATATTCGTATAATGTTTTTAAGGGTTCCTTGCCGCAAACCTTGCCATGCCCCGGCACATAGGTATGATACAGGGTGTCTTCGTAAAACAGTTTAAGCGATTCCTGCCAGCCATCCACATTTCCATCGCTGATCCAGGGGTGCCGTCCATTGCTCAGCAGATCGCTCATGAAAGCGATCCCCAGCGAGGGTATCAGCATAACCGCATCGCTCGCCGTATTGCCATTGCGGCGTTCCACCAACTTTATGCTCAGCTTGGTCCCGGTGATCCATAAGGAATCTTCAAAGATCATATCCGGCGTTGCCGTAAACAATTCGTCCACCGACTCCACCATGCCCTGGTAATAACCGATCCAGAGCGGAAGCTCCTCCTTTTCCGTAGTGCTGGCATTGGTCATTCTTTTTTTTGTGGCCTGCAATAAAGTAGGCGCATGCTTTCTTTCCCATTCCTGCTCCGCCGGCTCGATCCGTTCAATTTCCTGCCTGGTGAAGGACGTGCTGATGACCGAAGCATTGGGAAGAAACACCTGGGTGCCCCGGATATGGTCGTTCCGGTAATTGCTGTTCACGACAAAGGAGACCTGTTTTTTGGTAAGATAACGGGCAAAGGCTTTGAGCTCCCTGGCTACGGAAGGCGTGAGAAAGGGATCAAAAACCAGGGTCCTGTCGCCCAGATCAACAATGCCGGCGTTACAGATCGCCTTACCGTAATAGTCATTGCTGATGGCCGCCCAAACGCCGGGAGCGAGCTGCTCGATGGTAAAATTACTTGAGGGTTTTGGCTTCTTTATTTTTCTTCTGAACTGCGCCGACAGGTCCATAGCACAACAACACAGCAGGACGCCCATCACAAAAATCCATACGGTTGATCTCATTTCAGAAGTATATGCGACAAATTACGAAAAATCAGCAGATCGCTGGTCAAACCGCGCGGTCGCATTCATTTGTTCCCGCTCCGCTCGAAGATATCTTTCGCTTCCGTTTGCCTGAAATAATCCTGCCAGCCCTGGTCCATCGACCCGTTTACAATATCATCAACTTGATATAATTAATTTATGGTCCGGGGAGGGGTCGCTTTTCTTCTGCGGTTTACAATATCATCAGCTTGGCATAATTCAGCATGATCTTTTTTTCGCCGTTCAGGTCAAATTTGATCGTAGCGATGGGGTTATGAGCCGATCCTTCCAGCTTAAGCACTTCGCCGAAACCAAATTTCTGGTGTTCCACGCGGTTGCCCGGCTGTAATGCCGAGGTGTCGCTGGCGATAAAATCCGGCGAGGGCGTATGCTCCACCGATTTAACGGCAGGCCGGGGCGAGAGGTAAGAGGGGGTTGCGCTTTTCTTCTCAGGGGGAGGGCCGTACATTTTTTCGGCGCGGGATGCGGTAGCGTTCTTTCCGCCGTGCATCCTTTCATAGGCGGATCCGGCATTGCCAAAAAAGCTTTGCTGCTGGTTCCGGGCGCCGCCGCCGGCATAGCTTCGGTCGAGGAAGGATTCCGGCAATTCGTTGATGAAACGGCTCGGCTCATTCTGCACCAGCGAACCGAATTTATACCGCATATTAGCATAGGTGATCCACAAGTGTTTTTTCGCCCGGGTGATCACCACGTAAAACAAGCGCCTCTCTTCTTCCAGTTCTTCGCGCGAATTGATAGACATGGCATTCGGAAAAAGCATTTCTTCCAGCCCGCAGGCAAATACGCAGTTAAACTCAAGCCCTTTTGCCGCATGGATGGTCATTAACTTCACCGTATCGGCGTCGGGGTCTTTCTGATCGGCATCTGTCAATAAAGTGATCTGCTGCAGATAGGCGCCCAGGCTTTTGTCGCCCACCTCGCCATCCTCTTCGTTCTCCGGCGTTTCCGTAAACTCCTTGATAGAATTCAGCAACTCCTGGATATTTTCATAACGGGTCACCCCTTCGGCGCTTTTATCGTTAAACAGCTCCCTTACGATATTGGTTTGTTTGCCTACATGAATAGCAACTTCATAAGCATTTTTTTCCTTGAGCAAGCCGGCAAAAGACCGGATCATCAGCACAAAATTTTCGATCGCCTCCAGGGTATTGCCTTTAAACCCATACTGCGCCGCATTCTCCAGCGCTTCCCACATTGAAATATTGTTGTCGTTTGCGGCAAGCAATGCGCGATCGATAGATGTTTTGCCGATGCCTCGCGCGGGAAAATTGATGATCCGCTTCAGGCTTTCCTCGTCGCGGGGATTGACCATTATCCTGAGGTAGGCGATAAAATCCTTTATTTCCTTTCGTTGATAAAAGCTGATCCCGCCATAGATGGTATAGGGGATATTCATGCGCCGCAGGCTCTCTTCAAATGCGCGGCTCTGCGCATTGGTACGGTAAAGAATGGCAAAATCATTGTTGCGGTAATGGTTCCGCAGCTTTTGCTCCTGTATGGTATCTGCTACGAATTTCCCCTCGTCGTTATCCGTCATCGTGCGCACCAGCCTTATCTTTTCGCCTTCCCCGTTATCGGTCCACAGGTTTTTAGGGATCTGCCCCTTATTGTTTTTGATCACCTCGTTGGCCGCATTGATGATGTTCTGCGTGCTGCGGTAATTCTGTTCCAGCTTGATCACTTTAACATCGTCATAGTCTTTCTGGAACTGGAGGATATTCTCAATGGTCGCGCCGCGGAAGCTGTAAATGCTTTGCGCATCNNAGGATATATTTGAACTTATGCTGGTATTTATACAACGCGTCGGGAAAAAATTTCAGCAGTTCATAAAACTTGATCAGGAGATCGTCGAAGTCCATCGCGCCGTTCTTGAAACAACGTTTGGCATAAGCGTCATAGATCTGCGCCAGGGCCGGCCTGTTGCTGCGCATGTCTTCCTGCTGGATATGATAATCATTCGCATATTCGGCAGGGCTTACCAGCGCATTCTTAGCGCTGGATATACGGTTATAAACGGTGTTGGGCTTATATTGCTTATCGTCGAGCTGGAGTTCGTTCACCACGGTTTTGATCACGCCCTTGGCGTCGTCCGTATCATAAATGGTAAAATTGGAAGGATAGCCCAGCCTGGGAGCCTCCGCTCTCAGTATCCTGGCAAAAACGCTGTGAAATGTGCCTATGTACAGGTTCCTGGCGTCGGCATTTCCCAGTACGCGCTCAATGCGTTCCTTCATTTCCTTCGCCGCCTTATTAGTAAAGGTCAATGCCAGTATGTTGAAGGAATCTATGCCGTGATGCGCCATCAGGTGGGCGATACGGGTGGTCAACACCTTTGTTTTACCGCTGCCCGCGCCCGCGACGATCATTAGTGGTCCGTCCTTATACAGCACAGCTTCGCGCTGCTGTTCATTCAACCCGTTCAGGTACTCTTGCATGCGTGCAATTTACGAAATCGCCTGCATCACTGCCATAAAATAGATATTGGCGCGGCATAAAGATTTTCACCAAAAGGCACAACGTCCTTACCCGAATACAAAACGACCCCGCCAGTAAAATCTTTTTTATTCAGTTCGGCAAATAACCTGATGCCCTGAAATCCTGCATGGCGACCGTCTCTGATTTTTTTAGCTCAATGGCAAAAAGCGACCCGTGGGGTTTTTCCAGGATAAAATCAACTTCTTTTCCGTCGCTGGTTCTAAAATGCAAAAGCTGCGTTTCCGTATCGGAAAAACTAAGTAATTTTTTTACCTCTGTGGCAACATAATTCTCCAGAATATGGCCAAATAATTCAGGCTGGTTCAACTCAATATCTTCTAAATTCCAGTCAAGCATATGGCTGTCGCTTATTTGTAAAAACAAAGACAAGGTTTATAAAATATAAATGTTGAATTTATTTTTACAAAGTCGATTTTTTACGGCTTAGAAAATCGTTGCAATTTGTTGATTACCAACAAAGGTTGTTCTGCTTGTCTGGGATGAGAATGGAAGATCAAACTTTGAAGCATATCAAGCGCGTATAACAGCCCGCTCTGAGCCATCTCATAAAAAAAGATCGGGCATCAGGTCTTCCCCGGGGTCGACCGCATAGGGGGTAAAATCAGTTATGCCGTTTTTCCGCAATACCTCCTCGTCGGAGAAGAAATTGCCCGTGCATTCCGGCGACGGCGATTTAAGGATATAAAATGCGGCGTCTGCAACAATTTCCGGTTTTCGGCTCCGCCGGATAAGCGCATCTCCGCCCAGGATATTCTGAACGGCAGCCGTAGCAATGGTGGTTACGGGCCAAAGGGCATTTACCGCAATATTCCAGGGCTTCAGTTCTTCCGCCAACCCAAACGCCACCATGCTCATCCCATACTTACTCATGGTATACCCCAGGTGCCGGGAAAACCATGCCGGGTCCATATTCAGGGGCGGGGACAGGTTAAGGATATGCGGATTGGCGGCTTTTTTCAGGTGGGGGATACAGGCCTGGCTCATTAAAAAGGTTCCCCTGACATTGATACTGTGCATCAGGTCGAACCGTTTCGGCTCCAGCTCTTCCGTGACCGCCAGGTTTATCGCGCTGGCATTATTGATCAATATATCTATTCCCCCGAAACGGGCAATCGTTTTTTCCACCAACCGGAGGATCTCCTCATGGCTGCGGATATCCGTTTGAACCGGCAATACCGCTCCCGGACCGGCCTTATCGATCTCCTCTGCCGCCGTATAGATCGTTCCCTCCAGGTTAGGGTGCGGTTCCACGGTCTTGGCAGCGATCACAATATTGGCCCCCTCCCTCGCCAACCTGAGGGCGATGGCCTTGCCTATTCCACGGCTTCCCCCTGTGATCAGTATCGTTTTATCCCGGAATTCCATACAGTGAATATAACGCCTTTATGGCGCTAACCGCGCATTCAACCCTATAATATCCGGGTTAAACACGTAGTTGCACGAGTGATGCAATCGTAATTTTCCTATTATAACCGTAATTGATGAATCCACTAAATCAAGCACAAATGCGCTTGCCGTCGTTTGAATGCCGTATTATGTTTGTACCCGATAATTGAATGACGCACGAAATCCAAAGATCCAAAATCCAGAAAAACCAATCCAATCCAATTGTCCAGAAAATCCACTATTTCGGAATCATTCAATGAATCGACCAAGTCCAATGTCCATAATCCAGTGAGAAACCTTAAAATTTGTACCTATTGATGGCCAAGTGAGAAGTTAAGGTTGTACAAAGTTTTTGAACAGCTCCCGAACAGGGGGCTGTTCTTATTTTAAGCGCGTGATTAAGAGCGGGGGGCCATCAGGGAATTCGTCTGCCCGGGCCGGATCAGGATGGAACGAACTTCAGCGCTCCCAGGACAGCTACCGCCTGCCCCGTTTCGCCCCTGACGATCAGGATAGGCAAACTTCAGCTTGCTCTCAGACAGGAAAATGGAGCCGTTAACATCAGGGTAGTACGCCGTCGCCGGAGGTAAGCACGACCCCGGTGATGTTAAAAATATTGTACCAGGTGAAATTCTGCGCGGCTTTGAGCCCCTTTCCATAAATGGTTTTATCAGGTTGATGGATACGCACCGGCTTATCGGTATAAAACTCCTCGGTATTCTGGTCCCACCAGAGCTCATCGGTACGCATGGTATCGCCTTTAAGGATGTTCACCACTTCCACGCTATCCCTTAAAAACACCTTGCTTTCCGATTCGTTGTACCTGGCATATTTGGCGTCGACAATACTCTCTATCACGGAAGAATCATTGTAAAAATCCACGTGCAGCGACTGGGGGAATTCAACATAGGGGGAGTCTGCCTGGAAACGCATCATAGAAGGAGCGGTCAGCTTAGCCTTCATCCGGCCTTGCTGGCTCATATAGGTGGTGACGCCTTTAAAATCTTCTACGGTGATCTTTTGCCTGAACAGTTCATCTACCTGCTTAACATCATTCTCGCAGGAACCAATAAAAAGAAGGCTAACCAAAAGAACGGCCAGGTATGCAAGGCGTTGTTTGGTTAAAACATTAATCATACTGTCTCTTGATGAACCAAATATCGCTTAAAGACAGGCCTATCGAGACCCTTAAAAAATTCTCGCGGATAACATTGAGGTTGTTTCCCCGTTGCCCAAATTCAACGGCTGTGTTGATCACGCTATATTGGTTGGAATAGGTAGCTCTCCTCATGGGGAAGGCGGCGCCAAGGCTGACCGTCCATACCGGCAGGTCGCCATTCACCCTGATATAATCCTGTCCATAAGAAAAGCCTGCGCGGTACGCGACTCGGCTCCAGTAGCTCTTGGCGCTCATGGCATTCGGAACCACCTGGCCCCCAAGATGAAATTTCCAGGAATCCTGTACGGAATCTTTTTCGTTGAAAAACGTATACTCCGACCATTTGGCGGTGGAGAAATCCGCTCCTATCATCCACTTATCATGCTTATTGAACACCAGGCCTGCGCCATAAGAAGCGGGATTGACTACTTTGCCGGAAAGATCATTAACATAAATGCTGTCTATACGGAGATTCCCTCTTTCCGAAGGCGAATAGGTTTCGATGGCCATATCTTTTGTGCCATTCAACTCGCGCTTCAGGCTCCCATAAGCGCCGAACTGAAGGGATGCGGTCTTATTTAATTTCAGATTGTATTGAACGCCGCCCTGTAAAAACAATCCTCCATAGCTGACATGCGTTTTGGAAGAAGACGGATAGTAGGATACATCGGCAGAATCAGGGATAAAATACCTTTCCGCCGAATACTCCTTTGAGCCGAACATATAGCCTGCGTTGAAACCTATGCTGAAGCTTTTGACAGAGACCCCCGTGCCGGCAAATACCTGGTAAGCGCCGCCATTCCCTTCGAATATCGTATTCGCGCTGTCGATACCCGGCAGCCTTTCCCTTCGTTCCAGTTTGTAGTTGATACGGGTAACCGGGTTCAGGCCCAGATTCATTCCCCAGTTTCCTTTTTTACTCAGGGGGAATCCCAATTGCAGATAGGAGATATTGGGGCTGGAAGAGGAGAATTTCCGGGGAGGATCGATCACCCTCAGGGTCCTGGAATCCAGCTCAAGCCCGAAGTCAAATGTCGTCAGGCGGAGCTTGGAATAAGAAGCAGGGTTCCGGAAATTGATCGATTGATAATCGTAGTAGGCGGCAGTCACTCCGCCCATTCCCCGGGTAACAATATTGTTTTGAGGCAACTGATCGCCAAGGCCGTATCTCGAGTAAGGAGAGTTCTCCGTTTGCGCCTGCAGAAGGGAAATCCCCGCTAAAACAGCAATTCCTAATAACTTTATTTTTTTATACATTCTTATACATTATTGAGCTCGCTGATAGCGTACAGGCCTTTAAATATTAAGTTAGGGTCTGCAAATATCTTATTTTTAAGATGGCGCACAAAATGGGCCGAATCGCCCCCTGTTAATAGTACGTTAAGGTTCGTATATCTTTCAGCATAAGCGTCTATTATTCCGTCAATTTCCTTAGCCATCCCCAGCAGCACTCCGCTTAGAATATTGGTACGCGTATCATAACCCGAGAGCGGAAAATTCCAGTCCTTTTTGACCAGCGGCAGTTTCGCGGTAAATGTTTCCAGGGACCTGAACCGGATCTCCATTCCCGGCGAAATGCTGCCCCC
>DEHV01000035.1:6767-20076 GCA_002352105.1 Chitinophagaceae bacterium UBA2791 | reverse complement strand
TTGCGGAGCGCTATTGTTTCGGTTTGCGGAGAGAGAGGGATTCGAACCCCCGGTACCTGTTACAGTACACCTGATTTCGAATCAGGCACATTCAACCGCTCTGACATCTCTCCGGATAATATCGGGCGGCTAAAATAGAAAATCCCGTTGAAATGGAGATATTTTTATTCTGTTATTCATCTTCTTTCATTCGCGCGCCGCTTGCTACCTTTGCAGGGGATATCTTTCCGTCGACATTTAATGCCTGATCGTTGAAACATCTTAAAACGCTAAATAAATACCTGTGGAAATACCGTGTGAGGCTGCTTTTGGGCATTATCTTCATTGTGCTTTCCAATTATTTTGCCATCCTCGCGCCGCAGATCACCGGCTATATCTTTGATATTCTTCAGCAATACCTGGGCGCCGAAAGCGTCAAAACCAGGGCAGATAGCTACGACCCCCTTGTCGTTCTGTTTATCGGAACGCTTGACGGTTATGAGCTTAGTTTCGCGGGTAAGGTCGCCCTTTTCAGCATTGCTATCCTGATATTTTCGCTGCTGAGCGGGGTTTTTATGTTCCTGATGCGACAGGCGATCATCGTGATGAGCCGGCATATCGAATTTGATCAGAAAAATGAGGTCTTCCGCCACTACCTTGAACTGGACATTAACTTCTATAAAACGCATAGCACCGGCGACCTCATGAGCCGTATCTCCGAAGATGTGAGCAGGGTGCGCATGTATACCGGTCCGGCCATCATGTATATAGTGAACCTTGTGTTTCGCATTACGTTCTGCCTTTTTTATATGATTAGGGAAAACTGGGAGCTTACGCTGTACGTTCTTTCCCCGCTCCCCGTGCTGGTCCTGACCATCTACCTGGTGAACAATGTCATCCATAGAAAAAGCGAACGGATACAGGCCTTGTTATCTGATCTTACGTCCAATGCCCAGGAGTCGTATTCGGGGATCAGGGTGATCAAATCCTTTGTTCAGGAAAAAGCCATGTTCCGCTTTTTTAATGAGAATAGCGAATCGTATAAAAAGAATGCGATCGGACTGGCCAAACTCGAAGCGGTATATTTTCCGGCAATGGGCCTATTGATCGGTCTGAGCACGCTGCTGACCATCATGATCGGGGGATTGTATACCATTCACGGGCAGCCGGGCATGACGGTAGGGGCAATCGCTGAATTTGTTATGTATATCAATATGCTGACCTTCCCCGTTAGCGCTATCGGATGGACGGCCAGCATGATCCAGCGCGCGGCGGCCTCGCAGAAAAGAATAAATGAATTTTTGAATACGCAGCCCGAGATCGTTAACCCTCCTGACCCCGTTATGCAGCCGGTCGGGGGCCATATTGTTTTTGAAAATGTGAATTTTATCTACCCCAATACCGGTATCCAGGCGTTGAAAGACTTCAACCTTGAAATAAAGAAAGGGCAGAAGATAGCCATTATCGGGCATACCGGCAGCGGGAAAACGACCATCGCCCAGTTGTTGCTGAGATTCTATGACTGCTCCGGCGGCAGGATCCTCATGGATGGCGTTGATATCCGGCGCCTGGATCTGGCGACCTTAAGACGGGAGCTGAGCTATGTTCCCCAGGATGTATTTTTGTTCAGCGATACCATTGCCGCCAATATTCTTTTTGGGGTGGATCAATTATCGCGCGAGCAGGTTGAAAATGCCGCCGCCTATGCTAATGTGGAGAAAGAAATAGCAGGCTTCCCGGAGAAATATGAAACCATGGTGGGTGAAAGGGGAGTGGCCCTCAGCGGAGGTCAAAAGCAAAGAACAACGATCGCCCGGGCGCTGATCAAGGATTCGCAGGTCGTTATATTTGACGACTGCCTCAGCGCTGTGGATACCAGGACCGAAAAAGAAATACTTTCCAACCTGAACCGCTTCCTGCATGAGCGAACCGCGCTGATCATCACCCATCGCATACTGCCTTTCTTTCCCTTCGACAAGATCATCGTCATGGAAGAGGGGCTGATCATTGAAGAGGGAACTCATGAGGAACTGCTGAGCCGCAACGGCTATTATACCTTTCTCTTTAATCGCCAGAACCTTGAGCGTGAAGAGGGGCTTGCGCCGGATAATGCGTTGAGGCCCTGAATCGCACTGGCAATTAAGAAGATGAATTTGGGCCGGAAAGGCCCTGAGATGCCGGGCGCCCGCCCCTGGCCGTTATGATCAATTTACCAAAGGCAAGAAGGATAGGCGTTTTAACAGGCTCCTCACTGGCTGATCCATGCGATTTTGCGGCAAAATACATGTTGCAACAGACATATTAATTATTTTATGAATGAAAGATTTTGTCGATTCGAAAACAATATTATATTTGTAACTACTTAACACTAACTGAAACTTTAACTGTTTACCAAAATTATTGACCGTGGCGTACGAAAACAATGAAAAAAGAATGGAGAGCGTTTACAGCAAACGCATACGAGCAGGAAAGAGAAGAACCTATTTCTTCGATGTGAGAGCAACCCGTGGTAATGATTATTATATCACTATTACCGAGAGTCGTAAAAAATTTAATGAGGACGGTTACGACAGGCACAAGATCTTCTTGTACAAAGAAGATTTCAACAAATTCTTAAAGGCTCTGACAGAAGCAGTTGATTATGTAAAAACTGATCTGATGCCGGATTTTGATTTTGACGCCTATAACCACGACCAGCTGGCTGAGCAGGAAGGGGATCTTGACGAACCGAATGGCGACGGCTCTTCAGTAAGCGAACAGATCAACGGCAGTTCGGATACCGGCGTTTCGATAGAAACCAATCCTGTATCGGAGATGTCTTCCTCCACCTTGCAGGGCCCTTCCGCTACAGAGGAAGTGGATAAATGGTAATTGACCTTAACTCTTTAATCAATACTATTGAGCGTATTCCAGGCGGGATACGCTTTTTTTATCGCAACCGGATCCCTGGTTGGCGACTGGGAAGTTATTTCAGGAGTTCCATATATTTCTTATCGGAGCCAGACCGGGGTGGACTTAGCTGTTTTTTTCGTTTTGTTGATAACCGTGAGATAGTACAAGCCGGGCGCTATTCCCGCTACCCTGAGTTTCTCGACCTGGTTGTTGTTGCTGACGCTGAATGTTTTGGTCAGCAACGATTGACCTAAACTATTCGTTAGCGCTGCGGCATATGTTCCCGGATTTTCATTGGCGATGACAATATTTATCGCGCCTTCCGACGGGTTATGGTATGCCTGTATGGCATGCGCCTTCCCCCTGCTGAGCATGATGATCCTGGAATATTGAATGCCGCCGTCAGGTTTTTGTATGGCTAACCGGTAATAGGTATTGCCGGGAAGCGGCTGCTTGTCCTCATAGTTCCCCTCTTTTTGCCGGCCTTCTTCCGTTATGAATAAAATCTTTTCATAGTTTATTCCATCGCCGCTTCGTTCCAGGTACATGGTTTGGCGCGCATCCGGTAGTAGCTCGGCTTTCCACCAGAGGTAGTTTCTATCGGATAATACCTTTCCTTCAAAATCCTGGATCTTTGGCAGGAGGGAAGAACCGGAGAAGATAAGGTTGAACCTGGCTTTGGTGTTTTCAATGCCATCCAATACCAGTAAGTAATTGGCGTTTGCAGTTAGAGATGGCAGGGATGATATGATCCCGTCGCCATGAAACCGCGTATAGACAAGGGGCTCCGGAAAAGCGCCTCCATCGGGACAGGAGCTGACCTGGTACAGGGACAATTCAACGCCGGTAACCGGGATATCCGCGTCGAACGGCGTGCACAAAGCCTGTTCGGCAGGCGTGGCGGTATAGTCGGTTACCTGGATCGACAGGTTGCCCGAGTTGTCGGTCCGCAGGGCATAGTAAGCGGTGTTCGTAATGCTTGTGCCAACGCCTCCGGGGATCATTTGCGCATAGCCGGGGTCTGCATATTTATTGCTGGTGGCGTGTTCCAGGTCAAACGATGCGACGGTAAGGGTGGGGGTAACAGGAAAGCTCGAAGGGCATTCATCATAAGGCGCGGTAACGGTTGCCAGCGGCGTCATTTCGCCCATGCTGCCGAGGCAGGCCCCATACTGGTTGCCCTTGGGCGTAACGGAATAAAGGCCGCCCTGTTTTGCGGAGTGGTCAAGGCTGGTTCTTTTGAAGGTAAAGGCAAAGGAATAGTGCATTACCTTACCTGGATTCCGGCGTCCGGTGGGGCCGGGAGAGGGGCCGTCTATAATATGCCCCAGGTTTAACGCATGCCCCAGTTCATGAAGCAGGATGGATTCAAGGTCTACCTCCGTATAGCTATAAGACAGCGGGGAACAGGGCCCCGGCGTAAAACTGGTGGATCCCACGGAAAATCCCAGGTTCCGGATAAGGATGTCAAAACCGGTTTTAAATAGCTGGTTATTGACTACATCGCCCGAGCAAAGCGCTATTCCCGAATAGCATACGGCCAGTACGCCTGCAGGAAGCGGGGGCAGGCCGGTGCCGCCATTGTCGAACATGATCATGTTTTTGCCATCGTCGGGATTAATGATTTGCAGCGTATCTTCTCCGGCCTCGATAAGATTGGCGCCTGCTCCTTCGCGCCAGGTGGTCAGCGCACGCTGGATGGTTTCTTTGGCGGGATGGGTCATTAGGTTTATCCCGCTGTTGGCGGTATTGTTAGAGTACAATATTGAATATCCTCCCGATCCATTGGCATTGATCAGGTTCATTTGTTTTAAGCCGATCGTTGGATGAGCAAGACTGAGTACGCTGTAAGCCACGGTCAGGTTAGCAGGGGATGCGGTAACGGCGCCATCGCTGTCCCTTACGCTGAAAGATCCCGTGCCTGCCTTGGTTGGCGTTCTTATCCTGATCTCGGTATCGCTCCAGGAGATGATATAAGGGTCGCTATAGGCTACGGTAAATGGCGTTCCCCCGGGACCGTTATCCGCGTCGTCGAACAATATGGCGGCGGCGCCTCCGGGCGTATCGCCAAACCCGGTTCCGTTGATCGTTAATATATTGTTGGAGGGATCGAGGTAGGTTCCTGCTGTTACGGTTGCGGGGCTGAATGAAGTGATTGCCGGCGCCAGAACGCCTGTTGGCGCCGTGGCGTAATCGGAGGAAGGACCGGCCTTTTGCGGGTTACTTATCGTTCTGCGCGAAGGCTGCGGGCGCTGTTTGAAGATAGCGGGGATCTTTTTTACCTCTATCATCTTTCCCGCTTTTTGCCTGAGTTCCCGGTAAAGTTCTTCCTGGACATTCCGGTAATCGGCAAAGGGCGCGCTGGCGCTCCCCGAATCCCTGTCGTATTTGAGAAAACCCTGCGAGCTGCTGTAAATATCGTATAGCTTATCTGCATCAAACCCCGGCCTGCGGTTATCGTTCTTACAAAAGAAAACGCCCATGTCTTCTTTTTTCAGCGTAAGCAGATGACTCGCTTCCATATACCGGTCGCCTACCAGCCCGCCTACGGTAACGATCTCCACAAACTGTTGTTGAAGCGCGCCTTTAAATATTTTATAGACTTCTACCTGGTTGGAGGTATAGATCATGGTTTGCCGATCGTTCCAGAAACTTTTCTGTGAAACTACCTTTCCCTCTATGATAAGGGATGACTGGCTGATCTTTTCTTCGAGGGAAACCTTGTATAGAAACTGGCTGTAAGCGTAAAACGGCGATAATAAAACAAATGCCAACGCGCCGGATAATACAGCAATTCTTTTCATAGGATTGAATTATAAGGAGTAAGGCGCGATGCCGCCTTTCCTTAAAAGGTCAGGTTATTGCCGATGCCTCAGATCCGGGCAAGGGTCTTCTTGTATAAACGCCGTCCCGGGGGGTAAAATTGTCCTGGAATCCGCCTAAATAACCGGGGTTCAGCCTATCGGCATTTTCAAATGGTCAGGCTGCGGAGGTCCCGCCGGTTTTGGCATATCGGTGTTAGCCTATGCGCATTTTTTTATAGGCGTTGATGAGGCCGTTGGTTGAACTATCGTGGCTGGATACCTGATCCGCTCCCGCTAGTTCAGGGAGTATCTTATTGGCTAATTGCTTGCCCAGCTCCACTCCCCATTGGTCGAAGCTGAATATATTCCATATCACGCCCTGCGTGAAGATCTTGTGTTCGTATAACGCGATCAGCTGTCCGAGCGTAAACGGAGTGATCTCCTTAACGAGGATCGAGTTGGTGGGCCGGTTCCCGCTGAATATCTTGTAGGGGACGGCAAAGCTTGCGTTTTCTCCTGTGTTGCCGGCTTTCTGCATCTCTGCTTTTACTTCGTCGGCCGTCTTTCCATTCATCAGCGCTTCTGTCTGGGCAAAGAAATTAGACAGCAATTTGTTATGGTGATCGCCGATGGCGTTATGACTGATGGCGGGCGCAATAAAGTCGCAGGGGATCATTACTGTGCCCTGGTGGATGAGCTGGTAAAAAGCATGTTGCCCGTTGGTGCCGGGCTCTCCCCAGATAACCGGGCCGGTAGCGTAGTTTACCACTTCGCCGTTGCGGTCAACGCTTTTGCCGTTGCTTTCCATATTGCCCTGTTGAAAATAGGCGGCAAAACGATGCAGGTACTGATCATAGGGAAGGATGGCTTCTGTTTGGGTTCCGAAGAAATTGGTATACCAGATCCCGATGAGGGCCAGTATCACCGGCATGTTGGCGCCGAATTCGGCCTGACAGAAATGTTGGTCCATCCGGTAAGCGCCTTTCAGCAATTGCTCAAAATGATCATAGCCGATGGTTAGCGCGATCGATAAGCCGATAGCGCTCCAGAGCGAATAACGGCCGCCTACCCAATCCCAGAAAACAAACATATTGTTCTCGTCGATCCCGAATTTCGTCACTTCCTGCTCGTTGGAGGAGAGCGCTACAAAATGTTTGGCGATATGTTCTTCCCCCGCAAATTCCAGGAACCATTTCCGCGCCGTATGGGCATTGGTCATCGTTTCCTGGGTGGTGAATGTTTTTGAGGCGATCAGGAACAGGGTCTCTTCGGCGTTTACCTTTTTTAAGGTTTCGGCGATATGCGTTCCATCGACATTGGAAACAAAATAGGGCTGGATCCCCTCAACCCGGTACGGGGCCAGCGCTTCCGTAACCATATAAGGCCCCAGGTCGCTCCCGCCGATGCCTATGTTTACGATATACCGGATCTTTTTTCCGGTGAATCCCTTCCATTCTCCGCTATGCACCATGCCGCAGAATCTTTTCATTTGAGCATTTACGTTATGCACATCGGTCATGATATCCCTGCCGTTTACCATAACAGGAGCGCCTGAAAAATTGCGCAGGGCCGTATGCAGTACTTCGCGGCCTTCCGTTTTATTGATCCTTGCGCCGGCAAACATTTCCTCGATGGCCTGCTTTAACCCGCATTCATTGGCCAGGTCAATTAGGCCCGATAAGGTTTGTTCGGTGATGATGTTTTTCGAATAGTCGAGCAGGATATCTCCTTCGTGGAGCGAAAACCGGGCAAACCGGCCGGGGTCGGATCTGAACAGTTCTTTCAAATGCCATGTTCCGGCGGTTTGACGATGCGCTTTCAGCCGGTTCCAGGCATTGGTTTGATCGGGCTTTATGGAAGGAAACATAACACTAAAATGAGGCCGGTATCGGATGCCGGCGGGTGAAATAAATAGATCGGGCGGTTTAGCAGACCACTTTTTCGTCCTTAAAGGCTTCGCGGGGCTTCAGTCCCAACAGATCGAACATGACCATGTCTTCATCGAACGACGGATTGGGCGTGGTCAGCAGCTTTTCGCCGGCGAAGATGGAGTTGGCTCCCGCCATAAAGCAGAATGCTTGTTCGGCGACGCTCATTTCCGCTCTTCCGGCGCTGAGCCGCACCATGGAGGCGGGCATCAGTATCCTTGCCGTGGCGATCATCCTGACCATATCCCAGATATCTACCCGGGGCCTTTCAGCCAGCGGGGTTCCCTGGACGGGCACCAGCGCGTTGATGGGAACGCTTTCGGGATGCTCGGGCATGGTACAGAGCGTATGCAGCATTTTCATGCGATCTTCCTTTTTCTCTCCCAAACCAATGATGCCCCCGCAGCAGACGGATACGCCTGCCTTACGAACGTTCTCCAGGGTTTGGAGACGGTCGTCGTAGGTGCGGGTAGTGATGATCTCGTCGTAGTATTCGGAAGAAGTGTCCAGGTTGTGATTGTACGCGTACAGACCTGCTTCGGCCAGTCTGGCCGCCTGGTATTCGTTGAGCATACCCAGTGTGCAGCATACTTCCATGCCCATTTCGTTAACGCCTTTCACCATCTCGATCACCCTGTCAAAGTCGCGGTTATCGCGCACCTCTCTCCAGGCGGCGCCCATGCAGAATCGCGTGGAGCCGGCGTCTTTGGCTTTTTGAGCATACGCCAGCACTTCGTCCTTTTTCATCAGCGCCTGCACATTTACCCCTGTATGATAACGGGCCGCCTGCGGACAATAGGCGCAGTCTTCCGTGCATCCCCCCGTTTTGATCGACAGTAAGGTGCATACCTGCACTTCGCCGGTGTCGTTATACTGCCGGTGAACATGCGCGGCGCGGTAAACCAGTTCCAGGATAGGCTGATTATATATCTCATATATTTCTTCCAGTGTCCAGTCGTTTCTTAGGCCTTCGTTCATGAGCGTTGATTTAGCGCCAAAAATATTGAATAATTAGTTTCTTTCCATAAGGTACAAAATCCGCCTCGTTCCGGCGATGGGAATCTTCTGCGCCTGCCGGAAATAGGCGTAAAAATATCTTTCGAAATTTTCTTCTGTATATTCCCGGAAAACATGCTCGCGGGAGCTCAGCATTTGCCGGACTTTTTCATCTTCCTGCGGTATCCATTCAATGATCAGGAGGGGCGCGATATCTGCAAAATAAGCAGCCAGGACAGGCAGGGCGATATTCCTGCCAATCGCCAGGTGATGGATGAGCGCAAGGGCTACGACCAGCCCGGTTTTGATCCTGTCGTGAAAGGCGGCGCGTTCCCTATTGTGAAACCCGATGGCGGGAGAGGGGTTGGCAATATCTATGGTCAGGGGCAGGATATTGCCGTTTCCCGACCGTTTTATCTCCCGGTATAAGTTGTTGATGCATTCCTGGTCGTTGTCTGCCGCGATGACTTGCTTTGCCTTCTCCGCAATGATTTTAGTAAAGTATCCGTCGTTTGCGCCAAGATCCAGGACGGAATCGGCAGGAACCTTCTCCAGGAGGGTTCGGAATATTTTCTCCTTTTCTTCCAGGTATTCCTTTCCCAGGATGGTCTCCTGGTAATAATCGCTCCACTGTGATCTCGTCCTTTTGCCCGTAAAACTGAGGATGATCGTTTCGAGATGATGGATAAGGTTCTGCAGCTTTTTTTGGCTGAACTCTTCCTTTCCGTTTTTGGTTCTGGCGTTTTGCGCGACCTTGTTCTGTAAATGCACATGCAGCCATACGCCGAGGTTCAGCCCGCTTTTCAGCGGCAACATGCGGGAGGTAATATCGGCGGGGATGCCTTCGAGGTAAGCGCTCAGTATCTTCTGGATATTGCCTCTGAGATAAAATTCAAGATAAAGCGGAAAGAGGAACATGTTGCAGAACTGCCGGTAAGCCGTCCATGGCCGGGAGGGCTCATATGGTTCAAAGGAAAGCGTATCGATAAAAACAGGCTTGCCCTTGTGGAACTGGATATTGTACGGCGTAGCGTCTTTGAGGATCATCCCGTATTCCATCGATGTTTTTACCATCATCAACGTAAGCAGCGCCGCATCCTTTAGTTGCTGGAAGCACCACTCGTAGGGGTAACTGATGAAGGGAACGGGCTCGGGTTGAATGATCTTATACGCTTTTGCATCCGTCTCTGTTATACCGGTAACCTCGGTATGCGGTATCATCATCCCCCGGGCCGTTAGCCGGTCGTACAATCCCGAACGCATGAGCAGATCGTATGCTGCTGAATAAGGTTTGTTGATCTGCCTGTATATTTTCCCTTCCAGGTTAAAAACAAAACCGGAGGGATCTCGAAAAGAAGCGGGATGGCGATTGATCTCAGGCATCTACATTGCGGTTCTCAGTATTGTCGTCTTTCTTCTTCCGGGTAAAAAAGGATTTGATCCTCCACCATATTGTTTTGAAATAAAACAGGAAACCCAGTATTGCGGCGATGATCGCCTGAACCAGGTAGCTGCCGCTCCCGGGATCAACATATAGCAATATGGAGGAGTAGATCACAGGTATTTGAGATTGGTCTTCGGCGTTAAAGTTAGTAAAGTCTCGTACATTAACCTGATGGTTTGTTCTATATCGTTCTTATGCAGCATCTCCACGGGGGTATGCATATACCGAAGAGGGATGGAGATCAATACCGAGGGACATCCGTCGTTNNGGGATCTTTTTCTTCTCAGCCACTTCTTCAACAAGGCTTAGCAGTTTGTTGTGCACGGCGGGCCCGAATGCCAGCGAAGGTCCTTTTCCGCAGGCCACGTCGCCTTCAATGACCTTGTTGATCATTGGCGTATAGGTGTCGTGCGTAACATCGGTAATGATCGCCACATTGGGTTTGATCCGGCGGGCGATCATTTCGGCGCCCCTGAGGCCGATCTCCTCCTGTACGGCGTTTACGATATACAGTCCGAAGGGCAGGGCCTTTTTATTTTCTTTTAGCAGGCGCGCCACTTCCGCGATCATAAAACCGCCGATCCGGTTATCGAATGCCCTTGCTATAAAATAATCGTTCGAAAGTTCATCAAAACCATCCTGGTAGGTCACCACGGAGCCGACGCGTATGCCCAGTTCCTCTACTTCCTTTTTACTGCGGGCGCCGGCGTCAAGAAATAAATTATCAACTCTCGGCTGGGGTTCCTTTGTATCCTGGCTATTGATACGCGTATGGATGGCCGGCCATCCGAATACCGCTTTCACGATACCTTTTTTACCGTGGATGAATACGCGTTGCCCCGGCGCCACCTGGTGGTCGACGCCCCCGTTCCTTTTCAGGTATATCAGCCCCTCCGCATTGATATAGTTGACAAACCAGCTGATCTCATCGGCATGCGCTTCTATGACGACCTTAAACTCAGCCTTTGGATTGACGATGCCCACGGCGGTGCCATAAGGATCCGTATAGCTTTCGTCGATATAGGGTTTCAGGTATTCCAGCCATAATTTTTGCCCGCTGCTCTCAAAACCAACCGGGGAAGGGTTATTGGTATAGTTCTTTAAAAATGCTAAGGATTTAGCGCTTAAGATGGATTTCGTGTTTTTAGTGTTTGTCTGCTTTGCCATTCATTGTGCTTTATCGGTAAAAATAACTAAAATGGAATTAATGGGGTGATCAGGGCCGACAACATCATCAGCCCGTCAAGAACAAAATAGTACAGGTAATCGGAATAATTGTTGGCAAACGCATCGTAGCCCGACCATACAATGGCTCCGGGGATCAGCAGCGCGATGATCACGGCAGGGGTAAAGGAATAACAATAGAGCAGGCAGGAACTGATCAGGAAAAGGATCAGGGAAGCCTGGAAAAGCCTTTTTACATTGGCCTGGCTAAAATGAGTGACCATGCTCCGGATACCTTCCTGTTTGTCGCGTTCGCGGTCGCGGTTATCAAAAATGATGCAAATGGCATAGATGAGAAAAAACCGGCTGACCAGGAAGAGTATGCTGTCCATCGTCCAGCGGCCGCCGGCGATCAGGATGGGCAGCGCAGTGGTTACATAGGTCCATACAAAACTGAGAAAAATGGTCTTGCCCACCGCTATTTTTTTTAACGCGCCAAAAGCCCGGAGGGGAAGTTTGGGCGCGGAGTATAAAAAGGTCAGCGCTATGGAAAAGGCAAACCAGATCCAGCTATCTATAAAACAGAGGGCAAACCAGGCGGCGCCTGCCAGTCCCGCTACGATCAGGAACAATTGCAGCTTTTTATGCTGTTGCGTCCATTTCAGGCGGATCATTTCCGAATCGGGCGCCCGGGTAAGGCGCCAATGGAAATTATAACTGCATAAGGTGGAAAAGAATACGAACAGCATATAGGCCCGGCTGTTGTAACTAAGATGCAACAGGTCGTTGGTCTGGCTGATCATCACTACTGCGCAGACGGCGATATACAAGGATGAAAAAAGGAAAAAATCAAAAACACGCCTGAGTAGAAGGGGAAATGCATTCAAAAGAAGTGGATTTTGCAGTAGATTCCCGGATAAGGGTTGCCGTTGTTCAGATCAAAGCTGGACAGCCACGATCTTTTCGGTGGTCACGGTATCGCTTTGATTGCCGGCAACATCTGTTACAAATATCTTGAAGATCATGGTGTCATTATCATTCGGGTCTTCGTTCATCAGGCCGTCATAGGGAACGCTGACCACTATTTCGCCTATGGTAGTCTTGGGGAATTCGGGAAGTTGATAACGCACCGTATCAATGGTGCCGTTCGATTGTTCGTCGGGGATGGGGTTGATATTGGTCCGGTCCCTGATATAGGTAAGGTCCCCATTGCTCAGGTCCCCTTCCTTATCGGTATATTCCAGGTAGATCTGGAGATGCTGCCCCTGGTATACTTCCAGGGAACTGACGCGTTTAATTTTAATGGACGGGGTCGTTTCGACCTTATCTTTGTTACAGGATAAGATCGCCGGTAGGAGCGCCAGGTAGAAATATCTTTTTAACATATAAAAAGTTATGATACAAATTTAACGGCTTCGGGCCGAATAAACGTATATGAATTGTGAATTAGAAGATAAAATTTTTAGTATAAGCGAGGATGATTTTGACGCGCTGGCGCTGGAAATATTCCGTTTTCAGTGCCGGCACAATGAAATATACCGTCAATTTGTCGGCGAATTGAATATAGATCCTTCAACGGTTGCGCATATCGCTCAGATCCCTTTTTTACCTGTTGGTTTTTTTAAGCGCCACGAGATTAAGACCGGCGCTTTTGAGCCGGAAGCTGTTTTTGAGAGCAGCGGCACCACGCGTTCCGGGAACAGCCGGCATGCCGTAAAGCGAATGTCCTTATACCGCGGGAGTTTTCTGAAGGCGTTCCGGCAGTTTTACGGATCGCCTGAGGACTGGTGCATCATTGGTCTTTTACCTTCTTATCTCGAACGGCGGGATTCTTCGCTGGTGGTCATGGTCGATGAATTGATCGCACAGAGTAAAAAAGCCGACAGCGGATTTTATTTATATGAAACAGATAAGTTGATCAGCGTGCTGAAGAAGAATGAAAAGGCTGGTCAGAAAACCCTGCTGATCGGCGTCACTTTCGCCCTGCTTGATCTGGCGGCGCAATACCGGGATAAACTCCGGCATACGGTAGTGATGGAAACCGGCGGGATGAAGGGCCGCAGAAAAGAGCTGACGCGAGAGGAAACGCATGCGTTGTTAAA
>DEHV01000035.1:0-6735 GCA_002352105.1 Chitinophagaceae bacterium UBA2791 | reverse complement strand
TCCGCTTCTTTTATTGCAGTAGACGATATCGGCCGGCTGTATCCCGACGGTTCTTTCACCGTGACGGGAAGGATGGACGGTAGCGATGTCAGGGGATGTAACCTGATGTATGGGATATAAGGCAATCCATTCGGCTGCTATCAATAAGCGTCAATCAGGTCGCTGCATTCCAGCGTTCTTTTCTCCTGATGGCTCTGTATGGCAAGTTCAATCAGCCTGATCGTATTGTACCCATGTTCGGGTTTTTCCTGTACCGGGGCGTTATGGCGAATGGATTGATAGATGTTTTTATAATACTGCCCGTAATCGCCTATCCGGGAAGGAATGGTTTTTTTGACGATCCCGCCGTTCATTTCCGTGTGCAGGGTCCCGTGATATGCTTCGGGTTCCCTGCCCCAGTCGGCTCCGGCAGGTTGTTCGCCCGCCCTTAATTTGCCTTCCTGGACATCCTCTCCGGGTTTGATGAATGACCCTTTGGTTCCATGGATAAGGTAACGGGGCCCCGGCTCCCGGACAAGCATACCCGCATGTAAGATGGCTTTCATAAAACCAAAATCCAGCCATAGGTTAAAATAATCATCCACTTTTGCATGTGGGCGCTGCATCCGGATATCGGCGGTTATGGCGACAGGCAGGCCGAATAAAGAAAGGGCCTGGTCGATCAGGTGAGGTCCAAGATCATACAGGATGCCGCTTCCGGGGAAATCCTTTTCTCTCCAGGCATTGGGCCTGGCTTCGGCGCGGTAGCGATCGTAATGCGCATTGAATTCATGAACTTCTCCGAGCAGGTTTTCCGCCAGTATATCTTTTATCGTCAAGTAATCGCTTACATAGCGGCGGTTCTGATACACGGAAAGTATCCTGCCCGATCGCCGGGCGATCCCGATGAGCTCTTTTGCTTCCCCTGCGGTATTGGCAAAGGGCTTTTCCAATACCACGTGTTTCCCGGCGCGCAGGGCTTTGGCGGCATAATCGGCATGTGTTTCATTGGGCGTGGTGATCACGATCAGTTCTGTTTCCTTATCTGCCACAAGCTCTTCGATGGTCCTGGCGATCTTTACGGAAGGATGTTTTTGCCGGGCCTCATTTTTTGTTCTTTCCAGGATGGTCGTAAGCTCAAATTCTTCCAGAGCGACCAGGAAGGGGATATGGAACACCTGGGCTGAGATCCCGTAACCGGCAACGCCTACTTTAATCGATGCGCTCATGGTTTCGCGTATTTGTATTTACCATAAAGATCGTTTTCTTTTTCCGTCGTCAATCTAAATAAACATGTTTAGTATCATCACGCCTGCCAGTCCCACGATCGCCACAAGGGTCTCCATCATAGACCAGGATCGTATGGTATCTTTTATACTGACGTTAAAATATTCTTTGAACAACCAGAACGCGCCGTCGTTAACATGGGAAAACATGAGGCTTCCGGCCCCGATGGAAAGCACCATCAGGTTGGGATCCACCGTTCCCTGGGTGACGATGGGCGCCACGATGCCCGCTGTGGTTAGCCCGGCAATGGTAGCCGACCCGATGCAGACGCGGATAATTGCGCAGATCAGCCATCCCAATACCAGCGGGTGTATATCGATTCCCAGGAGCAGCCCCGCTATCTCGTCATTTACGCCGCTATCGGCAAAAACCTGCTTCAGGGCGCCGGCTCCCGCGACGATCAGCAGGATCATTGAGATGTCCTTGACGCCGTCCGCATAGGTGTTCATGATGTCGATCATCTTTTTCCCCATCTTCAATCCCAGGGTATAAGTGGCGATGGCCAGCGAGATCAGCATCACGATCGCGGGGTCGCCGAAAAAAGCGATGATCGGGTAGAGGGGATGTTCCTTAGATAGGAACATCGACAATACTGTGAACAATATCAGCAGGATGACGGGCAGCAGGGACGACAAAAAGGCGTTGGCGGTTCCGGGAAGTTCGTGTGGTTCAAGCTGGCGCGCCTGAAAGGTTTGCAGCGGGGTGGATTTTATTTTTTTTAGGGTCTGCGCATACAGCGGGCCGGCAATGATGATCGCGGGAATGGCGATCACGATGCCATATAGCAGCGTGAGCCCGAGGTTAGCGTTAAACTGCGCCACCAGCGCTGTGGGAGCGGGGTGGGGCGGCAAAAAACCGTGAGTCACCGAGAGCGCCGCCAGCATGGGCAGGCCGATAAAAACGGCGGGCAATTTAAATTGATAAACGACCGAAAAGATCAGGGGCACCATCAACACAAATCCCACATTATAAAACAAGGGGATGCCTGCGATGAAGCCTGTTATCATGAGCGCCCACTGTATATGTTTCTTTCCGAATATCTTCATCAGCGCTTCGGTGATCTTTTGCGCGGCGCCGCTTTCCGCAACCAGCTTGCCGAGCATTACGCCCAGGCAGATGATGATCACCAGCGAGCCCAGCGTATCTCCGATCCCTTTTTGAATAGAGGCGCTGACCTGGTCGATGGGGATGCCCAACAGCAGCGCGGCAAGGAGCGCTGAGATCAGGAAGGCAAGGAATGCATTGACCTTAGCCCAACTGATCAGTAAGATCAGGATAACGATGCAAATGAAAATGATAAAAAAGCTCATACGGGGCAATCTTTTATAATGATGACAATAAGGGATCGCTAATTTAATGCAATAATCTTTGTATTACAGATTATCCTTATGCCGTCGTTTTTTACCTGAATTGCATGGCTTTTACCGGTTGCATCTTTCTTACGATCAGCGTAGGTATGGTTAAGCAGAGCAGGCAGATGATAAAGGTAAACAGGTTCACCAGCGCGATCTGGTCCCACCGGATATGGACGGCCGCTTTTGAGATATAATATGCTTCTTCAGGCAGGCTGATGAATCCGTAGCGTTCCTGGAGCAGGCAGACCAGCAGGCCAAGCAGGTTGCCGAAGAATAGTCCGGCCA
The DNA here is from genome assembly GCA_002352105.1 of Chitinophagaceae bacterium UBA2791. Lineage (GTDB taxonomy): Bacteria > Bacteroidota > Bacteroidia > Chitinophagales > Chitinophagaceae > Flavitalea. The sequence goes on along the minus strand of DEHV01000035.1, from coordinate 3,829 downwards.
GGGTGATGATCCCGCCGTGGTACAGGAATATCTTTTGTATCGCCAGGTTTTTCGCGCCCAGGGCTTTCAGGGTCCCCACCATCCGCGTTCTTTCCAGGGCCATGATCAGCAGGCAGGTGACCAGGTTAAGCGTGGCAATGACGATCATGATGATCAGCACGATAACGATCGTTTTATTCTGCAATGCCAGCCAGTCGAAGATATTCGGGTATATTTCAACGATAGCGCTGCTTTTCAGGTCCAGCGGGATATGGTCCAGTATCTCTTCGCTGACCTGCTCCATCCGGCGATAGTCTTTCAGGAATATTTCATATCCCCCCACCTGGTCGGGCTGCCAGTTGTTGAGCCGTTGTATCAGCCGGATATCGCCGATAGCGATCATCTTATCGTATTCTTCAATGCCCGTTTTATAAATGCCCGCAATGGTCAGTCTCCTGGGGCGCGGCGCGGCGCCTCCAGGCTGAACAAAATAGATCAGGACCTTATCGTTGACCTCCAGTTTAAGCTGCGCGGCGATATAGGCGGATAGATTGATCTCGCTGCTATAGGCGCTGTCGGCAAAGTCCACCCATCTTCCTTTGACCAGGAACTGATCGATATTTTTAAAATCATACGCCGGATCCACGCCTTTGAACAATACGCCTTCGATGCTTTCGGATGTTTTCAGGATGGCATTTTTAGTGGCGTAGGTCTGGATGGTAATCACTTCAGGAAACTGCCTGGCCAGGTCCGCCACCGAATCCGTTTTAAAAATAGGCGTTTCTTCCGCTATGGAAACGCGCGCCGCTTCATAGTTGTGAATGCGTATATGCCCCCAGAAGCTGAATACCTTGCTGCTGATCGTTTGCTGAAATCCGCTCGTGAAGGCCAGGGTAATGATCATGATGGCGACGCTGATGACCGTCGCGCTGATGGAGAGCCTGATCACGAACCGGGAAAACGATTTCTGCTGGTTAAAAGCGATGCGTTTCGCTATGAAAGCGGCAATATTCAATCGGCATAAATTTAGTTTTCAAAAATAGACCGTTTTAAGCTAACATTTGCAGGAATAAGGATGGGTATATAACAATAAAGCAATAGTTTAGCTTGTTCAACATTCATCTCAACCCTTTGCGACAAATGTTTTATAGCGATGCATGGCCGTTCAGACCGTTTTTCCGCACTATTGACCGGAATACTTCGGGGCAGATAAAAACACGGGGAAGGATAGCCGGACTGTTATTGTTTTTCGTCTGCGCCCTTTCTTCCAGGGCCCAGATACCGGATGCTGTTTATTCTTCCCGTATCCAGTCTGTTCAACTGTATCCTTCGGGCAACCAGTTGGGGTATCCAATCATCAGGCTGGGCAGCGCCGATCAGTTGGAACTGCATTTCGACGACCTGGACGCCGATCTGAAAAACTATTCTTATACCTACCAGTTGTGCAATGCCGACTGGACGCCGGCGATGCTCAGCCATTTCGATTTTATCAAAGGATTTTCTCAAACCCGCATCAGCGTTTACCGCAACTCTTCCGTTGCCCTGACCCGTTATACGCATTACCAGGCGACACTTCCCGACCGCAACTGTCTTCCTTCCCGGTCGGGGAACTATATCCTTAAAGTATTTCTGAACGGCGATACCTCCAGGCTGATCTTTACCAAGAGAATGCTGGTCGTGCAGGANNCGCCCGACTTTTTTCTCGCGCAGAACGCTGGAGTACAATACGGAGAACGACGCTTTGTTTCCTTCCGGCAAGGAGTGGAGATGGATTGATATCAGAAGCTTCCGTTTTCAAAGCGAAAGGGTCGCGGACGCCAGGTATTCCAACACGGCGACGGAAATATTTGTGCGGACCGACGGCGAGCGGACGCAGCAGCGGTTTAACTTTTATCGGGATGCCAACGGCCGCTATGCCCTGGGGCCCAGCGAAAGCATAAATCCCCTGTGGCAGTCTGATTATGCCACGGTATATTTTAGTTTCGCGCCGCCGGGAAACCAGCCTTACCCCGGCAAGGATGTTTATTTGTTCGGCGCGCTGACCAACTATAATCTTGGCAAATCGGCAAAAATGGAGTTCAACAGCGAGAAGGGCGTATATGAAACTTCCTTATTNNACGGAAGGCAACCTCTGGGAAACGGAAAATGAATACATGATACTGGTATATTACCGTCCGCTGGCGGGAAGAGCGGATGAACTGATCGGTATTACGCGCCTGAATTCGCTGGCCAGGAGATAGGCCGGGGAGTTGTTTCCCTGACCGGGCAGCATACTGAAGTTGAGAACGAACTGGCGCCAACCCGTTTCGTATTTGTTCATTTCCTATTTTGCCTTTACCTTTGCAGCCGGCAGGTCTTACACGACCAGCTCCTGCTGAACTCCCCCAGGATCGGAAGATAGCAAGGGTAGGCGGTTGTAGCGGTGCGATGTAAGTAATCTGCCGATTTTTTTTCTTTTACTGCTTATATCACCAGATTTTAATCGATATGAAATTCTTTATTGATACGGCTAATCTCTCTCAGATTCACGAAGCTCATGATCTTGGCATTTTGGACGGCGTTACCACCAATCCTTCCTTAATGGCCAAAGAAGGCATTAAAAGCGAGGAAGGCGTTATTGAGCATTATAAAAAAATATGCGAACTGGTCGATGGCGGGGACGTGAGCGCCGAAGTGATCTCTACTGAATTTAATGATATTATTGAAGAGGGGAAGAAATTGGCCGCTATCCATCCGAACATCGTGGTGAAAGTGCCGATGATCAAGGACGGCGTAAAAGCGCTGAAATGGTTTGCCGACAATGGCATTAAGACCAATTGCACCCTTGTTTTTTCGGCCGGGCAGGCCATCCTTGCCGCCAAAGCCGGCGCCAACTATGTTTCTCCCTTTATCGGGAGGATCGACGATAGCAGCTGGGACGGCGTTGAGCTGATTGCCCAGATCGCCCAGATATACCAGATACAGGGCTTCAAAACAGAGATCCTGGCGGCCTCCATCCGGAACTCGCTGCATATCGTAAAATGCGCGGAAGCGGGCGCTGATGTGTGCACCTGCCCCCTGGAGCCTATCCTGGGATTGCTGAAACACCCGCTTACCGATATCGGCCTGGCCAAATTCCTCGACGACGCGAAAAAGATGAAGGCGGCGATGGTCAAATAACCCGGCTAAGCCTTTGATTTATTCCTTTTTTTCTTTTTCGGGGGGATGCTGTCGCCCGAAGGTTGGTTCAAAACCTCCTCCAGGGTTTTTAGTCTTTCGTTGTTCTCGTGCTTTTTTATGTAGATGATGATCTCCTTCCAGATGGCGGGATTCCTGATCAGGGTTGCCCTGACCCTTACTTTTTCATCCCGGAAATTGCTGTCGATATACAGGCTGTTCCGGTGAAATTTTCCTCCTGAGGCGGTGAGCGTCAGCTCTTTGTCGCTCAGGGGCAGGATGCGCCCGGAAGAATAATGCCCGTCTACATTGATGTAGTTATAAGTCCCTTTTTTAAGGCTATCCGTGTACAGGTTAAAAAAAATACTGTCTACCTGCTGCGCCTGTCCGGCGGCGGAGAAAAAAACAGGGATGATCAGCGGTATGATGGATTTGAACATGCGCATGGTTTTGAAAAGATCGTCAAATAGCCGGCCTGGTTGTTCGGTAAACCTTAAAATTGTAAAAAAATTTTTATTCAATACAATTTGCCGCTATTTTTGCGGCACAATTATGAACTATACGTTGCACATACGCTTTCATCATACTTACCTTTTCGGGTAAGCCGGTGTTGTTTGTGCGCGCAAAGAATACATTAAAGGGCTTACTTTCAGTGAGCCCTTATTTTTTTTGAACCAGTCAAAACCAAGAACCA
>DEHV01000066.1 GCA_002352105.1 Chitinophagaceae bacterium UBA2791 | reverse complement strand
ATCGACTCCAACTCCACCGGCGCCCATGGCGGCTCCTGCCCTATTGTCCTGAACGCTTCGATCCTGTATTGTTCATATTGCGGCCCGTTCATTACGTTGTAGTCGCCCTCCGGAGTAGTAATACCGGTATACATGGAATAAGAAAGGCTTGGCCTTCCGATCTTTCCTCTCTTCGTCGTGATGAGCACCACGCCGTTTGCGCCTCTTGATCCATAGATAGCGGTCGCAGATGCATCCTTGAGCACATCCATCGTCTCGATATCATTAGGATTGATATCCGTCATATCCCCGGTCATCGGTATGCCGTCAATAACATACAACGGATCATTGCTTGCCGAAAAAGAGCGACGGCCCCTGATGCGCACCGTGACCCCGGAGCCAGGAGTGGTTCCCGCCGCAACCACGTCAATGCCCGGAGTCCGCCCCTGCAAAGCCTGCTGAAAATTGGTTAGCGGAAGTTCTGATATCTCTTTTGAAGAAATAGAAGACACGGCGCCGGTCACATCCGCGCGCCGCTGTGTGCCATATCCGACATTCACCTCAACGCTCTGTAAGAGCATTGCGTTTTCCTGCATGATCACATCGATCGCGCCCCGCGCGCCAACGGTTACCTGTTGATCTGCATAACCGATAATAGAAAAAACAAGAATGTCCGAAGGAGCGGCCTGAATGCTGTACTTTCCATTCGCATCGGTAGATGCGCCGCGGGAGCTGCCTTTCACAACAATGCTCACGCCTGAAATAGGGCTATTCGCGCTGCTGTCATAAACCGTTCCCGTAATATTTCTTAAGCTTTGCGCAAGCAAGGAAAAAGGAATGGCCGCAACAAAAGCCGTCCAGAAAGCCAAAAGAAGAAGATGTTTGATTTTCATTTTCGCATATTAGTTGGTTAACAATAAAAGGAAGCGAACAGTGTTTCAATTTTTTACTTTCATTGGCAGATATTTTAGTGAAGAGTCGAATCTCCGGTCGGCAGATGCCATAGCAAGGCCCCTTCCTCAATCAGGAATTAAGATATCCGCATATGCGCCGGCAGTGAATACGGTTGCATATCCGCGGGGGATGACCCCTGCACAATAAATTGTCTTTCGTTAAATCCCGGTTTTCCTTACGCAACAGGATAGGTAAGCAGTCCGATCTACCAGGTATTTTTAATCGTCATTTACGCAGCCATTATGATCATGAACAAAAAGCGCTACTGTAAGACGAAATAAACAGCGGGGATAACTATGCTGAAGGAAAAATAAAATAAGGAAGCCAGACAAGGCTTCCTTAATAATATATTGTTCAAAATAAAAGACCGGCGGAAGTGTTTTCTACAAGGGCTTCCAGCGCTTGTGGCGTAGAACCCGATAAATCCGTCAATGGATTTCTCTAAACAGCCGGCGTATCCAGGGCTGCAAGCGATCGATTGATATCTTCCTGCGATACTTCATAGTCAACCAGCTTACCGCTCAGGTACTGCTCATAGGCGCTCAGATCAAAATGGCCATGGCCGCACAGGTTGAACAAGATGGTCCTGGAAGTTCCTTCTTCGTCGGCCCGTTTCGCCTGGCGCACCACTTCCGCAATGGCATGAGTGGCTTCAGGAGCGGGGATGATCCCTTCGGAACCGGAGAACAGGAGACCGGCATCAAAACATTCGGTTTGGTTAATGGCTACGGCTTCAATAAGATCATCCTTTAACAACTGGCTTACAATGGCGCCTGCGCCATGATAACGCAAGCCTCCCGCGTGAATAGGCGATGGAATAAAATTATGTCCCAGGGTATACATGGGAATCAGGGGCGTCATCCCGACAGTGTCGCCAAAATCATAGCGGAAAACGCCCCTGGTTAATTTCGGGCAGGAAGTAGGTTCTACCGCAATAGCCCTCACCTTTTTTCCATTGGTCAGTTTATCCTGCAGGAAGGGAAAGGCAATGCCTGCAAAGTTTGATCCGCCGCCAAACGGCGCTACCACGATATCGGGATAATCGCCGGCCTTCTCCATTTGTTTCAGCGCTTCCAGTCCTATCACTGTCTGATGCGTAAGCACGTGATTCAATACGCTGCCCAAAGAATATTTTGTATCGTTATTAGTAGCCGCTACTTCTACCGCTTCTGAGATCGCAATACCCAAACTGCCGGGGGAATTGGGATCTCCGGCGAGAATGCTCCGGCCGGCATTGGTGAGGTTGCTGGGAGAGGCGTGCACCTTTGCTCCCCAGGTATTCATCATGATCTTCCTGTAGGGTTTTCCGTCGTAGCTCACTTTTACCATAAACACTTCGCAGGATATGCCGAATAATTTACACGCAAAGCTCAGGGCGCTGCCCCACTGACCCGCGCCGGTTTCCGTAGCGATCTTTTTTACGCCTTCCTTCATATTATAATAGGCCTGTGGTACGGCGGTATTGGGCTTATGAGAACCTGCAGGGCTCACGCCCTCGTATTTATAATAAATTTTCGATTTTGTACCCAGCGCTTTTTCTAAACCATAGGCCCTGTACATGGGCGTCGGCCGCCAGATCGCATAAAGGTTTCGCACTTCATCGGGTATCTCTATCCATTTTTCCGCGCTTACTTCCTGCTTTATCAATTCCATGGGAAACAGCGGCGCCAGGTCTTCCGGACCGACAGGCTGCTTGGTTCCCGGATGCAATGGCGGCATGGGTTTGTTGGGCATGTCCGCCACAATATTGTACCAATGCGTTGGGATCTCTGATTCCTGCAACGTGATTTTCCTTTGTTGTGCCATATGATGGGGTTTTGACAGTCAATATACTGAAAAAGGGCAAAGGCGGAAAATCCTATACATGCGCAGCTGCGCGTAGTCGCGAGAATTTACCGCGGAGGCGCCGCCACAGGCCTTTACATTACACTACCAGTCCTGCTTTGGAACATCTTCGCGGGCCGGATAGGTATTGGTTTGCCGACTTATAGACTGAGCTCATTCTCAAAGGCTGGTTCAAAATAATTGTTTACTTTAGGCGCTATTTTTTGGCAATGCCTTGCAGGATTCAATCCGTGAAGAGCGTTTTCTTTTAATGATCCTAATCTTATAAGCAATGAAAAAAGGGCTGTTTATTGTCAGCTTTGCCATAAGCATCGTATGCTGTAATCAGAAGAACCCGGATATTCCCGTGATCGGATTTGCAGATGCATTCCAGGACAACACCATTGAGCAGGCAAAGACCGGGTTCTTTGACGCCCTGCAACAGGAGGGATTCGACGAAAAAAAAGAAACTTTGAAAATCATCTACCGCAATGCGCAGGGAAGTATTCCTACGCTTACGCAGATCATTAAATACTTTATTTCACAGCCGGTCACGCTTATTGCGGCCAGCCCCTCTATCTCCGCCATTACTGCTATCCAGAACACCAGAGAGATCCCCATCTTTATGATGGTATCGCCCACGCCAACGCTGATGAGGGTGAACGACGACAAGGGAAACCCTCCTTCCAACCTGTTCGGGGTCGGCGAAACGCTGGATTATATAGACACCTCCTTTTTACTCATCCCCAAAGTCATCCAACCAAAGTCCGGAACCTTAAGGGTCGGAATGATCTTTAATCAATCAGAACCGCAGTCGGTGGAATCAATGGACCGGATCAAGCAGCTTGCCGGAGCAAACAATATTCATCTTGTTTTCCGGCCAGTGAACTCATCTGCTGACGCGCAGTTGGTAACAGCCTCCCTGCTATCAGAAAACATAGACGTATTTTTTGCAAACCCCGACAATATCGTCTTCGGATCCTTTGAAACCATCCTTAAACTGTGCAACCAAAACCGTATTCCCATTTTCACCAGCGAAGCGGGCCTGGTGGAAAGAGGCGCGCTGGCGGCATACGGCGCTGATATTTACCAATGGGGTTACCAGGCAGGCAAGCAGGCTGCAAAATACCTGAAAACAAAAAGCGCGGACGGCCTCCATTGGGAAATGGTGAATGCCAGGAAAAGGGTTTATAATCCCGCCGTGGCAAAAAAGTTCAATATTGACATTCCTTCAAATTTCCAAGCTGTGCAATGAGTCAATTTTACCTGGCGGCGCTGCAACTTTCACTCTGCCTCGGGCCAATGGCCATGGGCATCTATATCACCATGAAGGTGTTCAATATACCCGATATTACCACTGATGGAAGCTATACCCTAGGCGCCGCAGTAGCCGCCACATTGCTAATGCATCACTGGTCGCCCCTTGCGGTATTGCCGGTATGTATGCTTGCGGGCGCGATTGCAGGGATCTGTACAGCGCTGGTGCATACGAAACTGAAGATCGACGCCTTGCTGGCGGGGATATTGGTGATGACCGGACTGTATTCCATCAACCTGATCATCCTGGGAAGATCCAATATCCCGCTGATCAATTTGCCTGTGCTCTTCAATGCCTTTACCTTCTTTGAAAACGAACTGTACAACCAACTATTTATTGCCGTTTTGATTGTCGGCATACTGAGCTTTCTGCTTCGCTATTTATTGAGAACGGATTTTGGCATCGCCATGCGCGCCGCCGGCAACAATCCCATGATGACCCGGTCGCTGGGCGTCAATAACGACGTCATTAAGATCATTGGCCTGGCGATCGCCAATGCGCTTACCGCATTGAGCGGCTTCCTGGTTTCGCAATACCAGGGCTTTACTGATATAAACATGGGCATCGGCATTGTCATTACCGGCCTGGGATCCGTGTTGATCGCCGATTCATTGCGCGCCTGGATGAACATCACCAATATTGGTTTGCAGATCGCGATGGTCTTGGTTGGAAGCTTTTTATTCCAGATGGTTCTTGCCTTCACGCTGGCGATGGGCGTAGATCCCAATTTCCTGAAACTGTTCACGGCCCTGTTCGTGCTGCTGATCGTGGCGCTTCCCAGGGCAGGCAGGATATTAAAAAGAGCATGATTTAGCGAAGCAATTTAAAACGACAACGAATGATTTCGTTAGAAAATATCAGCAAGATCTTTCATAAGGGAAAGGAAAACGAGCTCTCGGCTTTAAAGAATATTTCCCTGAAGATCGACAAGGGCGAATTCGTAACGCTTGTCGGCGCCAATGGCAGCGGAAAGACCACTTTGCTGAACATTATCGGAGGCGCTGAAAAACCCAGTTCCGGATCGGTCAGGATAAACGGCGAAGACATTACCCGGATCCCGGAACACAAAAGAAGCAAATGGATAGCCCGCGTTTTCCAAAACCCGAATAACGGCACAGCCCCCGACCTGACAATACTGGACAATTTCAGACTCGCCGCCTTACGCACCCGGCGTAAAAGCCTGAAGATCGGCGCTGACAAGGTATTTAAAAGAGAAGTGATCAGCCGTATCGCCGGTCTTGGGATGGGCCTTGAGAACAAGATCAATCAATCCATGGGAAATTTGTCGGGAGGGCAGCGACAGGCGCTGACGCTGTTGATGAGCGTGATGGATAACACAGATATTTTACTGCTGGACGAACCGACAGCAGCGCTCGACCCAAAATCCGCCCGCGTCGTTTTAAACCTTGCCGATACATTCAACAAGGAGATGGGCATTACCGTTATATTGATTACGCATAGCCTGAAAGACGCCCAGCAATACGGGGGCCGGCTCATACAATTGCAGGAAGGCAAAATAGCGCGAGACATCAATACCGAATCAAAATTACAGTTATCGCTCGCCGATATCTCCGAGTGGTTCGGGTAAAATTAAACAGGCGCGAACGCCCGGGACAGGCCGATGATCAGAAGAAGACAACTGCGCGCGGTCAGGTTGCCGCCGCTATTTTAAGCGATCCCGATCCAACCGTAAAAAGCCTATAGGCAAATTCGTTTTACCATTCTGGGCAAGATCAGCCAGTATCTCTCCCACAACCGAAACAAACTTAAAGCCATGGCCGCTGAATCCGCAGGCTATCGCCACATCTTTATCATGGCCAGGGAGGAAATCTATAATAAAATCCTCATCCTTCGTATTTGTATACAAGCAGGTCTTCCATCCGGCGATTTCAATATCGGTTATCGTAAAATAATCTCTTAAGATCGCGCGTATCTCTTCTTCGTCGCGCGTGTTTATATTTCTGTCCACATTATCAGGATCAGCAGTCGCATGCGGATAATGGTGGGCAATTTTTAAACCCACAGGGCCGCTAAACTCATTTGCCGGCAATATCGGGAAGCCGTAATATATTCCTCCCTTATCTTCCGGGGCTACCAGCCAACAGGGAAAATTACCCAATGTAAAAGACGCGTCATTCTTTGACCTGATCCAGGCCAGCGTTTGCCTGGTTACCCTCAAATCCGCCTTAAGCCCGGGAATAAGTTTGCCCGCCCAGGCGCCGGCGGTGATGATCAGTTTCTTGCAGAAATAGATATTCTTGTCTGTGGTCAGCTTAATGCCATCCGGCCCTTTTTTCCATTCGATAACCTTTTCATTCGTCTTGATCGCTGCGCCCATTTTTAGAGACTCGGACTTATAAGTTAACACCGATCTTTCCGCTGTCACAAAACCGGCGTCAGGTTCGATAAAACTTATAAAATCGTCTGGAAGCCGGAATTGCGGGAACCTGCTTTTCGTTTCCCCGGCATCCAGCGGGTCCAATTCAATATCGTATAATGCCGCCGCATCCTTTGTTCCCGATATGATCGGGTGATCGGGCCTCCCGTGATAAAGCAATCCTGTTTGATAATATATCTTTGCGCCGGACCGGTCTTCCAGCCGCTTCCAATTTTCATATGCCCTTTTGAGCAGGGGTATATAATCCGGATTTTCAAAATAAGCCTTGCGTATGATACGGCTTTGCCCGGCATGCGAACCCTGCTCATGAGGTATGTCAAATTGATCAATCCCCAATACCTTAATATTTCTTTGAGCAAGATAATAACAGGCGGCGGCCCCCATCGAGCCTACTCCGGACACGATAACATCATAGTAATTATTTGTATTCATCCTTATAGAGTTGATCAGTTAAGCGCTACTTAATGGTAATCTTGGCTACCGCAATCTTTGTTTTTCCCAACAGTCGATCTTCTTTTCCCACGAGATACATGCTATTATCTATTACCGAACCAAGCCTTGGCATGGCGGTAGGTTCATCCCCATTGCCAAAGAACATTTTTCTTGTAGCCTTGCCGGTAGCTTCATCTATAGATAATACAAAGCAATCTGATTTATCAAAACGGGTGGTAAGCTTCACTTTTTGCCCGGGCTGCGTCACCACGGCATTTTTAGGATTATCGTTAAAAAAAACCTGGATGGAATTGTTCGACTGGATCGCTCCAAAGCCGGAATAATACGGCGTATTGGCAACGTCAAAAAAACCGGCAACGCCATATTGGCCGGCAAGATAAGTTTTAGATATGGCATACGTTCTTTCCCGCTGCGCTTTGAGAAATACCTGGAGCCATCCGATATTACCGCCCGCATCGATCTTGCACATCAGGATATCGCCGCTGTCGTGTACCCGGTAGCTGGTGGCCGTAGACCTGCCCGGCATTCCGTTTACCCCAGGGGCCCCATAGTCATAAGAAGTGGCAATAAAACTATTGTACTTTTCAGCCAGTATGACCAGCTCATTATTCTTAGTATAAAAAATATTCCTGAACTGCATGTACTTTGAAAAACCTTCTCCCTCATCTTTTAATTTTTCAAGTCTCTCCCTTTCCTTTCTCTCCGCCTTGCTTTCTTCTTCATCAGGAGAGTCGTCCGTATCGTAGGATAGTAAAGCGTTACTTATCTTTTTATTGCTTGTAGAGATCACCTCTCCGGTAACCGGATGAATACGTTGCACCAGCATGCCGTCGATCGTTTTTCCTTTTTTTTGATCGCTGTAGAACGCTGCCAGCACAATATCCTTATCTTTTTCCTGGACAAGTTTTGTACTGGCTAGCCATTTGCCATCCACATTCGTATCTATTTCCCTCTCCAGTTTTCCTTCTTCATTATATATGCGAATATTATAGTTAGCAAAATCCAGGAACTTCTCTTTCTTCTTTTTTCCTTCCTGGTATTCATAAACCCTACCCACCAGGATTATTTTCTTTTTAATGGTATACAATACATCTTCAAGCTGAAAGGTTTTAGGATCAAATTCATTGGAGATGGTCGCCGTCTTGGCGGTTGGCTTCAAGTCCTTATCAAACTCCTGGACCATGTATTCATTCCTTTCCTTTCCCTCAATGCTGCTTACGATCACCATATCGGTACTGTCGGCATTGTAGGTGATCTTCAAATTTATATCGTCTTTTCTTTCCTCTTTTTGAAAACTGGCTACCTGCATCCACTTTCCCCCCAGCATGCCCGAGTTTTTGTTTACCTCTGCGCCGTAGATATTCAGTTGTTTCTCCGGTCTTATATACTCGGACGCGAATACCAGCAGCTTCTCCTGTAGCGCAAAAAACTGAATAAATTCCTTTCCTTTCAACTCCTGGTTGAAATGGCTACGGTATATTTCGTTTAGGTTTTTATCCAGTTTTACAAGCGTTGCGGACGCTCGCGTCGTTGCGCCGACAACAAAATAGCTTTTTAGCGCCTGGTGGCTTTCTTGCAGGTAAACGCCGCTTTTATCCGCATGTATCACTTCCAGGTCCGTGCTTCCCTTACGAAGCTTAAATTCGCCTCCCCAGGCTATCCTGGGCTTCTGTGCAAAGCCTGCAAAAGAAAAAACCAGGCAGGCCCAAAAAAAACTCATTTTCATAATCGTACTTAAGTTCAGGAGTTAATCGATTTCCGCCAATGCCTGCCTTGTCTAAAGTCAGGACAAGAAGCAGAGACCGGAGAAAGTTGCATTAAAACTAAGTTATTGAATTCTTTTCTCAATACAATCTTTTGCTTATGCGGATAGCGAATCCTAGCGAGCTTTTATCCGCAGTCGTATAAAACCATTAAAGCTATAACCGGGCCAGCGCGTTTCTGCAAACCATTGAAGTTATTATCCTATATCAATGTGATTGTTTGTCTGCCCCCGCAACAGATCAGAAAGCCTTAAAGGCATTACCCAGTATCAACGCGATTACTTGTCTGCTCCGGCAATAGCATCAAGAAAGCTTTACAGTCATTATCCTATATCAATACGATTACTTGCCCTACATCAATGGAATGGAGCCGCCCGCGTTGTATTTTTGTTTTATCAAAAAAGGAGGTCGGCTGCAGCGATCCAACCAACGATCACTTCCCTGGGATAAACTATTCAGGATCGCTCTTAATATTAAGAGCTTCCGATCATTAATACAACAAAAAAAATCAAAAATATCATGAGCACAAAGAAAATAGCAAAAATAATCGCGCCCGCCGCGCCGCATTTCGTAGGCGACGGCTTCCGGGTGCATAATTTTATTCCCGGCGCTTCTACCATGGAGGAGATGGACCCCTTCATTATGCTGGACTACAACAGTAAATACCGCTTCAGTCCCTCCGAAATTCCCCGCGGTATAGGCGCGCATCCTCACAAGGGTTTTGAAACGGTGACCATTGCTTACAAGGGAAGCGTGGAGCATGCCGACAGTTCAGGCGGCGGGGGCGTGATACATGAAGGTGATGTACAATGGATGACGGCTGCCAGCGGCATCCTGCACAAAGAATTCCATGAAAAAGAATGGAGTAAGAAAGGCGGCGAATTCCAGATGGTGCAATTATGGGTAAACCTCCCCGCCAAATACAAATCAGGCATGCCCGGATACCAGAACCTGCGCAATGCCGATATGAAAAAAATACCGCTGCCTGACGGCGGGGGCGAAATAGAGATCATCGCCGGAGAATATGAAGGATATAAGGGAAAGGCCGCTACATTCTCGCCCATTCACCTGTTCAATGCCAGGTTGAAAAAAGGATCAAAGAAAACATTCAGCTTCCCGGCAGATTATACGACGGCTATTTTAATGATCGAAGGAAGCGCGAGGGTGAACGACAGCGAAACCGTTCCCCAGGACCATTTTGCCCTGTTTAAAAAAGAAGGCCAAACCTTTACCATTGAAGCCCTGGAAGACGCAGTGGCCCTGGTATTGAGCGGCGAGCCGCTCCGGGAGCCCATTGCAGCCCACGGCCCCTTTGTGATGAACACCCGCGAAGAGATCGTACAGGCTTTCAAAGACTATAACAATGGCAAATTCGGCTACCTCGAAGATTAATAAGGCGCGGAACCTCAAGCATATGGCAATGCTTTTATAAGATCAAAAATGAAGCGTCGCACTTCCAAAAAGGAACGGTAGCGCTCATACGCTAATGCTCCCCAAGAGAACAGGTTTCAAAAATGGAGCATAAACATTAGGCGCTCCCATGCGAATCAACCGTCATTTGTTTACATTTGTGGGCTATGATCTCAAGGCTTGAAGACATTAAGAATCCATTCTTTATTGGCATCGCCGGGGCCGGCATGAGCGCCATAGCCCAGTATTTACAAGGCGCGGGACTGCAGGTTGCCGGCAGCGATCGGTTTTTTAACGAAGGAAAGGCCGGCGATATAAAAGCAAAGCTGGAAGCCGAAGGCATCCGGTGTTTCCTGCAGGATGGAGAAGGCATTGACGCTGCAACGGATCTCGTTGTGGTTTCCACAGCTATTGAAGACACGGTTAGCGAGGTAAGGAAGGCAAAGGAACTGGGTATCCCTATTGTCCGACGCTCTGAGCTGCTCGCGATGATCGCCGCTACAAAAAAGACCATCGCCATAGGCGGCACCAGCGGCAAAAGCACTACTACAGGGATGTTGTTTGAGATCATGAAGCATGCCGGCAAACAACCTTCTGTGATCAGCGGCGCCGGGCTGGTAGACCTGATCAAAAAAGGAAAGATCGGCAATGCCTTCGTGGGCAAGGGCGAGTGGTTGATCATTGAAGCCGATGAAAGCGATGGGTCCATTGTTCAGTATCACCCCGAAATAGGCGTGTTGCTGAATATTGAAAAAGATCATAAAGAACTGGATGAATTGGTCGGGGTATTTGAGATCTTCCGCAACAACAGCAACCGTTTTTCGGTAAACCGGTCAAACCCCTATTCCCGGGGGCTATCCGCGGAGGCCAAAAATGATTTTTGCATAGACGGCAGCGATACCGATGCAGGGTTCCAGGCGACAGAATTCCGCCAATCGGGATTCCATATTTCCTTTAGCATAAATGGACAGGATTTTGAATTGAACATTTTAGGGCGGCACAATATGGAAAATGCCGTTGCCGCAACGGCGGCGGCAAGCCTGGCAGGCGTTTCATTGCCTGAAGCGGCCGCGGCCTTACGACAATACGAAGGCATTTACCGGCGCGCCCAGGTACTGGGGCAAAAAAAAGGCGTATGGGTAGTGGACGATTTCGCGCACAACCCCGCGAAATGCGCCGCCGCGATCACTGCCTGCCAGCCGGTATCTGATAAAGTGGTCGCCTGGTTTCAACCGCATGGGTACGGGCCGACAAAATTCCTTCGTAAGGAATTTGTTCATGAGATCAGCCGGGCGCTAAGAGAACAGGATGAAATATGGATGAGCGAGATCTTTTATGCAGGCGGAACCGCAACCAGGGACATTTCCGCGCTTGACCTGATCAACGACATAAAGGCATTGGGGAAAAACGCCTATTTCATAGAGGACAGGAATCTCTTCCTGGAAGCGGCAAGAACCCATCTCGCCCCGGGAACCGCCTTATTGCTGATGGGCGCCAGGGATCCTTCGCTGGAGCAATTCGGCAAAGACGTTTACCGGCAGCTTTGATCTTATCTTTTTATCACCACCCTCTTCATAATGATGCCTGCGACGGTATTAAACCTCATGGTGTACATGCCGTCTGCAAGGCCAGACAGGTCGATGGTCCGGCTGACCCTGTCGCTGCCGTACACTTTTTTACCCACCGCGTCGAAGACCTCAACCGAATAGATCATATCCATGCTGATATCAGACTGCAGGTTGATCTTCCCTTTCGAAGGATTGGGATAGATCGTCAGGTCAGGCAGACTTTCCTGCCGGTTTTTTATTGAAATGGTCGGGGAATAGCTGGGCTTGCCCGAGGGATCGATTTGCTTCAGGCGGTAATAGGATATCTCCTCGTAGGGATTCGCATCGATATAACTAAAATCGGCCTTTGTCGACGAACCCTCTCCGCCATGTATGCTCGCGATAGCCGTCCAATGTATGCCATCCTTACTTTTTTCAACGATAAAATTTGTATTGTGGTCGTCCGGCTGCGTCCTCCATTTCAAAACATTGTTATTGCTTTTAGACCGGCCCGTTAAGTTCAGGGACTCAGCTGGCAATACAATCATCAGGATCGGAGACGACAGCGTAAACGGGCCGTAATCGCTAGCGGCAGCGCCCGAAACGATGGTTCCCTTACTCACGTCGCCGGTTGTTCCGCCAATACCTTCGTCCCGCCATTCCCCTCCATCCCATCGCGCTACGCGCAAATGGGTTGTGCTCACCACATTGCAGCTTCTGATAGTATCCCAGCTTAATGTTACCGACACATCGGATAGGCCATTGTCCCTTTGCAGCATCCAGTATTCGCAACTGCTGATTTCATCCAGGCTAACGGCTTTAGCTGTCCGATCATAAAGAGGGCCTGGATCGGCGGGAATATATTCAGCGGTAAACCGATCGGCGATATGTTCCGGCGCCGATATGGCAATAGGAGCATATAAATGATTTTTACCAACAGGAAAAACAAAAGCATCGTTGCCGATCTTGGAGACCGGCCCATCCACAAAACTGCTGTCGCTTGGCGTTATTACGGTAACATTATCTCCGATCGTCAGCAAATTGGCTGCGGTGGACGCCAGGATACCCTTGCTGAAAGTTATGTTCTGGCCCGGCGCATCCAACACACAGGCAGAAAACAGGTTAACGATGCCCGATGGTTTCTTGATCAGCAAAGGGCCGTTAAACAGATCCGTAGCGCCCGATAGATCAAAATGCTGATCCCCCGCTCCCTCAAATATCAACTGCCCATTCCCACCGTCAAAAGAAGGCAGTACGGTAACATTTCCGGCAACGGCAATCCTCGCTGTTGAAATGCCGTCCTGGTAGAGCAGGTTGTTCAGTACATGGATGGTATCTCCCGCCGCTGAGGCAATGGTTGAATTAACGCAATTGTACAACCCGTTGACCGTAAAATCATAAAACCGGGTTTCAGGCAAAACATCAATAAAATAGGTTCGCGTAGCACAGCTATGACTAGGGTTGATCTCTACTGTGCCGTTATTCGCATCGAAGCTGCCGCCGGCATGCGTAAACAACGTAGCGTTGGTATTCCATTGCCCTCCTATGTTCATTGTTCCCGCGGGAGCGGTAAAACTACCAGCCAATACGCTAAGCCCCTGTATGTATAGATCGGTAGTACCCGGGGCCGGTATTACTCCGCCCAAAGGCTTATCTACTACGATCTGGCAAGTGCGGGCAGCCTCCTCCGCTACCGTATAGGTTTGATCGTCCGCGCCGTTCAAGATGATCATTCCCGTACCCCCATCGGCTTCGGCATTAACGGTCAGGTCTCCCTTCACAGAAAACAACCCGTTAAGGATGCCATCGGTATGGACAAAATCGTTAGCAACATGAACCGTATCGCCGGTCGCGGTAGTAATAGTGTATCCTTACGCTTCTTAG
>DEHV01000046.1:8435-8828 GCA_002352105.1 Chitinophagaceae bacterium UBA2791 | reverse complement strand
GAGCTGACCGATCGTTTCTATCGTTCGTTTTATGGCCCCGGCGCTACCGAGATGGATAAGGTTTATCAATTGTTAAGCGGGCAGGCGCAATTCTGGAAAGATAGCTGGGATGAAATGCCCCTGATGTTACGCACCCCGATACTGGGAAGCCATCTTCGTATATTTGACGAGCCCAGGCATCTTCTTGACCATACCCTATCTTCCCTGCCGGCTCCCTCCGTTTCTGATTTATCGCTAAATAAAGATTGGGCGGCTGAGAATGCGTCGCGCCTGAAAGCCGCTAAAGAATATTTAGCGCAGAATAATGAGTTGCTTGGTTTATTACATGCCAACCTGAGAAATGTAAGGCCCCGGCAGCAATATAATTTGCGGGCCTTCCTCACGATCGCCCAG
>DEHV01000046.1:0-8406 GCA_002352105.1 Chitinophagaceae bacterium UBA2791 | reverse complement strand
TTGGAAGCTAACGGCAGGACCTACCTTGACAAGGTGGATGATATCAAAGACCATATACCGGTCAGAACGGTGGACATGAGCTATTTGATCTACCGTCAGTTGAATTATGCATTGGGAAAATGGGCGGATGAAACCCGGCAATCGAGAAATATATTTGCGAAAAAGAATAACCTGCAGGAGAGAACAGGCTCATTGAATTGGAAAGACACGGAAGAACTGGATTAAGTTTGTTGATGCCTAGCCAGCCTTCGGCAGCGGCTTGTTGTATGTTTGTCGCGCCGGCGGCCTGCCAAAGCCTGGCGATTCAACTATATTTATATTCAGTAGCTGCTTATCGCCGACCCCTCGCGGGGGAGAAGCCGGCCAGGCGTTTGTATCGAAATAAAGCAGGTTTTTTAATTTTGTTATTAGCGGGAGGGTTGAAAAATAAAAACATTTTATTTTTGTATTAACTTTATGCGGTTCTGGAAGTTGTTTTTTTTATAAAGCGTTGGTATTATTATACCGGAGGCATAATTAAAACAAATTAAAAGGAAACTAATTGCAGCAACGGCCCACATATTATGATGCGCTACTGAAGAGAATATCAAGCGGAGACGAGCATGCTTTTGAAGAGTTGTATCATGCCCATTGGAAAAAGGTGTACACTTTTCTTTTCCGGATGACAAAATCTTCCCAGACCGCCGAAGAACTGATGCTGGATATTTTTACCGTATTGTGGACCACCCGCGAAAGGATAGCCGATATTAATGATATGGAGGCCTTTCTTTCCAGGTCGGCGTACAATAAAGCCCTGAACTTTTTCAGATCTACCGCCCGCCAAAAAAAATTACAGGAGGTCCTGATCCGTCAGTCTTTACAGGCTTCGTCCGCTTACGAAGCCAATGCGCTTTCTGATTTTGAAATAAAAGAGCTTACAAAGGAAGCTATCGACCAGTTGCCCCCGCAGAGAAAGCTTATTTATAGCCTGAGCAGAACGCATGGGCTTACTTATGAACAGATTGCCAAAGAGTTGGAACTCTCGCCAACCACCGTTAAAAAAACGATGTCGATAACCCTGCGATCGCTTAAAGCTTATCTCCAGAAAAGAGGCATTGAAGTATCTGTAATCGTGTTTTTCTGTTTTACGCTACTCAAATAAAAATATTTTTTAACCCCAATACTCCCATCGGCCCCTGGCCGGTGTCTGTTATTTACAGGACAAATTTCTATGGCTAAATATACTACCCGGCTGCATTATTTATTGGATCAGTACATTACTGGCCGGCATACGCCTGAGGAGTTAACTGAATTCTGGAGCCTTATTGATAACATGGAAGACGCTGATCCCATTAAGGAACAGCTCATGGCCTGGTGGCGCAATGAAGAAGGAGCGGATGAATTGACGGCTAATATAGATCCTGCCCGAATGCTGGAGCGTATTTTGGGCGACCGGCAGCCGGCCCCGCAGCCTGTCCATCGTATTCATTTTCTTCGTATGGCCTGGATTCGTTATGCGGCAATGATACTGCTGGTTATTGGAGCAGGCGTTTATTTTTATTACGCCCAAAATCCGGCCCTGCCGCAGGAACAGGAAACAATAACTGTTCAGAAAGCGCCCAGGCAACATGATGTTGCGCCGGGATATGATAAGGCTATCCTGACCTTAAGCAACGGAGAGCAGGTTGCGTTGGACGAAACAAATACCACTGTTATTTCCGACGGAGGCGTGGTGATCAACAAGGATAAAGGGGCGCTGGTGTACGGCAAAACGAATATTGTCGCGTATAATACCATGACCACTCCAAGGGGCGGGCAGTACAGGCTAACGCTTCCGGATGGGACCCAGATATGGCTGAATGCCGCCAGCTCCATTACCTATCCTACGGCATTTGTCGGCCCTGAGCGGAAGGTGGAAATAACCGGCGAAGTATATTTTGAAGTGGCAAAAAACGAAAAAATGCCTTTTAAGGTGAAACTGCGGGACGAAACCGAGATCCGGGTGCTGGGCACGCATTTTAACGTTAATGCCTATGCCGACGAGCCCCTGGTAAGGACTACTTTGCTGGAGGGGTCGGTAATGATCAACAACAGCGTGCTTAAGCCTGGGCAGGCATACAGTAACGGCAAAGTGACTGAAGCCGATACGGAAGCGGCGGTAGGCTGGAAAAACGGGGTATTTATTTTTAACAGGGATAACCTGACATCGGTGATGCGCCAGTTGTCCCGCTGGTATGATGTGGACGTGGAATACCAAGGCAGTTTGGCTTCCCGGACATTCAGTGGAAAGATCAAGCGCGACCTGGGTTTGCTGGATCTGTTAGACGGATTGAAGAGCACGGATGTGCGTTTTAAGATCGAGGGAAAAAAACTGATCGTTACGCCCTGACAGCGCGTTGGGGAATAACGTAGAAGATATGGTTGCCTGAAAATAAAACCGTCCCGGGTAACGACCGGAACGGCGGCGTTCAGGTTAACTAAAATTTAAAGTAGATAGACACTGCTTTATTCTTTAACCTAAAACTTTACAAAAGTATGCTTTTAACTGCACTTTGTAAGGGCCGTCCTCTTCATGGCCTTTTAACCAAAACTTTGCGAGTTATGAAATTAACCGCCGTGATCTTACTGGCTTTTGGCATCCAGGTTTTTGCCAAAGGCAATGCGCAAACAGTCAGCTTTTCCGGGAGGAATATTTCCCTGGAAAAAGTTTTTTCTGTTATAGAGCGTCAGACCAATTTTGTTGTTTTTTATGAAGACGCTTTATTAAAGCTGACTACCCCGGTGACGCTGAACCTGAGAAACAGCTCGCTGGAAGGTTTTTTAAATGAGGCTTTAAAAAACCAGCCTTTGGAATACTCCATCAAGGGCGAAACCGTTTTTATCAGCCGTAAGCCGGTAACAACTACTTCCCCGGCTACCCAGTCAACGGTAGCTGAACTCCCGCCCCCTATCGACGTGAGGGGCCGGGTGACCACCCAGGACGGCGAACCCGCTATTGCAACGGTTACGGTAAAAGGAACCAATAAGGCGACTTCTACCAATGCAAACGGGGAGTTTACCCTTACCGGCGTGGATGATAATGCTACCCTGGTGATTACCGGGGTGAATATTGACCCGCTGGAAGTAAAAGTAAGCGGGGAAAACATGAATATCTCGGTAAATTCTGCAGTGAGCAGCTTACAGGAGACAGTAGTGGTGGGATACGGCAGGGAGAAAAAAGTAAACCTGATCGGTTCGGTGGTAGCCGTATCCAGCAAAGAGCTGGCTGCAGCCCCTGTTAGCAATATCAGCAATGCGCTGGCCGGCCGTTTGCCCGGCGCGATTGTTCAGCAAAGAAATGGCGAGCCCGGATCGGACAATGCCGATATCCTGATCAGGGGAAGGGGTACGCTTGGTAATAACTCACCTTTAATTGTAATAGACGGAATCCCCGGCAGGGACCTGAATTCTATTAATGTTAACGATGTAGAAAGTATTTCCGTTCTTAAAGACGCGGCTGCCGGTATCTATGGTTCCCGCGCCGCCAACGGGGTTATCCTGGTCACTACCAAGCGCGGTAAAACCGGTAAGCCCACAGTTAACTATGGGTTTTACCAGGGTTTTCTTTCCCCGACCCGCTTGCCTAAGATGGCTGATGCGGCTACCTATGCCCAGATGATCATTGAAATGCAGACCTATGAAGGCGTTTCTCCCACGAATATGTTATACGATCAGGAAGATGTTGAAAAATATGCTTCGGGCAAATTCCCCTGGACCCATCCCAATACCAACTGGTATGATGAGGTCTTAAAGGATTTTAGCCAGAACCGTAATCACAATATCTCCGTGAACGGCGGTACCGATGCGGTAAAATATTATTTTTCCTTCGGCAATCAATGGGCAGATGCCTTATATAAAAACAGCCCGCATAGCTGGTCCCGCTACAATTTAAAAGGCAATATCCAGGCGAACGTTGGTAAATATTTAACTTTGGGGCTGGATATAGCCGGTATACAGGACAATAAATATACCTCCGCCGGAGATGAGATGGCCAATGAAAGTTCAGATGGATGGAGCACAGACGCGGGGATAATTTTTAATGTTATCAACCAGGGAAGGCCGAATACGGTTAATAGGTTTCCCAATGGATATTGGGCTACCGGTGGATTCGGAGCAGATTATCAACCTGGTTTGATGGCGACTTCCCAATCTGGTTTTAACGATAGAAAAACATACAGGAGCAACAATATCCTGAGCGCCACTTTTAAAATCCCACATGTAGAAGGGCTAAGCTTATCTTCTTATTATGCTTATGATATCCGCCTGGTTAAGAATAAGTATTTTCAGACGCCGATGAGCGCTTATACGCTGAATACAGCGGCTTACCTGGCGGCAGGAAATACCGGGGCCGAAGACGGTACGGCTTTTCTTACCAAAACAGTCAACCCCAATCAGCCGCGCCTGAACGATAAATATGAGGATTATAAAATCAAAACATTCAATTTCAGGGTTAACTATGATAAGAGCTTTAATGATCATAATTTAAACGCTTTTGTAGCCTATGAATCGGCTGATGAGTTTGGCCAGGACTTTAATGCTTTCCGGAGATATTTTATCAGCAGCCAGATTCCTTACCTGATTACAGGCGGAGACAGAGACAAAAACAATGGGGGATCCGCCAGCATTGACGCAAGGGTGAATTATTTTGGCAGAATAAGCTATAACTACAAAGAAACCTACCTGTTCCAGTTCTCCTTAAGAAGAGACGGTTCGCTCAGATTTCCCAAAGAAAGCCGTTTTGGTAATTTCCCCAGCATACTGGCAGGATGGGTAGCCTCCAATGAGGATTTCTGGGGAATCAATAATCCTTTCAGCTTTTTGAAACTCAAGGCTTCCTGGGGACAATTGGGAAATGACTTTATTCTCCCATTCCAGTTCCTCGCTACTTATAATATTGTAGCAGGCGGCGTATACGGCGCTAACCGGGTATATCAAAGCTCCATATCGCAAGCTGTAATGCCTAATCCCGTTATCACCTGGGAAACTGCTAATTCCTACAATGCCGGCTTTGAGTCGATGTTGTTTAATAACAAGCTGACCTTTAACGCCGATTTCTTTTACCAGAGAAGAAATAATATTCTTGTGGCAAGGAATGCTTCGGTACCCGAATATGCAGGCATCTCCCTGCCGAGTGAAAATTTCGGTATCGTAGATAACCGGGGCGTAGAGCTGGAATTAGGATTCAGGGACAGAAAAGGAGATTTTTCGTATAGCATCAACGGAAACTTTGCTTTTGCCCGTAACAAGATCATAGAATTCGACGAGCCTGCAAGAAGCGTTCCCTGGCAGGTGCGTACCGGCCATCCGATGAGCTCTCAGCTATTATATAAGGGAATAGGCATTTTCAGGGATCTTGACCAGATCAGCAAAACTCCCCATGTTAACAGTGCGATTCCCGGAGATGTGATCATCCAGGATACAGACGGCGACGGCCAGATCACTCCGGATGATAGGATCCTTTTTGATAAAAACGCAGACCCTGAAGTTACTTTTGGCCTTGCCTTTAATCTAAGGTATAGAAACCTTGAATTGAGCGGACTTGTCAATGGGGCGGCAATTGCCATGAGGCAAATGCTGGGTTCCCAGCAGGGTACAGCGGGTAATTACTACTCTTATTATGCAGACGGAAGATGGACGCCGGACAATATCAATGCTACTAAACCCAGGGCATATCAGGGAGCTACGCAATACTGGAGAAGCAGCCATAGAACAGATATGGAATTCCAGGACATGAACTACGCCCGGTTAAAAAACCTGCAGTTGGCGTATAACTTACCTGCTTCTGTGGTTAGCAAGTTAAGGGTGCAGACAGCGCAGTTCTATGTTTCCGCGCAGAACCTGTTCCTGCTTTATGCTTCCGAGGGTATCTGGGAACCGGAATTTGGCGGCGACCGGGATAATTACCCCTTAATGAGAACCCTGGCGATAGGCGCCAATATTTCCTTCTAATCACAAATGTTGAAAATTATGAAAAAATATAGATTGATATTATCCGCTTTTGCCGTGCTGGGGCTGGCGCTTTTTCTCCAGTCGTGCAAAAACATCCTGGACAGGGATCCAGTGAATCAATATTCCGATCCTACGGTATGGTCCGACGCTAACGTAGCTGAAGCCTACTTGCTGAACAATTACCAGAATTTAAAGTTTGGTTTCACACAGGTTATGGTTACCGCTATTTCCGATGAAACGCGTTTTACCCATGGCGGCGCTGAAAGCTATAACCGGGGCGAGTTATCGCCGGCGAGTTTGCTGCCGTTCAACGGCACTTATGCAAATGGCTGGAAACAGTATTATGACAATATCCAAAGGATCAATGTTTTCCTGGCAAATATTGATCGCGTGCCCGAAGCAACGGCGGAAGCTGAGCGTCCCCTCGTGAAAGCAAGAACAGATGCCATGAAGGGCGAAGCCTATTTTATCCGGGCTTACTGCTATACGCAGTTGGCCCGTTTATATGGCGGCGTTGTTCTTTTAGACCAACCCTCCGAGCTGGGAGATGATTTTTTAGGCAAAACAAGGGCTTCTTTCGAGGAAACCGTAAAGTTCATTGTGGATGATTGTGATGCCGCTGCCGGATTGTTAGCAAGCAAGGCCGCTACGGTTATGGGCAGGGCTACTAAGGCTACGGCGCTGGCGCTTAAATCAAGAATGCTCCTGTTTGCGGCAAGCGATCTTACCGCTGACGGAACTGCGGCCAACAAATACGTGGGATATGAAAGCCCCGACAGGACCGCCTTATGGACGGCGGCTAAAAATGCGGCGAAAGCAGTGATGGATCTTAATGAAAATAGTCTGGCTGATTTTGGCGCGCCGGATCAGGCGGCCGTAGCTAAGGGCTATTTTGAATTTTTCAAAGCAAAAGATTTATCTGACCCCGAGATCATCTGGGGAAAAATGTATTCCCTGGCTGGAGGCGATATAAACAGGACGAACCAGTTAAATGACGGAAACGGATGGCATGGTTACAGCGATAATTCGGCTACCCAACAACTGGTGAATGTTTACCAGATGGAAGACGGTTCTGATTTCTCCGATCATTTTACAAAGGACGGTAATAATAATTATATCAATATTTCCAGTAAATACCATTCGGAAAATCCTTATTATAACCGCGAACCCCGGTTTTATGGAACCATTTTGTTTGATAGCGCGGTCTGGAAACCCCGCGATGCGGCATTTGGCGTTATTGATCCGTTGGGCGTTTATGACAGGCGTACCCGCATCGTGATCAACGGCGGCGTGGAAACCTTTAAACGTTTTGGCCTGGATACCCGGCAGAGCGATCGTTCGCCCGACAATGGCGGATATACCGGCTACCTTATGAAAAAACATATGGACGATGGCATTGTAACCGGCGTGGTAACCAATGAAAATATATGGGTGGAATTCAGGTATGCAGAGATTCTGTTGAATTATGCTGAAGCCTGTATTGGATTAGGCGAGATCCCTGAAGCGACTACCTATATCAATATGATCAGGAACCGCGTTGCCTTACCTGATTTTACTGGCGATATTACCAAAGCGCTTCGTGAGGAAAGGCAGAAAGAACTTTCTTTTGAAAGCATTCGCTGGTACGATATCAGGAGATGGAAGATACTGCTGGATGTAATGACCGACGCTAAGGGGATCGATATTGTCGAAACAACCACAGATGGCGTTAAGAAAACCGTATGGACTGAGATCACTGCAGAAGTAAGGTCCATTACGGATCCGAAATATTATTGGTTGCCTATTTCTGCTGATGAAAGCAACAGGGCTCCGCAACTGACTCAGAATCCGGGTTATTAATAGTCAATCTTACGCAGGTTCCCCCTAAAAAGGGAACCTGCTTTTTTGTTAGCATTCGTGTTTATTGAGCGCTCGACAGGATTAAAACAGTTGACTGAAGAGCCCGTTTAGATTGGCGTTATGTTGTGAACAATTATTCGCTCGCTCTTATGAACAACATATTGTTTGCGCCTTCGTTGACAGCGCCTATAGCGCGCCCCATCTCAAATATCCACTGAAAGCATTCAACCATTTTACTTTTGCGGTTAAAGAAATGACCTGTTGCAGATGAGGTAGCCGCAGCATACGGAATATTCATGCCGTTAAAAAAAAAGATATGAAATATATTTCAAGCTTAACCTTTCTTTTTTCGCTGCTTCTTATCCAAAGCGAGGCCATCGCCTTCGTTAGTACAAACACCGGCTTTGTCGGTCCCCTCAGAAGCCGCGGCTTTGCATTGATACCCGCTCCGCAGGCAGTCAATCTTAAACCGCAGAACATTATCATAGACGGGTCCTGGTCTGTCATTGCCAAGCCCGGCGCGCAGGGGATGCCTCTGAAACGATTGACAAACGGCGCCCGCGAACTGCATAATCTTTCCTTTAGCGCCAAGAGCCAAAA
>DEHV01000010.1 GCA_002352105.1 Chitinophagaceae bacterium UBA2791 | reverse complement strand
ATTCCTATGCCGGCAAAGAACTGCTCCGCGAAAACATATTGTATTCCGGCCATGATATCCGCCGGCTTGGCTTCTTCCTTACTGATCTGCATGCACAGGTAAACCTGGTCAGAGGCCTCAAACCCCAGGCCGGCGCTATAAGCATAAGCCAGCTTTTCCCGCTCGCGGCCAAGCATTGATGCGCCTATCGGGTTAAAAACATGAACGCCGGCGCTCGCCCGATCGGTAATGCGCCATATCGTGCCGACCTCAAAAGTTGCCGCATCCTCCCTGCCTGCGCCTGCCGTCATCTGCCGGCGGTAATCAAACTGGATACCCAGGTTTACATCGCCCAGGCTTTTCCCATAAGCCAGGCCAATATTCGATTCATTAAAATCCGGGTTCCCGAAATACCAGGTATTCAGCCCAAATCCACCGGAACAGCCGTTCAGCGCCGCCGAAAGGCGGAACATATTCAGGCCGGGCGCCTGAAACCGGTTTTCCCCGTATACGCCCACAGAAAAAGACGGCATATCCGGAAGCGCAGCCTGGTTAACAGCGCAGGAGAACACGTCCAGGAACTTTTTACTGTAAGCCCCCCAGCCGGCATAAGGCGCGGCAACGGGATAACGCGCCCTTTGCGCATAGCTGAGGCATACGGTCTGGCAGGCAAGCAGGATAAGGACAAATATTTTCACCACGATCATTTACCCAAAATTTGCATATGCCGTTGTGGAAGCAATGGGTAAAAAACGCAAACCAGAGCGTATTAAACCATGGATGATAGCTTCTGAGGCCCCGGCTGGCGGTTGTAAAAAACGCAGATCTTACCGCATTAAATGCCTTCCCGGTATTTGGGAAGCTGTAGGCATCGTCATACCTTTGCCGCATGATACTCATGGACGGCCAGCTTGTTTCACAGGCAACAAAAGACGAATTGAAAATCCGCATAGCGCAATGGGTCAAAGAAGGAAAAAAAGCGCCGCATCTTGCCGCCATACTGGTAGGCCATAACGGAGCGAGCGAAACCTATGTCGGCTCCAAGGTCAGGACCTGCGAAGAGATCGGGTATGTTTCCACGCTGATCCGCCTGGAAGATACCATTTCCGAGGAACGCCTGTTGCAAACGATCAGGGATCTGAACAATGACGACGCCGTAGACGGCATCCTGGTGCAGCTGCCCCTGCCCAAGAGCATATCTGAGCAGAAAGTGATCGATACCATCGACGCGTCAAAGGACGTGGATGGCTTCCATTCGCTGAATATGGGCAGAATGGTCCAGGGCCTGCCGGGGTTTGTCCCTGCTACGCCCCATGGGATCATGCTCCTGCTGGAATATTATAAAATAGATACCCGGGGAATGAATGCCGTAGTGATCGGACGCAGTAATATCGTGGGAAGACCGATGAGCATCTTGTTGAGCGGCGCCACAAATCCCGGAAATTGCACCGTTACGATCTGTCATTCGCATACCCGGAACATAAAGGCGATATGCCGGGAAGCCGACCTGATCGTAGCCGCCCTGGGCAAGCCCTTATTCCTTACCGAAGACATGGTGAAGGAAGGCGCCATTGTGATAGACGTAGGCATCAGCCGGGTTCCCGACGCCTCAAAGAAAAGAGGATACGCCATCAGGGGAGATGTTGATTTTGAGAACGTAGCGCCCAAATGCAGCTATATTACTCCTGTTCCGGGAGGCGTTGGTCCGATGACTATCGCCGCCCTTATGCGGAATACTTTTCGCGCGGCGGAAGCAAAACAGTCCCGGAAGGCCTGAAGATCGCCGAACAAGTTGCCAAACAGATTGCAATAAATAATATTGCGGCTCTCCAGGATGCCCGCCAGGATCCTCGTTAAAACCCGCAACCCGTTTTATCAGAAAGCAAACCATGCAGCCAGGCATTGCCGATATTACCGCCTCCCTTCCCGTAATGGAGGCATTTTACACCCTCCAGGGCGAGGGATTTCACCAGGGAAAAGCCGCTTATTTCATAAGGCTTGCCGGGTGCGATGTGGGCTGCGTCTGGTGCGATGTGAAAGAGAGCTGGGAAGAATCGGCCCATCCGAGGATCCCCTTGCAGGACCTTGTCAGGGAAGCGTCCTCCTATCCGGGCAGAATGGCGGTAATTACCGGCGGAGAGCCCCTGATGCACAATTGCGACGCCTTGACCGCCTTGCTGCGCCAGGAGGGATTCGCCACAAACATAGAAACATCCGGCAGCAGCCCGCTATCGGGAACATGGGATTGGATATGCCTGTCCCCAAAAAAATTCAAACCTCCCCTGCCGGAGATCCTTCCCCTGGCAAATGAATTGAAAATAATCGTATTCAACCGGTCCGACCTGGACTGGGCGGAAAAATATGCAGCCCGGGTTTCCCCGGAATGCAAATTGTACCTGCAGCCGGAATGGGACAGGGCCGACCGGGTTACCCCCTGGATCATCGAGTACATTAAAGAAAACCCTAAATGGGAGCTTTCTTTACAGATCCATAAATATATTAACGTCCCTTAAATAAGCCCCGCTTCCATAATAGCGTTTTGATAACTATATTTAGTTCGTCGTCAGTGAAGATGGGATCATTTCGGGAAAATCAACGCCTGAATAAATTCCCCGGGGTCCGTTCCTATATGTTTAACCGGCAAATCCACACCGCCTATGTTGTTCAAATACTTTCTTACCGCTGTCAGCATCCTGCTCCTTTCCATTCCGGGCAGCAGCCAGTATACTCCTTCAAAAGTTAAAAAAAAGGCTGAAGCCCTTTATACCAAAGGCCTTCAGCAGGCTTCCGAAGGCGATATCCAAAATGGGATCCGGACCTTAACGGAGGCGGTAAAGATCGACCCCCGCTTTCTCGAAGCCTACCTTTCTATCGGGGGCATGTTCGGCGAATTGAAAAACTATCCGTCAGCCATAGAAAATTTTGAGAAGGCGAAAGCCATAGACAATGATTATTTTAGATACTATAGTCTCCCTTACGCGATCAACCTGGCGGGCATGGGCGCATTTGAAAAGGCGCTGGCAGCGGTAAATGATTATCTCTCCCTGCCCGATCTGCCCGCTTCCAGCCGAAGAGCAGGCGAATACCGCAAACGTTGTTTTACTTTCGCGGTAGACTATGCGAAAAACAATAACCTCGGGAATTACCAGTTCGAGCCGCAGAATATGGGCGATAGCGTCAACAGCCATTTCTCGGAATACTTTCCCACCCTTACCATAGACGGCCGCAGCCTGATCTTCACCCGGCGCGTGGACGGGGTCAACGAGGATTTTTACTCCTCCTCGCTCACAGACGATAATCGATGGACCAAAAGCCGCAGCCTTTTAGGAAATATCAATACCAACCGGAATGAGGGCGCGCAGAATATTTCCCAGGATGGCGAATGGCTGATCTTTACGGGATGCAATTTTCCTGAAGGCTATGGAAGCTGCGACCTGTACATCTCCTATCTTACTCCCGGCGGATGGAGCGCGCCGGAAAACCTTGGCCCCGTTATCAATACCGACGCCTGGGAATCCGCGCCCAGCCTGTCTCCCGACAAGCGGGACCTGTATTTTTCCAGCAATCGCCCCGGAGGTTTGGGCGGCAGCGATATCTACATCGCCCGCCGGCAGCCCGACGGGACCTGGAGCGAACCCCGGAACGCGGGGCCTGAAATAAATACCGCGGGGGATGAAAGCGCGCCCTTTATTCATGCCGATAATCAAACCCTGTATTTTAATTCTAACGGACATACGGGATACGGAGACAACGACCTGTTCCTGGTCAGGAAAAAATCCCCGGAAGAATGGAGCAAGGCTGAAAACCTGGGCTATCCCATCAACACCATTGAAAATGAAGGCAGCCTGGTCATTGCCGCCGACGGCAGGACCGCTTATTATGCCAGCGACCGCCGCGATAGCCGCGGAGGGCTGGACCTGTATACCTTTGAACTTCGGGAAAATGTACGACCCGCTAAAACGCTTTGGGTAAAAGGAAAAGTGTTTGATAAAAAAACATTGAAGGGACTTCCCTCTGCCGTTGAACTAACGGATCTGAACAGCCGGGATGTCATCAGCAAGGTGCAGACCGATGAAACCGGCGCGTACCTGATCACGCTTCCCGTAGGGAAGGATTATGCGTTTAATGTTAACCGTAAGGGATATCTTTTCTTCTCGGAAAATTTCCCGTTAAGCCGCGAAAGCCCCGACTCCACCTATCATATCGACATCCCGCTTCAACCGCTGGAAGCCGACGCGTCAATCGTATTGAAGAATATCTTTTTTGACATAAATGAATTTACGCTTAAGCCCGAGTCATTTGCCGAACTGGATAACGTGGTCCGCCTGCTGGAAGAGAACCCCTCGCTAAAATTCAGCATCAACGGCCATACCGACAATACCGGCAATGCCGCCGATAACCTGAATCTTTCCAAAAACCGGGCGAACGCCGTGGTCAATTACCTGGTCGGCAAGGGCGTTCAGGCCTCCCGCCTTTCTGCTGAAGGTTTCGGCTCATCCCAGCCGGTTGCCGGCAATCAAACGGAGGAAGGCAGGGCTAAAAACCGCCGAACCGAACTAAAAGTGAGGCCCTGATGAATCCCGATCTCGTATACCAGCTATCCCTGCGGAGGGTAGATCATATCGGTAATGTACACGCTAAAACATTATGCGATGCCTTTCCCTCCGCCCGCCACATCTTCCAGGCGCCCATATCTGAGCTAAGTCGGATCGAAGGCATCGGAAAAATAAGGGCGCAAAGCATAAAAAAATTTCGCGACTTTAAAAAAGCGGAAGAAGAGATCGCTTTTATAGAAAAATACAGGATCAAACCCTTATTTCTGAAAGATCCGGATTATCCCCGCCGCCTGCTCAACTGCTATGATCCCCCTGCCTTATTGTTTTACAAGGGATCAGCCGATCTGAACGCGCCCCGGATCATAGCGATCGTGGGCTCCCGGGATCATACCGATTACGGCAGGCAGGCTGTGGAAAAACTGATCAGGGAACTGGGCGGCTCCTCCATCCTGATAGCGAGCGGACTTGCTTATGGCATCGACGCGCTGGCGCACAAGGCGGCCCTCAAAAACCAACTGCCTACCGTCGGCGTTGTCGGTCACGGGTTGGACAAGATCTACCCCCCGGAAAATACGCAGTTGGCGAAGGAAATGCTTTTACAAGGGGGATTGCTCACCGAATTCCCCAGCAATACGGCTCCCGATAAATACCATTTCCCCAGCCGCAACCGGATCGTAGCGGGCATCAGCGACGCCATTATTGTGATTGAAAGCGGCATTAAAGGAGGAAGTATGATCACTGCCGACCTTGCAGCGGGATACCATCGCGAAGTGTTCGCCATCCCCGGAAGGATCAGCGACGTCCATAGCCATGGCTGCAATCGCCTGATCCAGCAGAATAAGGCCATACTGCTGACAGGGAAAGATCAACTGATGGAAGCCATGGGCTGGGAACCCATACCGCCCGCGCCAACAACTGCTCAGCAAGCGCCCGTGGAATTGTCCGGAGCAGAGCAACAGGTATACCAGCTGATAGCGCGCCGTGAAACCGTTAGCCTGGATGAACTATCCCAAACCGCAGGAATAAGCGCAGGCGCCATTGCGTCGGCCATCCTGCAACTGGAAATGGATCATTTGATAGAACGCTTACCCGGCAAGATGTTCCGGGTATCGCGCTAAAACTTCGAACCCCAATATTTATTTTTCTTCTACATGAAAAAGCGTGCAGAACGGCATTTCGCCCGATCATCATCCACCAGATATTTTTTTTGAACAAAAACGCGCAATAAAAGGCATTCCAGCCTAAAACGGCAAGCCCGATATAAGTTCTGCATGCAAGCGCGCAGGAAAGCGCCCGCCCTGAACCTTCATTTTATTCCTATATGTTCTCTCGCAGAAAGCCCTTCGCCTCAGGCCAGGTATTTCTATGCACTCTAGCAGAAGACCATTGCAGCTTATCACCGCAACGCAATCTTGCGCTACGGCTATCAAAACGTTAAGCTTCAAAATTCATTTGGACGGAATTTGCCTACCGCCCTATCTTTGCACATGGCAACAATAAACAGCGCNNCTATGCCGCAGAAAGATTTTTCGGCGAAGGCGTAACCTTCGACGATGTGCTGCTGGTTCCGGGATATTCACAGGTATTGCCCCGCGAAGTAAGCATCCGCACACAGCTCACCAGGAAGATCAGTTTGAATATCCCGTTGGTGTCCGCCGCGATGGACACCGTTACCGAAGCCAGCCTGGCCATTGCGCTGGCGCGGGAAGGTGGCATCGGCATCCTGCATAAAAACATGAGCATAGAAAAACAGGCCGACCAGGTGAGAAGAGTGAAAAGAAGCGAGAGCGGGCTCATCATTGACCCTGTTACCCTGGATACGGAAGCCACTATCGGCGATGCCCTGCGCCTCATGAAAGAAAACCGGATCGGCGGTATTCCCATTACCGACGGCAGCGGCCGGCTGGCCGGCATCCTTACCAACAGGGATCTTCGCTTTGAGACCAATGCGTCAAAAAAAGTAAGCGAAGTGATGACCAGGGAAAACCTGGTTACTGCCCCCGAAGGAACGGATCTTACCAAGGCAAAAAAGATCCTGAGTCAGTATAAGGTGGAAAAGCTCCCGGTAGTGAACAAGGCCGGAAAACTGGTTGGACTGATCACCTACCGCGATATCCTGCAATTGACCAGCTTTCCCAATGGCGTTAAGGACGCTTTCGGCAGGCTGCTCGTAGGAGCGGCGCTCGGCATTACGAACGACCTGATGGACCGCGCCTCGGCGCTGCAACAGATAGGGGTAGACGTTGTTTGCCTGGACAGCGCGCATGGCCATAGCAGGGGCGTGATGGAAGCGTTGAAAGCGGTTAAAAAGAATTTTAAGAACCTGGAAGTCATTGCCGGTAATGTAGCCACCGCCGAAGGCGCGCTGGCGCTGGTAGACGCCGGTGCCGACGCCGTAAAAGTGGGGATCGGGCCGGGTTCGATATGCACTACCCGGATCGTCGCCGGCGCAGGCATTCCGCAGATCACCGCCATCATGGAGGTCGCGAGCGTACTGAAGAAAAAGAAAATACCGCTGATCGCCGACGGTGGCATCCGTTACACCGGCGATATGGTGAAAGCCCTGGCCGCAGGCGGCAATGTAGTGATGATGGGAAGCGTATTTGCCGGAACAGAAGAAAGCCCGGGCGAAACCATCATCTATGAAGGAAGAAAATTCAAGCAATACCGCGGGATGGGCTCTATTGGCGCGATGAGCCATGGTAGCGGCGACCGCTACTTCCAGGATGTGGAAGACGACGCCAGGAAATATGTGCCCGAAGGCATCGAGGGCAGGGTGGCTTATAAAGGAAACCTCTCTGAGATTGTTTATCAATATGTAGGCGGACTTCGCTCGGGAATGGGTTATTGCGGGGCAAAGGATATTGAAGCGCTTCAAAAAGCCAAATTCATCAAGATCTCTAACGCCGGTATGAGAGAAAGCCACGCGCATGACGTGGACATTACCCGCGAAGCGCCTAACTATAGCAGATAACGGCTGAAAAAACAGATCTGTTCTAAAAAGCCTTATGCGAAATGGCTTAATAAATACAAGATCAGGCTGGAAGAGATCCGCTTTCTGCCGCTTTTGCAGCGAACAGCGCGCATATGCATAAGAAACAAAGGCCAGGACCGAACAAGCAAGGGAAAGAATATCTAAGAATAGTTATCTTCATGCGATAAGCGCAGCCTTTATTGTATATGAGATTATTTAAATGTTTTCTTTTCTGGTTAGCCGGTTGTTTTTTTTCCCCCGCAGTTTTCTCGCAGACCGATTCCTGTCAGCTGCGCATCAGCTTGCTGACCTGCAGCCCGGGGGAAGAGCTCTACTCCCTCTTCGGGCATAGCGCCATCCGGGTGGTTGACAATCTCGCGCATACGGATATCGTTTATAATTACGGCACCTTTGAATTTGACGAAGATTTTTATTACAACTTCGTGCTGGGGGGAGATCGGCTGCAATACTATCTTTCCGTCAGCGGGTTCCGCGATTTTATGTACGAATACCAGGTTTTTAACCGCAGCGTTATCGAACAGAACCTGGCGCTGAATTGCGAAGAGAAGCAGCGTCTTTATGCCGCGCTGCAACGCAACGCGACAGATGCGCATAAATATTACCGTTATGATTTTTTATTCGATAATTGTTCTACCCGCATAAGAGATATAACGGAAGCCAATGGCGCTCCGGGCATCTTATTCGGCAATATACTGCCGCCGGATGCGCCCAGCTTTCGTAATCTTATTCACGAATACCTCGACAAAGGCGGACAATACTGGAGTAAGCTGGGCATTGATCTTTTACTGGGAAGCCGGATGGACAGAAAGGTAAAAAATGAAGAAGCCATGTTTTTACCGGACTACCTGATGAAGGGCTTCGACAGCGCGCACATTAATAACCAACCGGCAGTAGCCACAAAAAACACTATCCTTCAGGCAAGCGTCATCCCGGCTGGCAGCCGCTCCTGGATACAGCCCGGCATAACCGCGCTGTTATTGCTTCTGGTCATCTTCTCCCTGCGATACCTGAGATCCCCCAAAATAGCCGCTGCGCTGAATGCGTTTGATCATGTCTTCTTTTTTGCGCTTGGCGCCATCGGGTGCCTGCTGCTGTTTATGTGGTTCGGCACCGATCATGCGCTCTGCGCTAACAACTATAACCTTTTATGGGCTTTCCCGCTTCATCTCCCGGTCGCGCTGATGCCCTTTCGAAAAAATAGGTTCACGCGTCTTTATTTCGGCAGTTTCTGCGTATTTTACCTCTTTCTGATCTTTGCCTGGGCGTTATTGCCGCAAGGCATGAACCCCGCTTTTTTACCGATAGTCGCTCTGGCCGGAATAAGAAGTTACGAGCGATTCAGCAAAACAGGAACAAGCAAAAAGGGAATATATGAGGGAAAACACGCTGGAAACTGATTGGGGAGCGCTTTATTATCGCGTTTACGGAGAGGGAAAACCCGTCGTGTTGCTTCATGGATTCGGAACGGACGGCGCGATATGGGAGAAACAGGCAGCCTACCTGGAAAAAAAATACCGCCTGATCGTACCCGATCTGCCGGGAAGCGGGCGATCGGTCCGCCACGATGCGCCCTTATCCATCGAAATGCTGGCCGACAACCTCCTGCTTATCATTGAAAATGAGAATATAAGCTCTTGTTCGCTCATTGGCCATAGCATGGGAGGCTATATTACGCTGGCGTTCGCTGAGAAATATGCCGACAGGCTGAAGTCATTTGGCCTTGTCCATTCCACGGCTTACGCGGACGATGAAGCGAAAATCAATAGCAGAAAGAAGAATATCGCATTTATTAATACGTTCGGCGCAGCCAAATACCTTTCACAGGCCATTCCCGGTTTCTTCTCCGCCGGGTTTAAAGCCAGCCACCCCGACGTGGTCAACGACCTGATCGCCAGGCATTCAGACTTCCAGGCCTCCTCTCTTGTCCGGTATACTGAGGCAATGATCGACAGGCCGGAACGGACCGGCGTACTGAAAAAATTCGCCGGGCCCGTACTGTTCATCGCGGGCGAGCACGACGCCCTTATTCCATTGGAACAATCGCTGAAACTATGTAAAATACCGGAATTGTCTTACATTTACGTCTGCGTCCAATCAGGTCATATGGGCATGCTTGAAGAACCTGAATTTTGTTCTGCAGCAATAGACAGATTCCTTTCCTACGACGAATCAATTGATCGCCCCACACCGTACATGTAGCAGATATATTTAATGAAAAAATTATTTTGTATACTCGTCATTTTCGGCGTATTCATTCTTCCCTTATCTGCCGCGCATATCCGCGGGGGAGAACTGTTCTATAAATACCTGGGGAATGGGTCCAGAGCAAATTCCTCCAAATACCTGGTAACCCTGAAACTATATATCGACTGTAGCCAGAATGCCGAGGGACAATTGGAAGAGCAGGTTCCCATCACCATATTCACCCTGCCCGACAATGCGCAGTATGGCTTTGTCCGGACGGCCAATATGGTGAAGGAAGAGTTTATCCGGTACGAGCCTAACTCCAACCCCTGCATCACCAACCCCCCGCTGGACGTCTGTTACCGGTTACGGTATTTTGAAACAACAATAGAACTGCCAGACACCGACGAGGGATATATTCTCTCTTTCCAAAGATGTTGCCGCATTGAGAACATTAAAAACATGGTTGCGCCAAGCGACGATTATGGCGCCACCTATTTATGCCAGATCCCCGGGAAAAATACCCTGCCCAACGCTCCCAAAAATTCCAGCCCGCTCTACAATACGCAGGATGCAGTAGCTATCTGCGTGGGCTCAAATTTTGTATTTGATTTTTCCGCGGTTGACCCCGAAGGCGACTCGCTGGTATACCAGTTATGCAACGCTTATGTCGGGGGAGGGCCCGGCAATGGGAACACCTGCCTGAATTGCACCAGCCCTAATCCTGCCGCGAGACCGCCATATCATTCTATTCCCTATAGCGCGCCCTACTCCGGAGAGCAGCCATTGGGCGTCAATATCTCCATCAACTCAAAGACCGGCATCATCACCGGCGTGGCGCCCAATACGCTTGGGCAGTTTGTAGTGACCGCCTGTGTGGATGAATACCGCAACGGCGTTTTGATCAATACCCACAGAAAGGACATTCACATTAAGGTCTCGGATTGTAACCCGTTGAGGGCAAGCCTGAACCCCGACTATTCTTATTGCGATAGCCTGGAAGTGACATTCAGGAACCGGCAAGTGAATCCCACCGGCTCCGTGTATACCTGGGATTTTGGCGATGGCAGCGAGCCCCAAACCACCACGCATCCGGCGGGCCAGATCCAGCATCAATATGCCGACTCCGGCACATATACCGTGAAATTGAAAGTAGTATTGGCCGGACAATGCGTGGACTCTACCTCGACGCTGGCCAGGGTCTATCCCGGCTTTTATCCTGGTTTTACAGCGGATGGCTCCTGCCTGTATTCGCCGTTTTCGTTTACGGATACCACCAAAAGCCGGTATGGGGCCGCCGCCGAATGGAAATGGGATTTTGGCGATGAAACCACGAACGACGATACCAGCAGTCTTAAAAACCCTAAATGGACGTATAATTCCCTGGGAACGAAAAACGTCAGACTGATCGTAGCCTCGGACAAGGGATGCCGGGATACGGTGCCTTTCACCGTAAAAGTAACAGATAAGCCTGATCTCTTCGTCCCCTTTACCGATACGCTGATCTGCGATATTGATACCCTGCAGCTTCAGGCAAGCGGAACAGGCGTTTTTTCCTGGTCGCCTCAGTCGAATATGTTCGGAGAAAACACCGCCTCCCCGCTGGTATTTCCTAAGACCACTACAACCTATACAGTAGCGCTGACCGACCGGACCTGCGTAGCCACGGAAAATATCCGGGTGAACGTGGTATCAGAAGTAACGCTTAACGCCGGAGCAGATACGACCATCTGCGCAACCGACAGCATTCGTTTTTCGCCTTCCGGAAACGGACTGCAGTATACCTGGACCGCAAACCCTTCTGCGCCCATTATCGACCCGACGAGCCGGAACGCAATATCCGTTCCTTTGGGAACCACCCGCTACCACGTTATTGCGCGTATTGGCAAATGCCACGCTGAAGATGAACTGCAAGTGCGTACGGTTCCTTACCCTGTAGCCAATGCCGGAAATGACACTACGATATGTTACCTGGATACCGCCATTCTCCGCGGATCTACGGACGGGTCCAGCTTCCGGTGGGAACCGCTCTCCACCCTCGGCAATGCCAGTACCCTAACGCCTTATTCTTTTTCAAACAGAACGACCACATACACCTTGTACGCTTATGACACCCTAGGTTGTCCCAAACCGGGAACAGACCAGGTTCTGGTCACGGTTAGACCGGAAATCATCGCGAATGCGGGAAATGATACCACCATCGTAAAGGGACAGCCGCTCCAGTTAAACGGGTCCGGGGCTGATTTTTTTGAATGGACCCCTGCCATCGGGCTGAACTTCGCTTCCATCCCTAACCCCATAGCCTTAATTAATGAGAACAAGCAGTATGTGATGCGCGCCTTTACTGCCGAAGGGTGCTATGACCTGGACACAATTAATGTACAGGTGTTCCAGACCGTACCGGATATTTTTGTGCCCAATGCCTTTGTGCCGGGAGGTAAAAACAACCTGCTCCGTCCCAAACCGGTGGGACTGGCTTCTATGGATTTTTTCAGGGTTTTTAACCGTTGGGGGCAACTGGTATTTCAAACCAAGCAGATAGGAGAAGGATGGGATGGTACCGTTAACGGCGTTTTACAGGCAAGCGGCTCCTATGTATGGATGATCAGCGGCACAGATTTCACGGGGAAAAAGATATTTAAAAAGGGAACCGCTACCCTGATACGATAAACGCAATAGCCTGGCGGCAATCTCATGGGGCTTTATCCCAAACCAGATGGCGCGCTCAAATCAACTGAATCTCAGCCCTCGCCCTGTAAAAAATACAAATTTGTTTTCTTCTGCTTACCTTTGCGTATCAATCCCCGAAACAACTGCTGTATTGAGAGACAACGTCTAACGCAACGCATCATTTATTGATGTGCAACTTTAACCCGAATCTAATAACCAGGTCAATTGTATAAGCAGCAGCTTTAATTGCAGGAATCGGTTCCGGATTTGGGAAAATACGCAGAAAGCCTTGTCTGCCTGCAATAACGCCCCGGCCCCGGCAAATTCTTTTTTGCCTGAACAAGAAATAAACTTTTCCCGGCGTTATTTGTAGGTAAGGCGCGGCTCTCTTTAAGAGATACTCGTATTTAAACCCGATTTAAATATTTTAAGCCAGCTACCTTTCTTACTAACCTGTGATGCGTAATAATTGTGTTGATATGAACAAAACTACCCTTTACTATCTCTTCATCCCCCTCCTGACCTTATCGTTCCCGTATTTCTTATCTGCTCAGGAAGAGGTTATAAGACCGCAAAGCTGTGATGGAAATCCTTACCTGCAAACGGTAGACAGCCTCAAGCAATTTTATGGCGCCCAGGGATTCGCCGTTCTGCGCGAAGCTTCGATGACCATGGAAAGCGAGTACGAAATGCCTATCGTATTGCCCATGACGCAGGGAACATTATACCAGTTTGTTTTTATCGGCGATCCCAGTTCCAAGCTGTATGAAGTGCGTATGTACGACTATAGTGAAAAAGAAGTAGTGTACAAAAAAAACATGTGGGGCGATATTGATGGAAACATCATCAGCTACAGCTATGTGCCGAAATTCTCGGAATACCACATGATCAAACCTGTGCAGGTTAATAAAAAGAAAAAGAAGCTCTGCGGATATGTGTTGCTGATGCGGAAAGAATCCTGAGGGTCCTTCTTATAGCTGCGCGAGGGATAGACGGATCTCCACTCCCGCACGCGTATTGGT
This sequence comes from Chitinophagaceae bacterium UBA2791, assembly GCA_002352105.1. GTDB lineage: Bacteria > Bacteroidota > Bacteroidia > Chitinophagales > Chitinophagaceae > Flavitalea. The sequence continues at coordinate 35,992 of DEHV01000010.1, read as the reverse complement.
TATCGGCGGAGCCGTTGAGATCTTGGGTTCCACCCTTCTCTGATCGAAATAAAGTTTGATATTAACCCGGTTGCTGATCACATAATCTATTGAAGGATTGATGGTGATCTCCCGGCTGCCGGCTGTAGGCAATACCTGGGTCTGATCGAGGCGGCTATTGGCCGTTGAATTATCCCGTATGCCAAAATCGAAATTAAAAGCAGCATCATTTTCCAGCGGCTTGCCCTTCCACTTGATGAACGAAAAAGCGCCGCGCTTTCTTAACCCCATGCCCACTCTGAACTCTGTGGTCCTGGCCTCGCTTAGCTGGAAGTCGATAAGGCTCAGGCTCAGCTGCCGGGATTTTGAAAATTCCACCCGCGTATTCAGCTGGTTTACCAACTGCATGTCTAAGTTGATCATTGGTGAAAACTGTTCGCTGATGGTAACGTTCGGCACCAGGAAATAGGGAATAAAATTACCGGTAAGCGTATCAATAAAACCGGGGTAGTTCACGCGATCCTGGTCCTGGAACAGCAACGCCGATTCGAACCTGTTCATGCTCAGGCGACTGCTATACCCATGCGTTATCGTAAAGCTGGAAAATATTTTCTCCATTCCTTTCAGCCTCGACAATCCATTATAGGTGATCCTCCAGTTGGGCCGGGGCAGGATGCCGGAGAAGGGATTCGACCGGATACTGGGATTGCTGTTCTTCATCAGCGATATCGTATTCGGATCCTTTCCGGTATAAGCGGCGATGAAAGCAGGCAGCAGCACTTCCTGGGCATAACGGCCATACCCCTTATAATAACCGTCGGCATTTTGAACGCCCCCGGAATATTTGTTATCCTGGCTCAACCTCCTGGAAATGATCTGGCGGTAATCCTGGAACTTCAGGAAGGTTTCAGAGACCTGGTTGGGATGGACCTTTTTGAACAGGGTCTGATAAGAAATATAGCTGACGTCGAAACTTCCTTCGGTATATGGGTTTAGCCGGGCAAACTGCCCGCTATACCCATTGGCAGTAGTGTCTTTAAACAACTCGCTGTACACTTTGCCAAATGTTTTTTCCATGGTAAGATCGATGGTAAGATCGCGGATCGGCATCAGCTGCGCGTTAACGGTCAGCCTTTGACTATAATCCTGCCGGTTCTGGAAATTGAAATTAGGATCCCCGGTCACCAGCCCTTTTGCCGCCAGGTGATTGATAAAGGAAGTGTCCGGCTGGCGGCCGAATACATAGGCGATCCCGGGCGCCATGGATTTAAAGTTCATCCCCAATACGCGAGCGCTATCGGTATACCCGTAGATACTGGCCGTTGCATTTTCCGTATAGTTAACGCTGATCCTTTTCAGGGAAGTTAATATCCTGCCTGCAAACTTCACGCCCTCGCTCAGTTCAATGGGTTCCGATTTGTCTTTTTTCTTTTTTTTGCCTTTTGCCGAGGTAGTATCGGTCGCATTAGGGCCCTGCGGGGAAGCGGCCGGCCCCGTTTCTTCCAGGGCGCGCAACCATCTTGATTTTCCGTATAGCCTGTTAAAATCAAACTCGCCGGTGATGTTCTTCTGTTGCTCATTGGCAAGCGTGTTGCCCATGCTCCTGGCGATCATAGAAGCGGCAAGCCAGTTGTAAGAAGCGATATAGCTCGCCCGGACGGAGGTCCAGTCGAGCGCGGGAAATTTAGCCGTCGGCAATATATAAGATGCGTTTGCCGTCTGTTGGTAAGAAATGGTCCGGCCGCCATGCCAGAAATTATCCATCATGGTTTTTCTTTCTTTCTGATCCAGTCGTCCCGAATCTTCGTCTACCCATGCCTTATTGATCGCAGAGAAATCAATATTCAGGGAGCGCGTAAGGTCCCACCGCAGGTTATACAACCTGTCGAACGTAAAATATTTATCGTAAGTCTCGGGCAGCCCCAATTTTGCGCCGCCTACATTGCGCGGACGATAGGAGCCGAACTGCCTGTTCACGTCGGCCCTGAATCCCAGCAGGCTCGGAAGCGGATTGAAATTGATCTCCTTTATCAGGTCCAGCCAGTGAGAGGGCGACTTAACGGTTTTCTTTAAAGGCTCTATATAGTTCGGCGTGGCCATATAATTATACCCCAGGCCGGCGCGGTGCCTCACCACTTCATTGTTTTCTATAAGCGGGTTGTGCTGCTCTTCCTTGTAATAGGAATAGCTGACGTCTATATTTTCAACGCTCCATAGTTTTGGCTTCTTGCCGTTGGTATTGTTTTTCTTGACATTGGTGAAGTTAAACGTCGTGATCGTCTTGATATCTATCGCATTTTCGCGGATAGAATCGCGTTCATTTGCCAAAGCCCCATTCAGCTTGTCTTTCAGGGTTACGTCGAGATCGTAGGGATCATATTCGGGCGCGCTGATGGTTTGCGATATCCCGCCATAGAACGGAATGGTCATGCCTGCTTTTTCGGGTAGCAGTCTCCCAAGCTCCAGGTTTGTCGCCAGGTCGAACTGCTTAACATCCTCCCTCGAACGTTCATTTACCCTTTGCTCAATGCTTCCGAACCCCTTGCTCCTCGCGCCTCCGGAAAGGTATAGCGTGCCAAGGTCGGCCAGTTTTATATCCACTCTTCCCAGGGCTGCCCAACCGCCTTTTTCATTTATATTCCCCAGCCTCAGTTCATTAAACCATGCTTCCACGCAGGCATTGTCCCTGTTCCTGTTTTCGATGCCCAGGAAAATGATGCGCACTTCCCCGAGGTTAGGGTTTCCGAGGATCGACAATTCCTTGCCATCTGCTTCCATCTTCCGGTAATATTGGGTCGGCGGAACCGATCGGTTGCGCTCTACCTTTAAGGCGATCAACTGTTGCAGATCCAGGTCCAGGTCGTTCATCGCAGGCCATATATCAGCCTCTGCGGTCGCTCCCCATCTCGTCTTTTTCAGCGGTATCCTTATTTCATAAAAATTATTGATGAGATCGTTCCCCAGCCGGACCACGCTGTACATTTCATTGTCCTGCAAGTCGTCAAAACTTCCGCCGGACTCCAGGTGCGTATAGGCCATTAATTTGCCGTACTGCCGCAGGTCGAGATTCATTGTTTTAAACACCCCGCGGATATCGCCCCTGTTCATATTGCATATCTGCATGCTCAGCGATTGTTCGTTTAACAGCAGGTTCACATTGTTATTGCTGAGTTGTTGCTGACGGATAACATTCGGAGGCGTTTTATATGGAATAGGCGATCTTGAATTGTTCTCTTCTATGTTCACCGCAAGCTGGTTAAACACGGCGGGCGCATTTGCAGGAATAAGTTTATACTGGCCGGTGGTATCCAGCTCATAGTTAAACCGCCTCCATTGGTTACGCACCAGTTCGAGCTTGGCAAACCGGAGCACCACCGAATCTTCAAAACCGGAGAGGAACATCCGGATAAAACGAATGGATTTAAAATCGGGTATATTGCCCACTTTCTGTTCGTATTCGGCGATAGGTATCCTGAACAGGTACCATTTCTCAGGCGCGCCGCCGCTGGGCGTAAACGACCTGACATCGGTAATGAAATTTTTTCCCACCTCGTTCAGCTCTTCTGTTTTCAGCTCCACCTTATATTGAAAATACTCTTCCAGTTCATTTAGAGTATTGTCGCCATTAAACTCTTCCTGGTCGGGGTACAGGGTAAAAGCGCTGACAAACTGATCGCCGGCGGATGCCACGGGCGAATTGCCCTGGGGACTGTTAATGTTCTTATAGCGTTCCAGGATACCGTCGCGGTTGGTAAAAGAAGGATCGCGATAGTTCCTGAAATTATCTCTTGAAGGATCCCTTAGGGCGTCCTGGTATATCTTGGAATTCTCTCCGAAACTAATGCGCAGCTGATTGAGGTAATCGCTGAATTTCCGGGCTTCCGCCTCGTCGTCCAGTCCATCGAAGCCCGCATCCTGCAAGGCGCGATCGGCGGGGTCATTACTAAATGCCCGCGTTACCTGGATAGGGTTGGCAGGCGTTTTTCCCCATACGGTAGAAGAGTCTTCCTGGGCCTTGGTAACCGCGCCGCTGATGCCGTTCTCAAAAAACCTTTTGCCATCGCGCAGCACATCTTCCGAAACATTCCCCAGGTTAAAATAAAGCTGACCGCCGGTACTGGAGGGATTGTTCAGGAAGGGATCCTGCAGCCAGAATTCGATGAACTCCACATTGCCCGTCTCAAAATCCACCTGGTCCAGTCCCCGCATGATCCCGCCCCAGCGGGTCTTGGGGTTCAGCAGCTTTCCGTCGGCCGAAACGCTGCCGGGCCGCGTATCATAATTGTATGGACCGATATCGCTGGGATAATAGGCCATATCAAAGGTGATCAGCTGCGCCTGCCCGAAGTCCGGGGTGCGGTTGGGATATATTTCCGTTACCTTGACCTGCCTTACGCTGGGGTTGGCGAGGAGGTCGTCGTCGATGGGATTGTTGTTGTTCCGGCGGTCCTGCAGAACCGGTTCGATATTATACCAGGCGAGTTTAGCCCTGTTAAAGCCATAGCTCAGCGTATCGATCTGATCGGCTTCGGGGAACAGGCCGTTTCCCGCAGGCGTAGAGGCCAGTCCCCAGCTCACCAGGGGAAAACGCAGGTCGATCGCATTTCTTGAGCCTTCAAAATCGTCGATAAAGATCAGCCCGCTGCTGCCTTTGCCGATCTGGGGGGGATGTCCCGGCTTCAAGACCGCGCCTTCGCCATAGGCCGTGATCGTACTCATTTCGGTGGTATTGTAGAAAGGCAGCTTATCCAGCCATCGCGTCAGGCGGGGCGATTCCGTACGGTAGCTGAAGTCCAGCCCGTAAACGGTATTCTTTATCGGATCCTCGTTATAGGCGGTCTTGGTGAAAAACGGCCGTTCGCCGAGCCTTACCATGGAAGCGCCAAGGGTAAGACCCTCTTTGGCGGTGGACTTGGCAATATAATCCAGCCGCACCCCCAGGAAATTCCGCTGCTGTATGCCAAAGCCCGCGTTGTTCTCATACTGGACATTCACCGGCACTCCCGAGCTAATGATCCCGGCGTTTAGGATCTTAACAGTGCCGAGGTTATAGTCGATCACATAATCGATATCTTCCCTTAAGATCTGCCCCCCTGCCGATACGGTTACCGAACCGGGCGGAACATTAAAGGCGCCCAGTTGTATCTCGGAAGTAGACTGCCCCTTCGCCGTGCCGCTGATGATATAGCGGTCGAGGTTCGCATAGGTCTTGGCAATCTCTTTGATGGTATCATAAAGCGGGTAGTACACATATTTATCCTTGATATCCTGGGGGCTCGAAGCGAAAGCCACCGAGTCCAGGTCCTTTCCGAAAGGCTCCAGCAGCGGGAAGATGATGCGTGCCTGCGAAGACAGCACGGTAAACCCTTCCAGGTAGTCAAATACCCCGTCGGGCAGGGGATCGCTGCGGGTATTCAGGCGGTCCAGGTTTAAGAGCGAAAGCAGGGGCGTTCCGGTCTTATCGCCCTCCGGCAAAAATCTTTTCTGCCCCAGGCTGGGCTCCTCATATAATATGTTCAGTTTAAAATCATCCGACTGGATACTGGACAAATAACTTCCGTCCTTGGATTTCAGGGAATAGACGTTTTTCATCATCAAGTCCCACAGCGGCAGGTTGGTCCTTTGCGAGGTCGCTTTTAGCAATTTGAGGAACAATATCTTCTGGTTGCCGCCCTGGCCGGCCGTTGTATCAGGCGGAGCATCCTGGGAGAACTCCCCCACCTGGTATATTTTACCATTATAGCTATATTGAAAAGCCACTGCCAGGATCTCATCGGGCTGGAGCGGCTGGGTCAGCGAGATAAACCCGATCTGGGGGTTATAATAAAAATCGCTGGGGCTCAGCTGCCGCGCAAAGGTCTTCTCAAAATCCTGCACCGCCCGGAAACCCATCGAAGAAAGTTTCGAGGTGATGGCAGAAGCATTGCGGCTGTTCGGATCATTGATGATGTTCCGGTACATGATGTTGGCGTCATTATCCGGTAAACCATTCTGAGGCGGCAGATAGGGCGCCAGGTTGGGGTTGTTATTGGGATTATAGGGATCCGATTCTCCCAGGTTCATCAGTCCGACTACATCGCGGGTCGAAGTGGTCGACCCGTTCCGGTTGGTGACCCAGGCCTCGATCCTGAGGATCTGCACCTGCGAATTGACGACGGGCAGGTCCTTCATTGCCCGGTTGTAATTATTGCGGAAATACTGCGCCAGCAGGAAATGACGGTTTTCTTCATAGTCATTGGCCTTGAACTCAAAATAAGCGCTGGCAGAACCTCCCTGCACGCCCATCGACTGCCGCTGCGCGCGCTGGTTGGCCAGTACGCCGGTGACGAACAGCTTGCCGAACTGAAGCTGTGTTTTTAACCCGAACAGCGATTGCGCGCCGGGGATAAGCGACCCCTTTGAAGAGAAAGATACGTTGCCGGCCTCGATCCTTTTGATGATCTCGTCGTCCGTGCCGGTATAGTCGAGCTTCAACTGGTTCTCAAAATCAAAATTGGCCAGCGTATTGTAGCTGATGGGAAGTTTGAGCTTATCGCCGATATTGCCGATCACGTTCAGGTTGGCATTCATATCGAAATCAAAGCCGCCATTCCGGCGCGCCCGTTCAGGCAACGCGGGGTTTTTAATGTTCTGTCCCTGGTAGCCCGCGATAAGATTAATATCCCCCTGCGGGCGGATCTCCACTTTACCGTTCCCAAAAATGCGGTTGAACAAATTATCGGTGATCTGGAATTTAGGCCTTTCCAGCTTCCGGTTGAGGCTGGACAACATATCGGCCCTTTTTCTGAAATAGTCGTTTTCATCCTTCTTGGACTGCAGGCGCATGAATTCCTCGAAGCTGAGATAGGTAGGTTTCCGGTAATAAAAGCTGCCTACTTTTTCAATAATATAATATTGTTTTGTTTCCGGGTCGTAAACGATCGAATCCCGGATATTGGCAGGTTCTTTAAGGTCGAAGGGATTGTTCTGCTGCGCCGAAAGCCTGTCGCCGCGCCGGTCGTTGATGGGGAACTTCAGGGAATCGGTAAAAGGCAGGCTATCCGTTTGCCGGAGCATAACGCTATCCGGCAGCCGGGCGCCCCCGGAAGAGGAAGTATCGGCGTTTGGTTGCTGAGCCCGGGCGGTATGCAAACAGGCAGACAATATCATTATCGCCGCAGTTAGCAATACAGTAGCTCTCAGGAAGAAAGTAAATTTCCGGACCAAAACGTTTCCTCAGGAATTTTTTAAGTAAAGTTCTGCTGATAGGCCTAGAGTGTTTTTAGCGCTTTTTTAATGATGTCTTCGATTTGCAGAAGATCCGGCTCTGCTTTTCTGACCTTCAGAATAGCCTGTTCGCCGGCAGCCCTGTTAATGCCCAGGGTAATCAAAGCATTTAACGCATCCTGCTCCAATGTATTGTTTATCAACGGCGCATTATTTGAGTCAAAGGCCGTTTTTGCCAACTTATCCTTTAGTTCGAGCACAATTCTTTCGGCGGACTTTTTGCCGATGCCCTTAATGGATTCCAGGACCTTTGTATTTCCCTGGACGATGTTCCGGGCCAGTTCTTCCGGTTTCATGGACGAGAGCATCATCCGCGCCGTGGCCGCCCCTACCCCGGAAACGCTTAACAGGTGAATGAACATCTCTTTTTCTACCTCGTCAAAAAAACCGTAGAGGATCTGGGCGTCTTCCCTGACATGAAAATAGGTGTACAGGATACCCTTGTCGAGGTTTGCAATATTTGTATAGGTGTTCAGGCTGATATTGACCTCATACCCTACCCCATTCACGTCCACGTAAACGAGGGCCGGGGTTTTACGCACAAAATTTCCATTCAAAAAGGCGATCATGGCGGCAAATTTACGGATTAAGGAGATACCGGGGCCAGGGCGGGCCGATCGCGGCAGATCGGGTTACTCAACATCTGCATGGCGAAAATAAGCGCCACAACTCGCCCAATAATAGGTATGGTAACAAAGGCCCCGCACCGCATATCCCTATCGCGCCTGAGCGCCCAGGAACATAAACCCAAACAAAGCCGGCAGATAATACGCTCCCGGCGGCATACGCAAAATAGCATTTACCTGCAGGATAAACGCCATTTACCGGCAGGGCGCCCGGTAAGACAATGCCCCCCCTTTTGCAATAATTAAGCTAGCCGGTTTGGTAATCCTGTATTTCGTACTTTTGACGCCTTTAATAATAAATTATGACGCAAAAACTAACGGCAGCCATTACTGCAGTGGGCGGATTTGTTCCCGAAGATAAACTGACCAATAAGGACCTGGAAAAAATGGTAGACACCAATGATGAATGGATCGTTACCAGGACAGGCGTTTCCGAAAGAAGAATATTAAAAGGAGAGGCAAAAGGCGCTTCAGATATGGGCGCGCCGGCGGTGTTGGACCTTTGCCGCAAACGAGGCATCGACCCGATCGAAATAGATTGCCTCATCTGCTGCACCGTAACGCCGGACATGATGTTTCCTGCTACCGCAAACATCATCTGCCACAAGATAGGCGCTAAAAACGCCTGGGGCTACGACCTGCAAGCCGCCTGCTCGGGATTTTTGTATGGCGTTACCACCGGCGCTGCGTTAATTGAAAGCGGCCGATACAAGAAGGTAGTGGTGGTTGGGGCCGACAAGATGAGCGCCATTGTCGACTATAGCGATCGCACGACCTGTATCCTTTTCGGCGACGCCGCGGGGGCCATATTGCTGGAACCCAATACAGAAGGTCTGGGCGTGTTAGACAGTATCCTGAAAAGCGACGGAAGCGGGGTCAGCTACCTGCACATGAAGGCCGGAGGCTCCTTAAAACCCGCGTCTATCGAAACCGTAACGGCAAAAGAACATTTTATATACCAGGAGGGGCCGGCTGTTTTCAAATTCGCGGTAAAAGGCATGGCGGATGTAGCGGGAGAATTACTCGAACGGAATCAGCTTACCGGCGATGATATCGCCTTTCTCGCGCCTCACCAGGCCAACAAGAGGATCATCGACGCCACCGCCCAGCGAATGGGACTGTCGCCCGAAAAAGTGATGCTCAATATTAGCCGCTACGGCAATACCACATCCGCCACCATACCCTTATGCCTGTGGGAATGGCAGTCTAAGCTAAACAAGGGCGATAATATTGTGCTGGCCGCTTTCGGCGGAGGCTTTACCTGGGGCGCCACCCTGATCAAATGGGCATACTAAATGATATGAACATACGAAAAGCAAAAAAAGAAGACTGCCCCCGGCTGCTGGAACTGATCCGCGAGCTGGCTATTTTTGAAAAGGCGCCGGAAAAAGTAACGGTTACGGAAGAGCATTTCGTTAAAAGCGGGTTTGGCCCCAACCCTGTATGGCAGGCCTTCGTAGCGACGGCGGAAGATGATAACCATCAGGAAATGATCCTCGGGTTTGCGCTGTATTATATACGGTACAGCACATGGAAAGGCCAGATGCTGTACCTGGAAGACCTGCTGATCACGGCAGACCACCGGGGAAAGGGCATTGGCAAAGCGCTTTTTGAGCGCGTTATACAAGAAACAAAAGAAAGGAAATTAAGAGGAATGACCTGGCGGGTGTTGGATTGGAATACCCCTGCCATTGATTTCTATAAAAAATACCATGCCTCCTTAGATGGCGAATGGATAAACGGCGAGTTGCTCTTTTAGGCGCCCGGAAGCGTAACGCCATCCACTTCTACCTCCTTGCTGATCTTCGATACCAGTCCCTGCAGAACCTTTCCAGGGCCTACTTCCGTGAACTTTTTCGCGCCGTCATTGATCATGGCCTGAATGGTCTGGGTCCAACGGACAGGCCCGGTTAACTGTTCCACCAGGTTTTTCTTGATCTCCTGTTGATTGAATACCGCTTTGGCCACCACGTTCTGATAGATATGACAGGAAGGTTGATAGAATGTCGTTTTCTCAATTGCCGCCTGCAGCTCTTTTTTTGCGGGTTCCATCAAAGCGGAGTGAAACGCGCCGCCAACAGGCAGGATCAACGCTCTTTTGGCGCCGGCCGCCTTTAATTTTTCACAGGCCCGCGCCACGCCGTTTACCGAGCCGCTGATCACGACCTGCCCCGGACAGTTGTAATTAGCGGCCGAAACCACTTCGCCGGTCTCTTGCTGCGTTTCGGCGCATAAGGCTTCTACTTTCTCGTCGTCCAGGCCCAGGATGGCCGCCATGGAAGAGGGCGCCAGTTCACAGGCTTTCTGCATGGCCCTGGCCCGGATGGCTACCAGGTTAAGGCCGTCCTCGAAACTTAGGGCGCCTATGGCCGTAAGCGCGGAAAATTCGCCCAGGGAATGTCCTGCCGCCATATCTGGTTTGGTATGATCTATGCATTTATAGGCGATCACCGAATGAAGAAAAACGGCGGGTTGGGTCACATTGGTTTGCTTCAGGTCTTCTTCGGTTCCTTCAAACATCAGATCCGAAATGCGAAAACCCAGTATCTCATTGGCCTGTTCAAATAATTTTTTAGCAAAAGCATTATTATCAAAAAGATCTTTCCCCATGCCCACGAACTGAGAACCTTGTCCGGGGAAAATAAAAGCGTGTTTCATGTAAGCGGTATTGATTAGATATATTGATGTTAGAATTATTACATTAATGCAGGAGCGAAGAGATCAGCTTGGTGAATTCGCTTCTGGTTTCATTCTTTTCAAACTCGCCCCAGAACGCCGATGTGGTCGTCGCCGAATTTTGCTTCTGCACGCCCCTCATCATCATGCAAAGATGGGAAGCTTCGATCACAACGGCCACCCCAAGCGGATTAAGCGTATCCTTGATAGCTTCCAGTATCTGCGTGGTCAGCCTTTCCTGCACCTGCAAACGACGCGAATAAACATCCACCACCCGCGCCAGCTTGCTCAAACCCGTTATCCAGCCGTTGGGAATATACGCGACATGCGCTTTGCCATAAAACGGCAGCATGTGGTGCTCGCACATGCTGTACAGCTCAATATCCTTCACCACGATCATCTCGCTCACTTCCTCCTTGAACTTGGCCGAATTCAGGATAGCCCTTGCATCCAGGTGATAGCCCTGGGTAAGGTATTGCATAGACCTGGCCATTCTTTCGGGCGTTTTCTGCAAACCCTCCCGCTTCGGATCTTCTCCCAATAACTCTAAAACCCTCTTGTAATTTTCCTGCAGTCCGGAAGTTACGCTTTCGTCAAATTGTTCAATTTTCTTATAAGCCATTCAAACTGGTTTCTGATTAATTAATGTCAACGGGATATTCCACAAAATTCCTCTCCGTTTCGTATAGCCTCACCTGTATACCAAACCGCAGATCGATCTTCTCCCGAAGAATAGTATAGATGACCATACAGATATTTTCGGCCGTTGGGTTCAGGTCTTTAAAGTAAGGAATATCCAGGTTGAGGTTTTTATGATCGAACCGCTCAACGACGTGTTCCTTAATGATATCGCTCAATACTTTCAGGTCCATTACAAACCCCGTCTCGGGATCCGGTTCGCCGGTCAGCTTCACCATCAGCTCATAATTATGGCCGTGGTAATTAGGATTGTTGCATTTCCCGAATACCGCCTCATTCCGCTGGTCGTCCCACGAAGGATTGAACAGCCGGTGGGCCGCGTTAAAATGCTCTTTTCTGAATACCGCTATCTTATTTCCTGCGTTCAATACTCAACTGTTTTATTCCCCGAAATATTCTATATAAATACGGGGCGTTTCATAAAGTTTTATACAATGCAAGGTTACTCCCGAAGGCAAATGCGGACTGAGCTGCTTCCATATTTCGATAGACAGGTTTTCCGATGAACACATTTTGCCCCGCATAAAATCCACATCCAGGTTAAGGTTCTTATGATCCAGCTTGTCGGTCACTTTTTCCCGGATCAGCGCGCCCAGTTGGCGGGCGTCGAACAGGAACCCCGTATCGGGATCGGGATTTCCTTTCACCGTAACATACAATTCATAATTATGTCCATGCCAGTTCTCGTTCGCGCACTTGCCAAACACCCGTTCATTCTGTTCCTTATCCCAGGCGGGGTTAAACAACCGGTGCGCCGCATTAAAATGTTCCAGTCGGGTAACATAAACCATTTCAGGAGAAAATTTCCGCAAAGGTACTATGCCGAAGCGAAACTTCAGGCGATGAGGAAAAACGGGCATAAAATGGGAAATTGCATAAAACAGGAATAGTTATATGCACATACTCCTCATCTCCTCTACCCAGGCTGAGATCGAGTCCGCCAAGCGCTCGGTTTTAGCGGCGAAAGCCTCCCTTGGCCCGCATGAACTGGATATCCGCATTACCGGAATAGGCGGCATGATCACCGGGTATAACCTTTGCAGCCTGATCCGGAGCAGGCGCCCCGATTATATCATCCAGGCGGGCGTGGCCGGCAGTTTTTCCGATCGGCTGCCCCCCGGTTCAGCGGCGCTGATCAGGGAAGAGCTAATGATCGACCTGGGCGCAGAGGAAAATGACCAGTTCCGGGATGTGTTTGATCTTTCCCTGCTCAACCCAGATACCCCGCCTTTTGTGAATAAATTGCTTCCCAATCCAGGAATTCAGGCATGGGAGGGGCATCCGCTCCCCCTGGCGCGGGGAGCCACCGTGAATGCCATCCGCTTATCGGCGGCGCATACGGCGGTCATCAGGAAAAAATATGATCCCGAAACCGAATCAATGGAGGGCGCGGCATTTCATTATGTATGCCTGATGGAAAATATCCCCTTTATCCAACTCCGCGCCATCTCCAATTATGTAGGTGAACGGAACAAAAAGAACTGGAAGCTGCGGGAGGCGGTTGACCGGCTGGATAAGGAACTTGCGGAGATTATTCAAAAGCTGATCCGGCAATCCGGAACATAAACAATGCCGCGTGATGATCGGGCATCAAAACGCTTACCAGCAGGCGATTCGGGATCTAATACTGAATGTTTCTTAGCGATCCTCCAGGCCGGCGGCGGAATATTGCAGCCTTTCATCAAAACAACAAACAATTCGCAACAATAGCGGTTATAATTCCTGACGTTAAGGCTGGATCAGGCCCAAAAACAATAAATAACCTGGTATGACCATAAAACTTGGATTTTCGCCCTGCCCCAATGACACCTATATCTTCGATGCTTTGGCAAACAACAAGATCGATACAGAGGGATTGTCGTTCGATATCGTGATGGCAGATGTTCAGCAGTTAAACGAGCTGGCCGCCGCCGGAAAGCTCGACGTCGCCAAAGTAAGCTATGCCAGCCTTCCCCTGTTGCTGGAAAACTACCTGTTGCTGAATGCCGGAGGCGCTTTGGGAAAGGGCGTAGGCCCCCTGCTGGTCTCGAAATTCCCTCTCCCCGACCCTGCCATTAAACAATGCGTGATCGCGATACCGGGAAAATTCACCACGGCCCATGCGCTGTTTTCCATGGCTTTCCCGGATACGCCCAATAAAATTTTTTTACGTTATGACGAGATAGAAGACTTCGTGCTGGGGGGAGCAGGGTCAATGGCTAATCTCCAGGCGGTTCGACTCGGCGTGATCATCCACGAAAACCGGTTCACCTATGCCGATAAAGGACTGGTAAAACTGGCCGACCTCGGCGAGTTCTGGGAAAAGGAAACCGGTCTGCCGATCCCGCTGGGCGGCATCGTAGCAAGGAGGGATATAGAAAAAGCTATAACGCGCAAAATAAACCGCCTGATCCGCAAAAGCCTGGAATACAGCAATGCGCAGAACGGCCATATCAGCGATTTTATAAAAGACCATGCCCGGGAAATGGATATCGGAGTGATGCGGCAGCATATCCGCCTTTATGTAAATGAGTTTTCGCTGGACCTGGGAGCAGCGGGCAAAAAAGCGGTCAGGCAATTTATAGAAACGCATAGCGCCCTCAATAAGATCCCCGTTTCGTTCGACAATCTGTTTTTACCTGAATAAGACCAGGCGCCATCAATGTTTTCTTCAGCAAGCAAAATCAACGCCCATCCATCCCTCTGATAAACCTATCGTATAACCGAACGATTTGCAGGTTGTCATAGCGCTTATCGTCCAGCGCCCCTACCCATCTCATGCCGTAGAGGGCATTGGTAAAAAAAAGCTCATCGGCTTCCCGGAGCTGTTCGGGGAAGATCGCCTTTTCCCGGGCTTCGTATCCCGCCATAGCAAATTCCTGCAACAGCTTTCTTCTCATAACGCCCGCTACGCAGCCCTCTGATAATGGCGTAGTATATACGATATTATCTTTTATCCAGAATACGTTGGCGATGGTCGCTTCGCAGACCCTGCCCGAAGCGTTCAATACCAGGCAATCATCCAACTGATGACGCTTTGCATGGTTTGCCGCCATGCCATAAAGAAGGTAGTTGTTAGACTTGAGGTTCGCCAGGCCGTCGGCGCTTTTAGCGCCCAGGCGGTATATGCCTGCTGTCAACCCGTTCTCATTCAAATCCAGGTAGGCTTCGGGCAATACCGAAGCCTGTATGATGAACCCTGCGGCCGTCCGCGGCATTTCCCGCCATGCTCTCTCATCGCCAAATACGGTTAGCCTTACCCTGGCTGGCTCGGTAATATTATTTGCTGCGCATGTGCTCAGTATTTCCTGTTCGAGGAAATTGCGGTCAAATGAACCGGGCAGTTCGAGGCCAAGCACAGACAGCCCCGAAAATAACCGGTCAAAATGAAAATTGCTTAGGAAGATCCTGCCGCCCGCCATTTTCATTGTTTCAAATAAGCCGTCGCCATACCGGAAAGCCCGGTTATCAGCTGAAATAACAGGGGTTCCTTCCTTTATTATATTCCCATTATAATTAAAATAGGCGCTCATGCGGGTTGTTTTCGTTAATGGCGGCGTATATCATGGAAACATTCAAAGCCTCCGGCATCAACCTCGTTATCCGGAAAACCGGCGAATAGAACAATGATATCCAGCTCCAATGATAAATTAAAATAAGCTTTTCCTGCTTAAATTAATATGGATGTATAATATTTGCAGCTCAGATATCCATAAAATATCCGTCTATGTGCAAAAGCGCTGTTTGTTTTTTTATTGGCGTCAAACGGAGACTGTGCCCATACCCGGTCGCCGTCGTCTTTTTTTTATGCCTGGTCGCCGCCTGCGGTAGCGCCCCTGAGCAACCTCGCCAGCCAGACCCGAACACAGCCATTCCCTTTGCTTGCTTACGATACGATTCCGCCCAGGTGGAATACCGCCTTGATTCCCTTCAGAACAGGGGGTTCATCCTGCAAACCTATCTCCCCGACGCTGCCGACCGCTCCCGCCCCTACGAGCTTATTGCTTACGTATTAGATACCCTGGACGATTATCCCAATAGCTGGATACCCGATACCCTGCGCATCGTTTCCGACAGTCTCCCCAAATATTTCAGCGGACGCGTCATTGTAGGCAACAATGAAATAAGGCGCGAGCAGATAGAAGACATCATCAACGACCGGCACGGCAACCGGATCAGCTACGATTACCTGCTCTTTACCCCGACGGTAGAAGGCAATTTTAATCACCTGGTCTACTGGATAAAACCCATAAAAGGAAATGCGATCGCAGCAGGTAATGAAGGCAAAATACAGATATCGAGCCCGCAACCGCCGACGCACACCTGGTAAAAATGTTTAATCTTGGTTATCTTAGTAGTCAAAATCGTTATGGTATTCGGGAAAATGACAAGGTTTCTAACAACAATGCAGTAACGCGCAACCGTACTCTACATGCACACGGACAGTAAACCCATTCTATGAAAAAAAGCTTAAGACGAGAGCAGGCGCTGGAATATCATTCGAAAGGCAGACCGGGGAAAATTGAAGTCGTACCTACAAAAGACGCCAAATCACAGCATGATCTCTCTCTGGCCTATTCGCCCGGCGTCGCCGAGCCCTGCAAGGAAATAGTAAAGGATAAAGACAATGTGTACAAATATACCGCCAAGGGAAACCTGGTAGCGGTGATCTCAAACGGAACCTCCGTGCTTGGTTTAGGCGATATCGGCCCGGAAGCTTCCAAGCCGGTGATGGAAGGAAAGGGCGTGTTGTTTAAAGTATTTGCCGATATAGATGTTTTTGATCTTGAGATCAACGAAAAAGACCCCGATAAATTCATCGCCATCGTCAAGGCCCTCGAGCCAAGTTTCGGAGGGATCAACCTCGAAGACATCAAGGCCCCCGAATGTTTTTATATTGAACGCGCGCTTCGGGAATCGCTGCAGATACCCATCATGCACGACGACCAGCATGGAACGGCCATTATCAGCGCCGCAGCCCTGATCAATGCTATCGACCTGCAAAAGAAAAAGATCGAGCGCGCGAAGTTCGTCGTCAACGGCGCCGGCGCCGCGGCGATGGCCTGCGCCAAGCTATATGTTTCGCTGGGAGCGAAACACGCGAACATGGTGATGTTCGACAAGGATGGCGTACTGCATGCCGGGCGTACGGACCTGGATGAGGACAAGCAGAAGTTCGCGATAAGGAACCCGAACCTTACCCTCGCTGAAGCCATGAAGGGCGCCGATGTTTTTTTGGGGCTAAGCATTGGCAATGTCATTACGCCTTCGATGATCGCTTCTATGGCCAGGAGGCCCATTGTTTTTGCCATGGCCAACCCCGATCCCGAGATCGACTACGATACTGCGATCGCCGTCCGAAGCGACCTGATCATGGCCACCGGCAGAAGCGATTATCCAAACCAGGTCAACAATGTGCTCGGATTTCCCTTTATATTTCGCGGGGCGCTGGACGTAAGAGCTACCCAGATCAATGAAGCCATGAAGCTCGCAGCGGTAAAGGCGTTGGCAGGCCTGGCCCGCACGCCCGTGCCCGATATGGTAAACATTGCCTATAACGATAAGAGCCTCGTGTTCGGCCCCTCATATATTATTCCCAAACCATTAGACCCCAGGTTATTGTCGTCCATTGCTCCGGCAGTGGCTAAAGCGGCCATTGAGAGCGGCGTGGCGCAGACCCATATCGATAACTGGGAAGAATATGCGATTGAGCTGAACAGTCGACTGGGGTTGGACAACCAGATCATTCGCGTGCTGGGCAACAAGGCCAGAAGCGATCCCAGGCGCGTGGTATTTGCAGAGGCCGACAACATCAAGATCTTAAAGGCCGCCCGAACCATCCGCGACGAAGGAATCGCTTATTCCATACTGTTAGGAAATGAGGAGAAGATCAAGAATATCGCCCAGAACGCGGGGATCGACCTCCAGGGAATGCCCATCATCGACCCGCAGTCCGACGAACAGGAAGAAAAAAGAAGGGAATACGCCGAACTGTTTTTTCAGAAGCGCAACCGGAGAGGCGTTAACAAGCACGAATCGAACAAGATCATCAGGGAAAGGAACTATTTCGGATGCATGATGGTGGAAACAGGCGATGCCGACGCCATGATATCGGGACTGACCAAGAACTATCCCGACACCATCCGGCCCGCGATACAGGTCATAGGCATGGAGCCCGGCGTAAAAAAGATCGCCGGCATGTACCTGCTCCTTACTAAAAAAGGCCCTTTGTTCCTTGCCGACACCACCGTTAACTTTACGCCTACCGCCGAAGAACTGGCAGACATCACGCTGATGGTAGCCGACAAGATCAGCAACTTCAGCATCGTTCCGCGCATTGCCATGCTCAGCTATTCTAATTTTGGCAGCAGCGACTCCCCTGAAGCCAAATGCGTGGCCACCGCAACCGAAATCGTCAAGCAAAGAAGCCCTTCGCTGATCGTAGACGGCGAGATGCAGGCCAGCCTTGCGTTCAATAAAGAGCTGCTGACGGAAAACTATCCCTTCAGCGAGCTCGCTAACCAGGATGTGAATACCCTGATCTTTCCCAACCTGGCCGCCGGCAACGTGGCATATAATTTATTGAAGGAAGTAGGAGGAGCGGATGCGATCGGTCCGATTTTGCTGGGATTGAAGAAACCCGTTCATGTGCTGCAGTTGGGAAGCTCGGTGCGAAGCATCGTCAATATGGCCATCATCGCCGTTATCGATGCGCAGACAAAGTCAAAACCCGCCGCCCCAGGCAGAAAACAACGGGGTTAGCGAACAAGCCGGCGGCTGCATCATATAATCCCTGAACAATGGCTGCTCGCCGTTGTTTAGGTAAAAAGACGGAATATTGTATATTGATTGCGTTTCTTTCACCGTTTATAACCAATATGAATTTTTTTACAGAACTCGGACGTTTTTTACTGTTGTTGAAAGGGATGTTTTCCAGGCCGGAAAATGGAAGGGTTTACTGGAAAGAACTGATGCACCAATGCTCGGAGATCGGCATTGGCTCCCTTGGGATCGTAGTTGTTATTTCCTTCTTTATGGGAGCCGTATCGACGCTTCAGACCGCCTACCAGCTGGTCAGCCCGGTTATCCCCAAATCGACCATTGCGCAGATCGTCAGGGATACCATGATACTGGAATTTGCGCCGACCCTGATCTGTGTCGTACTGGCGGGCGTTGTAGGCAGCAAGATCGCCAGCGAGCTCGGAAACATGCGGGTAAGCGAACAGATCGACGCGTTAGAGATCATGGGCGTTAATACCAAGGCCTACCTGGTGGCGCCTAAGATACTGGCGGCCATGATCGTTATTCCCCTGCTGGTGGTCATATCAGCGGCATTGGGCATATATGGGGGCCGGGTGGCCGGATCCGCGTCGGGCATATTGGCAGCGAATGTTTACGATAAGGGTTTACATGAAAACTTTGTGCCCTACAATGTATTTTTTGCCTTGACAAAGGCGTATACCTTTGCCTTTCTGATCTCGAGTATACCCGCATATTACGGTTATCATGTTCAGGGCGGCGCGCTGGAAATCGGCAGGGCCAGCACAAAAGCCGTCGTCGTCAGTTGCGTAGCCATCTTATTTGCCGATTACATTTTAGCAGCCCTTTTATTACAATGATAGAAGTAAGAAACCTAAAAAAATCATTTGGAGCAAACACGGTGCTGAACGATGTCAGCGTTCAGATGCAGCCTGGAAAATGCAATCTCATTATCGGCGCCAGCGGAAGCGGAAAAACCGTGTTCATGAAATGCCTGGTGGG
This sequence comes from Chitinophagaceae bacterium UBA2791, assembly GCA_002352105.1. Taxonomy (GTDB): domain Bacteria; phylum Bacteroidota; class Bacteroidia; order Chitinophagales; family Chitinophagaceae; genus Flavitalea. The sequence goes on along the minus strand of DEHV01000010.1, from coordinate 17,006 downwards.
ATTGCTTCAGCCGGATAGCGGCGAGATCCTTTACCAGGGGCAGGACCTGACTACCATGACCACGGCCGAGAAAAAGGAGATCCGCAAGCAGATCGGCATGCTTTTCCAGGGATCTGCATTATTCGATAGCCAGACCGTAGAAAAGAACATCATGTTTCCCCTGAACATGTTTTCCCGGGATAGCTATGCCGTCAAGCTTAAACGCGTCAACGAGGCGCTAGAAAGAGTTAACCTTAAGGATGTTAATAAAAAATTCCCCGCCGAGCTTAGCGGCGGTATGAAAAAAAGAGTAGGCATAGCGCGCGCCATCGTCCTGAACCCGCAATATCTTTTCTGCGACGAACCCAATTCAGGCCTGGACCCCATGACCTCGATGGTGATCGATAAGCTGATCATGGAGATCACCAAGGAATATAACATTACAACTATCGTTAATACGCACGATATGAACAGCGTGATGGAGATCGGCGATCATATCCTCTATATGCACAAGGGATTAAAGGAATGGGAAGGCACCAATAAAGAAATTATTTTCAGTAAAAATGAGCTGTTGAATGAATTTATCTTCGCTTCAGAATTCCTGAAAGACGCCAAGGACATGCGTATGCTGGAGTTGAGCGGAAAGATCGCCAATCAACGCAATATGGATGATCTGATGAATAATGAAGGGTCAACGCGCCAATGAAACCTTTTTAGCCCTATTTTTGCGGAAATTTAAAATTCTTCCATGAGTATACTAGTCAACAAGCAGTCAAAAATATTGGTGCAAGGATTTACCGGTACGGAAGGCAGTTTTCATGCCACCCAGATGATAGAATACGGCTCGCAGATCGTAGGCGGCGTGACCCCAGGCAAGGGCGGCTCGCGCCATCTCGACAGGGAGGTGTTCAATACGGTGGCGGAAGGCGTGCGTAAGACCGGGGCCAATGTGTCTATTATTTTTGTTCCCCCTGCTTTTGCCGCCGACGCCATCATGGAAGCCGCCGACGCCGGCATAGAATTGATCGTTTGCATTACCGAGGGCATTCCCGTCCAGGATATGGTGAAAGCCAAGAATTTCCTTTCCGGAAAATCCGTCAGGCTGATCGGCCCCAACTGCCCGGGAGTGATCACCGCCGAAGAATGCAAGGTGGGCATCATGCCGGGCTTTGTCTTTAAAAAAGGCAATATCGGCGTGGTTTCCAAATCAGGCACCCTGACTTACGAAGCCGCCGACCAGGCGATCAAAGCCGGACTGGGCATTTCTACCGCCGTAGGCATTGGCGGCGACCCGATCATCGGCACCACTACAAAGGAAGCGCTGGAACTGTTCATGAACGACCCTGAAACCGCCGGCGTGATCATGATCGGGGAAATCGGCGGAGGCATGGAAGCAGAAGCCGCCCGCTGGTATAAAGAGAATGGCAAGAAACCTGTTGTCGGATTTATCGCCGGCCAGACAGCGCCTCCGGGAAGAAGGATGGGCCATGCCGGAGCCATTATCGGCGGAGCAGACGATACCGCCGCCGCCAAAATGAAGATCATGAGCGAATGCGGTATACATGTGGCCAATAGTCCGGCAGATATCGGCACGCTGATGGCCAGGATGATCAGGTAAGATCTATCGTCAGGCAATATCCGCGCCATTAAATAAGTATTAGTATAAGCGAAGGAGGACGTATCAGTTTTGAGACGCCCTCTTTTTTATTTTAACGCAACGCCGGCGGTTATTTTCAGGTCTATATTGCGCAAACCGAAGACGATCGGCGTTTTTAACAGATTGTTGATTATGCAATACCATTCGACCGGCATCTTCACTATCGACAGGAGCCGCCCCGGTTTGCAATCAGCCCGACGGCGTATTTCTTAACAAAGACTATCTTTAAACAACAATCCATCGGTATGCTATTGAAAAAATTGTTTCTTCTCCTGTCCTTTTCCTTTTTTATATCCATCGTAATGGCGCAAAAGAAATTGAATACCTATCAGCAGTCATGGAATAAAATCGACACCCTGGTCAATAAAAAGGGACTGGTAAAAACAGCGCTCGAAGAAGTGAACAAGATATATCTTGCCGCTAAAAAAGAAAAGAACGACCCCCAGGCCATCAAGGCCCTGCTGTACCGGGCTTCGCTGCAGGAGCAGCTCTCCGAAAATGCGGCGCTTGAAAATATCGCCGACCTGGAAAAAGAAACCGCCGCCTCGAAAGAACCGGCTACCTCGATACTGTACAGCATAACCGCCGAAGCGTACTGGAGCTATCTCCAGCAGAACCGATGGAAATTGTACAACCGCACGGCAACCGCCGGGTACGACAAAAAAGATCCTGCGACCTGGGGCATAGACGACCTGCACCAAAAGATAAGCGGGCTTTACCTGTCTTCTATCCAGCAGGAAAAAAAATTACAGCAAACCCTGCTCGAAGCCTACGACCCCATCATCATTAAAGGCAATACCCGCCATCTGCGGCCGACCTTATTCGATCTGCTGGCGCATCGCGCTCTGGAATATTTCACCAACGATGAACGGGATATCCGCAAGCCCGCTTACGCATTTGAAATAGCCGACAAAGAAGCATTCGCAGGCGCGGGCGATTTTGCCGCTCACCGTTTTGTTTCGGCCGATTCCCTGTCCCTCCACTATAAGGCGCTGCAGCTGTTTCAACAACTGATCCGTTTTCATCTCTCCGATGCCAAACCCGACGCCCTGATCGATGCGGACATTGCCAGGATACAGTTTGTCCATTCCTTTGGCACGCAGGAAAATAAAACCGGGTTGTATAAACAGGCGCTGGAAGACCTGATAAAAAAATACCCCGGATCCGCCGCGCGTGCCCGGCACCTGCTTGCCGAATGGTATGTATCCCAGGCCGCAGCGTATGATCCGCTAACGGATACGGCAAACCGCTATGCCTATCTCGAAGCAAAAAAGATCTGTCAGCCCGTATTGGCGCAAAAAGGGGAAAGTCCCGAAAAATACGACTGCTCCCTATTGCTAAAGTCGATTGAAAGAAAAGAGATAAAGATTCAGGCGGAAAAAGTAAACATTCCGAACAGCGCTTTCAGGATACTGCTGACTTACCGCAATACGCCTGCCGTATATTTTCGCATAGTGGACATGTCTAAAAAGAAGGATGCAAGGGAAACCTGGAAAGAAGGCTACTGGAAAGAACTGCTTAAGACGCCCGCTATCCGGTCCTTTACAAACGCGCTGCCCGATACAAAAGACCATCAGCAGCATCATATAGAACTAAAGGTCGACGGGCTCCCCCCCGGAGAATACGCCCTGATCGCCAGCTCCGAAAAAAGTTTCGCCTTACAAAGCAGCATCATTTCGCTTCAGTCATTTCATGTATCCGATCTATCCTATATCAACAAAGGCAATCAATATTATGTGCTCCATCGCGAATCGGGAGCGCCCGTGCCGGCGGCTAAAGTACAGCTCTGGCGTCAACGCTATGACTATACGGCAAATAAAAACATACTGCAAAAAGGCGAGCTGCTGACAGCGGACAAAAACGGGTTTTTCAAAACGCCCGAGGTTCCCGGCGATAAAAACAATTTCCCGATCCGGCTGGAGATCAGCACGCCCAACGACAGGCTATTCCTGGACGACCTGGTCTATGCCTACTATTACCGCCCGGATCTGAACGCAGAAAAAAAAGAAAAAGCGCATAGCTTCCTGTTCTCCGACCGATCGCTGTACCGTCCCGGACAGATCGTTTATTTTAAGGGCATAAAAGTACTGCGCGGAAAAAGCGGCTCCGAGTCTACGGTTATGGGTAATAGTAAGTCGACCATTATCTTATACAACGCCAACAGGGAACCGGTCGATTCCCTTACGCTTACGACCAATGCATTCGGATCCTATGCAGGAAAATTCACGCTGCCCTCCTCCGGGCTGAATGGAAATTTCACGCTGAGGGACAATACCGCTGAAAATGAAATCTATTTCTCGGTGGAAGAATACAAACGCCCGAAATTCTATGTAGAGATACCCAAGCCCGCAGGGACCTATAAACTGTTCGATAGCATTCAGGTAGACGGCGCCGCCAAAGCCTATGCGGGAAACAACATCAACAATGCAACCGTAAGCTACCGGGTGATCAGAAGATCGATCATTCCCTTTTATGCGTTCCCCGCCAGTTATCTTCCCAGGATATGGCCGCCTTACCAGCAACAGCAGGCAGAGATCGCCCATGGCGTTACCGCTACCGACAGCGAAGGGAAGTTCAGGATCAGATTTGTCGCCCAGCCCGACAAAACCATCGACAAAAAAAACCAGCCCCTGTTCTATTATGAGATCAATGCAGATATCACCGATATCAACGGGGAGACCAGGAGCGGCGCGGTATCCATGACCATCGCCTACCAGGCGATAAAGTTGCAGATCGACGCCCCCGAAAAAATATCCGCCGACAGCCTGAAAGCGATCGGCGTATTGGCGACGAATATGAACGACGCGGAAGAAAAAACAACCGCTGCCGTAGCCATTCACCGCCTGGCCATGCCCGATAGAATATTCCGCGAGCGGTACTGGCGCCAGCCCGATCAGTTTATCATGAGCAGGGAAGAATATTACCGGCTGTTCCCTTACGACCCCTATGCTGATGAAAATGAAATAACCAATTGGGCGAAAGAGGAGAAGGTATTCGAGACAGAAGGAGCTACTTCGGCAAACCGGGGATTCGCGCTAAACGCCAGATCCTGGAAATCGGGATGGTACCTTATCGAAGCCTCTACGGTCGATAAATACGGGGAAACCGTAACCAGTAAACGCTACCTGCAACTGTACAACCCGGCGCTTAAATCATCTTTTGCATCCGGGAACATTGAGCTCGACCGCGCTACAGCCGCGCCCGGGGAAACGGTCCGGTACCAGCTGAATACGAATCTCGACAATGTATTTGTGATTCATGAACTGGCAGGAAAGACCGTCGGCGAAAAAACAGACTACCTGACGCTGAACAACAATAGCCGCGCCTACGATATAAAAATTACCGAAAAAGATCGCGGGGTCATCCTGATGAACATGAGCTTTGTAAAACACAACAGGATGTATTCCGATCAGCGCGCCATCAATATCCCATTCAGCAACAAGGAGCTGTCGATCGATTATATTACCTACCGCGATAAGACCCTGCCAGGCGCCAGCGAGCAATGGAAAATAAAGATCCGGGGGCATAACAAGGACAAAGCTGCCGCCGAGGTGTTGATGACCATGTACGACGCTTCGCTGGATCAGTTTCACCCTCACCGGTGGAACATACCGTCGATCTGGTCGACCGATGTTTCGCTGGGCAGGTGGTCGGGCCGCGTTAATTTCCTCTCGCAGGCTTCTGTCGAAAAATATCCCCCGGAGAAATATCCCGACGCTACCCTCAAGGAATACGACAGGCTGAATACTTCCTTTGCCGCAGGACCCGTCTATCGATACGATATGATGAGAGCGAATAAGGCCGTAAGCATCGGGAGGGAGCTGATGGGCGCCGCGCCGGGCGTTGCCCTGCAGGCAGAAGAATCGGCAAAAAAAGAAATGATTGCCGACGATGCCGCTGAACCCCCGGCGCCGCCCGATATGGCGGAGGGCAGCGCGGACGCCTCGCCGCAGAACGTGCAGATCAGGAAGAATTTTGACGAGACCGCTTTCTTCTTTCCACAGTTACAAACGGATGCCGAAGGAAACCTGGAATTCTCTTTTACGACTTCAGAGGCCTTAACGCAATGGAAATGGATGTTGCTGGCGCACGACAAGGAACTTGCTTTTGGATATGGAGAAAAGCAGATGGTTACGCAGAAGCCCCTGATGGTACAACCCAATGCGCCGCGATTCCTCAGGGAAGGCGACCGGATCGATTTCAGCGCCAAGATCGTCAACCTCTCCGATCGCGAGATCACCGGCCAGGTCGAGCTTCAGCTTATCGATCCCTCGACCGGTAAATCGGTAGACGGCTATTTTAAGAATGTGATCCCCAACCAGTATTTTACCGCGGCCGCAGGCCAAAGTACGCCTGTCCGCTTCAGTATCGATATTCCCTTTCAATACAACAAGCCGGTTGCCTACCGGATCATCGCAGGCGCCGATATAGCCGATTCCACAAACCATATATCCCGCATCAGCGACGGCGAGGAGTCGCTATTGCCCGTTATATCGAATCGTATGTTGGTAACCGAAACCCTGCCCCTCCCGGTAAGAGGCGCAGGCGCGCATGCCTTCCGGTTCGACAAACTGCTGCAAAGCGGCGGCAGCGAAACCCTTCAGCATCACTCGCTAAGCGTGGAGTTCACCGCAAATCCGGCATGGTATGCCGTGCAGGCCCTGCCTTACCTTGCAGAAAACCTTTATGACAACGCCGAACAATTTTTTAACCGCTACTATGCCAATGCGCTTGCGGTAAAGATCGCCAATGCTTCACCGCGACTCAGGGAGATCGTAGAAGAATGGAAAAAAAGCGACACCGCGGCCCTGCTGAGCGCGCTGCAAAAAAATGAAGAGCTGAAAAANNAATATTGCCCTGCTGTTTGATATGGTCCGCATGTCCGGCGAGCTGGAGTCGGCGCTGGCGCGGCTGCAGGAGTTTCAATCGCCCAATGGCGGATTCGTATGGCTCAAGGGAGGCCCCGACGACCGGTATATGACGCAACATATCCTCTCGGGCATCGGGAGGTTAAAAAACATGCAGGCCATCCCCGAAGCCGGCGCCCAACAGTTGGAAAGCATTGTCCGGTCCGGTCTCTCCTATCTTGATAAAAAGATAAAAGAAGACTATGAGAACTTAAAGAAGCATAATAAAAACATAACCGATCTGTGGCCGGGCCATATACAAATACTGTATTTGTATATGCGCAGCTTTTTCAGCGATCGCGAAGTTCCTAAAAACGTACTCCCCGCCTATCAGTATTACCGCAACCAGGCAAAAAAATACTGGCTTAAGCAAAGCCGTTATATGCAGGGCCTTATCGCATTATCCTTATACCGGTCCGGCGATGCGCAAACGGCCAAAAACATCATGGCTTCCATCAAACAATATGCAATGGTAAACAATGAAATGGGCATGTACTGGAAGGATATGGTCTACGGCTATTACTGGCACCAGGCCCCGGTGGAAATGCATGCGTTAATGATAGAGGCTTTTACAGAAATAACCAACGATACGCGTGCGACAGACGACCTGAAAACATGGCTGATCAAGAACAAACAAACCAATAGCTGGAAAACTTCCAAGGCCACGGCAGACGCCTGCTATGCCTTATTGCTGCGGGGAACGGACTGGCTGGAAGAAGCCCCGGAAGTAAAGATAAAAATGGGCGCGCTTACCCTCTCTGCTACAGATCATGAGCGTCCGGGTACGGGCAACCAACGCAATGACGCCGTTGGCAAACCCATTTCTTCTAACGGCCGGCCGGCAGAAGCGGGAACGGGGTATTTTAAAAGAACAATAGCAGCAGACAAAATAAATGCCTCCATGGGAAATATCGAGGTTAACCTCTCGTCGGCGCCCGGCGCCGCAGCCGCCCGCCCGGCATGGGGAGCCGCATACTGGCAGTATTTTGAAGACCTCGACAAGATCACCCCTGCTTCCACTCCCCTGAAGCTGGATAAAAAGCTGTTCGTCGAGAAGTATACCGACCGGGGACCGGTATTGGAGCCGCTGAACAATACGCATACCTTATATGTAGGCGATAAGGTCAGGGTAAGAATTGAATTGAGGGCAGACCGCGACATGGAGTATGTGCACATGAAAGACATGCGCGCCGCCTGTATGGAGCCGGTCAACGTGATCAGCAGGTACAACTGGCAGGGAGGATTGGGATATTATGAAAGCACAAAGGACGCGTCCGCCAACTTCTTCTTTGACCACCTGCGCAAGGGAACTTACGTTTTCGAATACTCGCTGTTTGTAACGCATACCGGCGCCTTTAGCAACGGCATCGCCACTATTCAAAGCATGTACGCCCCCGAATTCAGCAGCCATAGCGAAGGCATAAAACTAAATGTGGAGGAGAAATGACAACGGTCGATTACCTGATCGTGGGCCAGGGCATCTGCGGGAGTTTCGTCGCCTGGAACCTGGAAAAGGCCAATCGATCCTTTATCATGATCGACAAGCCCGATCCCCTGTCGTCTTCCCGCGTGGCGGCGGGGATCATCAACCCGGTTACCGGCAGAAGGATCGTACAGACCTGGATGATCGATACCTTATTGGATCATGCCGCCAAAGCATATGCGCAGTTAGGCGAGGCCCTGGGCGTCGCGGCCATGGCGCAGAAAAACAGCATCAGCTTCTTCCCCTCCCCCCAGATGCTTCTGGCCTTTAGGCAAAGGCTGGAAGAAGACGCGACTTATCTTTCCTTTCCGGCAGACCAGGAAAAATACCGGGAACAGTTTCAATACGATTTCGGATATGGGGAGATCAGCCCCTGTTACGCCGTAAACCTTGCAGAACTGCTGCCCGCCTTTCGCGCCAGACTTAAGAACAGAGATCAATTGATCGAAGAAGCATTTGATCATTCCCTTTTACAATTAACTGCCGGCGGCGCGCACTATAAGAATATCCGGGCGGAGAAGATCATATTCTGCGAAGGCGCGGGCGCTATGCATAACCCCTGGTTCAGCAACCTGCCCTTCGCCTACAATAAGGGAGAGGCGCTGATCATCAAAAGCGATCATCTTCCCACGGATGAGGTCTTTAAAAAAAGCATTAGCCTGGCGCCGCTGACGGGGGATCTATTCTGGGCAGGCTCGTCCTATGAATGGGATTTCCGGGACGATAAGCCCTCCGCCATCTTTCGCCAAAAAACGGAAAAGCATTTGAGGGAATGGATCAAAAAACCTTTTGAAATAACAGATCACCTGGCTTCNNAACGGCATGGGCGCCAAGGGCTGTTCGCTGGCCCCCTATTTCGCCGATCAGCTGGTTAACCATCTCGTCAAAAATACGCCCCTGATGGAAGAAGCAGACGTAAACAGGTACAGGAGGATACTGAGCAAGGACGCGGGGCCAATGTAAAACACCCCCGTGAAATATAGAGTGAAACGGTTATTCCTGAAAGTACGACGATCAGCCGCTGTAATACAGGATATGAAGAATATTGGGCGGGCAATAGACAAAAATTGCAGGCATTTTTTATATTTACGGCCAATCTCTCATATCATAATATTTCTTCCTTGTCAACCTCTTCAAACGAAATGTATTCGGTGCCGGCAAAATTCCGGCGCATGGAAAACCTGCATATCCTGTTCTGGCTGATCAAAGACATCTGCTGGTGCTTGTCTTTCAAACCGCTGGGCATAGCGATGATCTTTCCCACGCTTATCATGGCATTGTATATTACCTGGCACAACCGAAGACGGATATCCGAACTGGCGCATAACCTGGCCATGGCGTTATGGATACTCGCCAACTCCCTGTGGATGATCTTTGAATTTGCGGAGATAGACGAGGAATTCAAATACTATTGTCTTATCCCCTTTGGCGCCGGGTTGTCGATACTATTGTATTATTACCTGCTATACGCGCCCCGGCATCGGAAAAAAATGGTCATTGCTCCGTCTCCGGAACCCATAGTATGATTTGATCAGGCGGCCATTCTTGCATGTAGGAAAACCTCCAGCGGATCCTGCTTCAACAGGCGCGCCATGGCATGGTACAATTCAGGCAGCTCGTGCTTGAGGCGAACGGGGTTCTCAAAAAAGACCTCAACGCTAACCGCCCAGAACTCGTGGTAGTTTACCCCCGCATAATCGCCAAGTATGGTTTTTGTTCCTTCCTGTATAGCGTTAAAGATAGGCCTTGCCACCTTGGAGAAATTCTTGAATTCTTTTTTAAAATGTTTATCCTCCTCCGTCTGGGTGATAAAATTTACATACGCAAGCGCATGCCCCATTTCATGCAGCCCGACATTGCAGTTTGGCGTAATGCCCCTCAGCCCCTTTAAAAAATTATCCCAGGAAAGATAAATGCCGCTATGATCCACATGTCCCTGGAAAGGCCGGGAATAAAACCCGTAATGATAGTCGTCCTGAAGAAGGTAGATATCGCGGAAATAATTCATCTGGAATTTTTCCAGGCCCAGCGTAAGCTGCACCGCTACGGCGCTCACCAATATCGGCATCTCGGGCGTCTCCGTCACCTCTATATAGTGGAATTTTTTTATGCGCCGGAACAGGAATACCCTGAATAAGAACCGCCGTTGTTCGGGCAGGCTAAGACGGCTGTAATATTTAAAATAGCGGGATACAACGGCATGATAAAATGTTTCCTGCGTCAGAAACTGTTTGTGTAATCTTCTCTCATTAAACTTGCCGATCCATTGCATAACCGGTTCGTGTAAGATAATAATGGCCATAACGACCGTGAAAATGACTAAGATTTCCATAAGGGTCCATTTTTCTATGTGTCAGGTACGATAACAACACGGCTTTTGACGCAGATAGGGATCAGAAAAATGGTTTTTCAAAAAATGAAAAAAACAGGGAGGATAGCAGAAATGAATTACTCCAAAATAAAAAGAAAATCTGGAAAATGGAAGCCCCTGTGGAAAACTGCTTAGCCCGTTTTGATGTACATTTGCGACAATTTACGCTAATTCGTTGAGAGATAGCACATAAGAAATTGATCATCAAGACCTTCATTAAACAGATAAATAATAATATGTACAGATCGCATACTTGCGGGGAGCTCAGAACCAAACATATCGGCCTCGAGACAACCCTTTCGGGGTGGATCCAGACCATCCGCAAATTCGGAAGCATCACCTTTATCGATATCCGCGACAGGTATGGGATCACTCAGTTGGTCATTGGCGAAGAGCTGAATGAAGAAATCAACCGCTCTGCCCCGGGCCGGGAGTTTGTGATCCGGGCGAAAGGCCTGGTAAGGGAGCGCAGCAATAAAAATACCCATATCCCGACAGGAGAAATTGAAGTCGGCGTTACCTCGTTCGAGGTGCTGAACAGGTCGAATACCCCTCCTTTTACGATCCAGGACGATACCGACGGGGGCGACGATCTCCGCATGAAATTCCGTTATCTCGATCTGCGCAGGAACGAGCTGAAAAAGAACCTGGAACTGAGGTATTCCGTTAACCGCGCAGCCCGCAACTACCTGCACGAAAATGGGTTCATGGACATCGAAACGCCTTTTTTGATCAAGTCGACCCCCGAGGGAGCGAGGGACTTTGTAGTGCCCAGCCGTATGAATACCGGGCAGTTCTACGCACTGCCCCAGTCGCCGCAAACCTTCAAGCAATTGCTGATGGTAAGCGGTTATGATCGCTACTACCAGGTCGTAAAATGTTTCCGGGATGAGGATCTGCGGGCCGACAGGCAACCCGAGTTCACGCAGATCGACTGCGAGATGAGTTTTGTAGAACAGGAAGATATCCTGAACATGTTCGAGGGAATGATCAAATCCATTTTCCGCGAAGTGAAAGGCATTGATATAAAAGAGCCTGTTCAGCGAATGAGCTGGGAAGAAGCGATGTGGCATTACGGGAACGACAAGCCCGATATCCGCTTCGGCATGAAACTGCTGAACATTAAGTCGTCTTACCTTAAAGACGGTAAAATAGCCGCTGAAGGCGAACTGATCGCCGGTAGCGGCTTTGCCGTGTTTGACGATGCAGAGACCGTGCTGGCCATCGCCGTTCCGGGAGCGGCTTCCTACACCCGCAAGCAAACCGATGAATTAACGGAATGGGTCAAACGCCCGCAAATAGGCATGAAGGGCCTCGTCTTTATCAGGTGCAACGCCGACGGTTCATATAAAAGCAGCGTAGACAAATTTTTCAGCGAAGAAAAACTAAAAGGGATAGCCGAAGCCTGCGGCGCCGGCGCGGGCGATCTTGTGCTGATCCTGGCAGGACCAGAAGAAAAAACGCGTAAAGCCATCAGCGAGCTCAGGCTGGAAATGGGACAGCGCGCGGGCTTGCGGAAGAAAGATGATTTTAAGCTATTGTGGGTGCTTGATTTCCCCTTATTTGAATATGCCGAAGAAGAAAACCGGTGGGTAGCCAGGCATCACCCATTCACGTCTCCCAAGCCGGAACATATCGATATCATGATCAGTCATTCGCCGGTCATTGAAAACGCCGCAGCTTACCTGCAGCACCCTTATGCGGGCATTAAGGCCAACGCATATGATATGGTGTTGAACGGCAACGAGATCGGCGGCGGCTCCATCAGGATATTTCAACGCGATCTCCAGGAAAAAATGTTCTCTGCCTTGGGCATGTCCAAAGAAGAAGCGCTGCATAAATTCGGGTTCCTGCTGGGCGCTTTTGAATACGGCGCGCCTCCTCATGGCGGAATTGCCTTTGGTTTTGACCGCCTTTGCGCTATTCTTGGCGGCAGCGAGAGCATCCGCGATTTTATCGCCTTCCCTAAAAACAACAGCGGAAGGGATGTTATGCTGGATGCTCCTTCGGAGATCGACGACAAACAATTGGATGAACTGGGAATCAGGCTCAACGTAGATTAATATCGCAGGAAGGCCTGCCTTGCAGATGCGGCAAATATCGCTTAGGGCTCCCGGCAACCGTCATTAACCGGTAAAATCAAAAAACGAGTTAAAAATAAATCAACGCTGCCTTTTTAACCTGTCGCATTAACGATCGTAGAGTCCAGCCGGACTTATATAAACTGATAGCCATATGTTTACATCAGCGCTTCGCCGTTATATTAAAAAGTTAAACTGATTTTCGCGGCATCTTCTTATTTTTGCGACCGTTAAGCGGCATGCCTTTTGCTGGCTAAACAACGGTATTATTGCCTTAATGTAATTTTGTGTGAATCAATGAGAGGCTTTTTTTTCTTGATGTTAGGCGCCGGCCTGATTGTCGGCGGATGTAACAAAAGCGGGGGACTTCAGCCTTCTCCTTCTCCATTGCCCAAGCCGCCATTGCGCGACAGTACGCTGACCAATGTTCATTATGGCGCCAATGACCAGCAAATAATGGATGTATATCTGCCCGCCGGCAGAAGCCAACAGACGCGCCTGATCGTTATTATTCATGGCGGGGGATGGAGAGCCGGCGATAAATCGGACTTTGACAACTATGTAACCGAATTTAAAAATCGTTTGCCCGGCTACGCTATAGCAAATCTTAACTACCGGCTCGTCGACAATCCGAACAATCTGTTTCCCACGCAGGAAAACGATATCAAATCGGCTATTGGCTTTCTCAAAGAAAAAGCGACCAGCTATACCATCTCTTCCGATATGATCCTTCTCGGGATAAGCGCGGGCGCTCATCTTGCTTTATTACAGGCATATAAGCACCCGGATATCGTAAGACCCAAAGGCATAGTATCTTTTTACGGTCCGCCAAATCTTGCCGATCTGTATCTTGTGCTTCCCTCCGTGCTTAGAAACATAACCGGTTTTACGCCTCAACAAAATCCAACCATATATCAGGAATCAAGCCCCATCCACTATGTTTCAGCTTCCTCGGCGCCCACCCTGTTATTGCATGGCGACGCCGACAATGTGGTTCCCCTGGCGCATGCCAACGCCCTGCAACAAAAATTAGATGAGCTGAACGTGACCAATTCGCTGGTAGTCTATCCTGGTCAAGGACATGATGGATGGAACGGAGAATCATTAACCGATTCTTTCAATAAGATCCAATCCTTTATTCTTTCGCTGGAAAAAACAGAGTAAGGGGCAGATAACATCGTACATTGTATGAGTTTATCGTTCAGTTTTATCCTTTATGTCTATTTCGAATATACCTCTTGCCGAACGCATGCGGCCAACAAACCTGGATGAGCTTTCAGGACAGGAACATCTTGCAGGGAAGGGCAGCATCTTACGCACCGCTATAGAACAGGGGAAAGTTCCCTCGATGATCCTATGGGGTCCCCCGGGCACGGGAAAAACCACGATCGCCAACATTATCGCGCATACCCTGCAGGTCCCTTTTTATACGCTTAGCGCCATTAGCTCCGGCGTTAAAGAAATCAGGGAGGTTATTGAGCAATCCAAAAGCCAGGAGAAATCCATTCTTTTTATTGACGAAATACACCGCTTCAACAAGGGACAGCAAGACGCATTACTAGGCGCGGTGGAAAAAGGCGTGGTCACCCTGATTGGCGCCACTACCGAAAATCCGTCTTTTGAAGTCAATAGCGCCCTGCTCAGCCGCTGCCAGGTATACGTACTCAAACCCTTGTCGGAGGCGGATCTTAACGAACTGCTAAGGACTGTTTTAGAAAAAGACGAGCTATTGAACAAGCTGTCCATCGAATTAAAGGAAACAACAGCGCTGATCGCCATATCCGGGGGCGATGCCCGTAAGCTGCTCAACCTGTTAGAGATCGTCGTGACGACGCTCGCAACCGATCCTTCTTCTCCTATCGAGATCACCGATGAAAAAGTAATGGAGATTGCGCAACAACGAATAACGCTTTATGATAAAAGCGGCGAGCAGCATTACGATATCATCTCCGCTTTTATAAAGTCTATCCGCGGCAGCGACCCAAATGCCGCCGTATACTGGCTCGCCCGCATGATCGCGGGCGGCGAAGACGTAAAATTTATTGCCCGCAGGTTGGTCATCCTGGCGAGCGAGGATATCGGCAACGCCAATCCTACCGCCCTGGTGATGGCCAACGCTACTTTTGAAGCGGTTAACAAGATCGGTTACCCGGAGTCGAGGATCATTCTTTCGCAGTGCGCCACCTACCTCGCCTCGTCGCCAAAAAGCAATGCCGCATATGAAGCGATCAACAATGCGTTGACCGCCGTAAAAGATCACGGCGATCTGCCTGTGCCCCTGCATCTTCGGAATGCCCCTACCCGGCTGATGAAAAACCTGGATTACGGCAAGGGTTATCAATATTCGCATAGCTATGATAAGAATTTCTCCAGGCAGGAATATTTACCGGAAAAACTTTCAGGTTCCTCTTTTTATGTCCCCGGCAAAAACCCCAGGGAAGAGGAGCTGAGAAGATTCCTAAAAAATCTCTGGGGGGATAAATACAAGTATTGATTTTATACGCCGATGATCCGTACAGGAAGACCCGCGATCGGCGTGCTACAGGCTATCGCCTTCCAATAGCCGGGCAAATAATTCCGCGATAGATATATCCTAACGAAGTTCCCTGACCTTAAGGCTTCTGAAGCTCACTTCATCGCCATGGTCCTGTAAGAGCAGATACCCTTTCTCCGCTTCGCCGAAATTCTTCCAGATCTTGTACTTGCTAACGGCCACCAGGTCGCGAAACGCTTTAGAGCCGCGCTCATATTCCAGCACTTTCATGCCATTCAGGTAATGCTCCACATGGTTATCGGGATAAACGATGATGCGGCCGCGGTTCCACTGCCCCGGGGGATTGACAAATCTTTCGGTCTTGTTCGCGGGGATCAGGTCGTACAGCGATGCCAGGGTCCTGTTGCCGTTGACGCCTTGTTTAGCGTCGGGATGAGCTTTGTCGTCCAGTACCTGGTATTCAAGGCCGATCGCGGAGCCCTTATTGTTTTCGGAAAGGGTCACAAAATATTTTACGCCGCTGTTTGCGCCCGGGGTTATTTTGAAGTCGAATGTAAAATCAAACGCATGGAATTTATCTTCCGTTACAATATCGCCGCCATTGGTCGATTCGCCTCCATCTGATTTCTGTACGGTAAGCGCGCCATCCTTAATAGCCCATCCTTTCTCGGGGAATCCCTTGCCATACGCTTTCTTCCATCCCTTGGCAGATTTTCCGTCGAACAATAAACGCCATCCGTTTTTCTTTTCTATGGAAGAGAGATTATTCGGGACCAGGTTAACGACATATATTTTTTTCGCCGTAGGGGTAAGAGTTGGCTTATCTGTTTTGATCCGGATATTTTTCCAATAGATCTTTTTTCCTTCCTGTTCGGCCTTGTTGATACCATGCACCTGCAGCGCAATAAATCCGCTAGCGTCTTCGTCGTCGATAAGGCAGGCTGTTTGCTGGCCATTGACAAAGGTCTGGATAATATTCCCCACGCATTCGATCCGCACCTTATTATAGACGCCGGGTCTAAACGCGTTTCCGCCCAGCGGGTTAAGGCTAAGCGGATATAGCCAGCCGCGGCGCGCTTCGTCGTAGATGCCGCCAAACCATTTGCGGGAGGAGGGATCCAATTCAAACTGATATCCGTAGACCCGGCCCTTGCCATTATTCGCCTCAGGGTTAAAATGGCTTCTGAACTGTATGCCTGAGTTCAGCGTGGAATCCTGGAGCATGACCTCCATTTCCAGGATGAAGTCGCCATATTCTTTCTCCGTTGTCAGGAAGGTATTGGGTTCATTGCTAACCGTAACGCCAATGATAACGCCGTTCTCTATCTGGTATGCCGCATTACCCGCTAGTTTCTTCCAGCCATTCAATGTTGTTCCATCAAAAAGGCCTGTCCAGCCCGATTCCTGGGCGTTGACGGGGAAGGAAAAAAGCAGCATTAAGACAGGAGCCAATAACAGTTTGCGCATATACATTAAATTAAAAAAGATGAACAAAACCCTGCAGGCGCGACGCTGACCTTAAACGCCGAACAGGTCAGTCATCCGACCCGACGCGTTCCGGCAGAAGGCCGATATTGGATCTTAAATTTAAAAACTAACGTTATAGCCCATGCGACAATCTCAGGCCAATGGTCTCTGCCCGGCGATCGCCATGCAGGGCGGTATTGCGTCAAAAACGCGCTGTCGGGATCTGGTTGCTAAGATAAGCGATCGGGAGGGGTAAAAAAAAAGCCTTTCAGAAAAACTGAAAGGCTTAAATAAATATGGCAGCTACCTACTCTCCCGGAACTAAATCCAGTACCATTGGCCATGAGGGACTTAACTGCTCTGTTCGGAATGGGAAGAGGTGAACACCCTCGGTATAACCACCATAAAAAGGTAATCCGCCTTCGCCAAGGCTTCGGCGNNGTACGGGCAATTAGTACTACTCGACTTTGATGTCGCCACCTTTACATCTGTAGCCTATCAACGTAATCGTCTATTACGGCCCTTAAAAGAAAATTCATCTTGTGGAAGGTTTCACGCTTAGATGCT
>DEHV01000026.1 GCA_002352105.1 Chitinophagaceae bacterium UBA2791 | reverse complement strand
TTGCTTTTTATGTTTCTTTTTTCGTCCTCTCCATATCAGGAAGCCGGTAACAGGCAGGCTTGCCGAAATTAAACTGGCAAAAAAAGCCAGCACCTTGCCGGGAAATCCTAGTATTGCGCCGATATGGATATTGAGATTGGCTTCGAGTAACCGGTCGCCACTATTCTTGTTTTCCCACAGGTCTTTCTTCAGGATATCTCCGGTGTATTGGTCTATGGCGTAATAGTCGTGCCGGTTATAAAAAAATCCGTCTTTGGTATTCAGGGTTAATTGATGGTAGTCGTTTTCTTTGATGGCATAAACCAGGAAGTAGTTATCCAGGTTTTTGTACGCTGAGATAATGGAGTCCAGGCTTTTCCCGGCATTGTCAGTTAACTTTACGGCGTCAGTCTGCGGGTTAGAAACAATGCGCTCCTGCGCCACGGCTTTTCCCCCTCCCGTAGCAACCCAGTAGGCGCTGTTTTTCATCCAGTCGTAGGAGATGATCAAACCGGATAGGACGACAAAAATAATTACCCAGGACATGTAAAATCCGAGCACATTATGCAGGTCGTAATTCAGGCGTTTAGGCGAGGTTCCCCATTTGATCGTTAGCCGTTGTTTAAGGTGTTTTTTTCGTTTGGGATACCATAGTATTATTCCTGAAATGATCATAATGATGTATACCAGGGTGCTGATATTCACGATATGACTCCCGATATTGGGTATCAGCAGATGAGTATGCAATCCCAGGATAATGGCCCAGAAGTTAACATTATAAGGGTAGCTGTGTATGACTTCCCCTGAGTAAGGGTTTTGAACGATCGCGGTATACTTTCTCGCGCTATCCCGGGCCCATACGATCGTGGCCCTGTCTCCTTTGGGATAGACCGTAGCGTTCATGTAGATAATGCGCTGCTGAAAAAAATCTTCGGCTTTTTCCTTAACGGCCAGCGGAGAAAGCAGCGGTTTGTCTTCCGGTTCCACATTTTTATATACGCCGGCCTGGAGCAATAAATTTATTTCCTCCTGGAAAACATATATCGCCCCGGTAATGCTTACAATAAACACCGCCAGCCCGGTCGTTAGACCGAGCCAGAGGTGAATTGTCCTGATGTATCTTTTGAATAACTGCTTTCGCTTCATTAAACTACTCAGAAGGGTGTTGTGCTATGGAGATGCCATTTACGCCATCGCCTTCTATTTGTTTCCCGATAGTAAATGCATTGGCGCCGCCGTTATAATCGATTTCCAATACATGGGTTTTGTTATTGGCTATACTTTTGAAGAAGCTAATGTATTTTCCGGGACTGATCAACGGATACCTTGCCAGACGCGATGANNTCATTATCTAGGTCTCCCCAGGTAGGCATGTCGTTAGTATTAAAAAGCATAGCCATGGCGAACTGTCCTTCCAGGTGGTTTAATTGCATCACCTGCGTGGGTTCGCCCAGTTCGGCTGACACGTCGAAGAAATAGCTGTCGTCAAAAGCGAATTCTCCACTTTTCATTCTCAGGATGAACCCTTTGACGTTATCGTCGCTGGGCGGACCGTAAGGTCCTCTGTACGCGGCTACGTATAAATCTCCGGTGGATGTTTTTGCAAAGAGCTGATTGGTGTAACCGATTTCCCCGGTAGATTGGTCGGAACTAGCTTTTGTAGGGTTGGTCATTGAAGGATAATCAATCACTATGGTATGTGTTCCGGGCGCATAATTCCCGACAAAATCATAGTAAACGCTGCCCATCACAATCTTGTTCCCGTGTAATATGGCCTTTCCTACGTTAACGTTCCAGTTTACGCCAGGCTCTTTTTCGAATGTAGGCAGGTCAAAGGAGCCGCTTGCCGTAATCGTAAACTCAGGTATCTTGATGGTAAGCCATTTTACCGTCGGCTCGCCCCAAACTAATGGATCGATGATCAAAATCGTGTTGGCATCGATCAGGTTCTGCGAATAAGCGCGATCGGAGATATAGGAGGTTATCAGTAAAGATCCTTTTTCCTGAATCGTGCCGTCGGCCTTCAGCTCAAATTGATAGAATTTCTTTTCGCTGCGCGAAAAGAAGTAAATATAGTTACCCGACTGGATCAGTTCATTGCCCGGAACTTCCACGCCGTGGCCTACAGGGCTCACGGTTCCTTCCTTAATGCCGGTTGTGGGCAGGATATAGCTGACGCTTCCTATCTGAACGCCTAACGAGTATGCGGACTCTTGTTCCGGCGGCGGCGGCGTATCCCCGCTCTTTTTACACGAATTCATCAGAACAAAAGCGCATAGTAGTGCGCCGGCCCATCGAATAGAATGTCTGTTTTTCATTGCTTTTAACATAATTGCTGTTTATTTAATTAAGACCCTTAGTTTAATATAAAATGACCTGCCTGGCTTTTGCAGCAGGTAGTTGTCATAGACCTGTTCATTAAAAATATTTTGCGACCCGATGCTCATATTGTATTTTCCCGATTCCATCGAGTAAGAAATGCCGGGGCTATGCACGAGTTGGGTAGGGATGTCGGCCTTATTTTGATTGCCCAGGCTGGGCCAGTTCAAGTAAAACTTCTGCACGTATTGCGTTTCCCAGAATAAAGAAAGCTCCGCCTGCTTCCTCAGGAAATTCGGAACGGCATAAGAACACTCCCCGTTAGACATAAAAAAAGGAGTATTGGGAAGCAGATCGCGATAAGTAAGGTTTCGACTGCTACCGATAAATTCGTTCCAGTCGCGGGGTTGCTGATAGGTCGCATTGCCTTTTATACTTAACCGTTCGCCATACCGGTACATTGCATCCACCGATGCGCCATAACTTTTTACTTTAGCTACATTTTGATACCTCCCTGCGCCGAGAGTTCCCTGCAGCAGATATAGGAGTTGATTGCTGACATTCCGGAAGAATACGGCAAGTTCAACATTCAGTTTACTTTTATCACTAAGCTGGATATTCTTAAAGAACGCCCCCATATTGAAATTAAAGCTCTGCTCCGGTTTAAGGTCCGGGTTAGCCCTCGTAAATAAACCATCTCCTAATATTTCTGTCGCATCCGGCAGCCGGTAGGCCTTTTCAACGGAGAATTTTAGCAGCGTGCGATCGCTTAGATCATATTTTAATGCATATCCATAACCGAGATTATTGCTGTATCCTGTCTCAGAGGATGCTACCGGCCGATAGCCGAGGGAATCCGTGATATACCGCTCCCGCACCATAGATACGGAAAGATCATAGTTTTTTACCCAGAAAGAGTGTGAAAGAAGAGGGCCGGTTTTTAGTTCGTAGGCCAGAGAGGCGATCTGTTTTTGAAGGTACTGAGGGTCTACATAAGAAGCGGTTCGGGAGCCGATAAAGGGATCCTCGCCGTCCCGGTTGGTGCGATCAAAGGTATAGTTGAGGAATATTCTATGGTTGTCATGCAGCAAGTATGATAGGTTAACCTGCTGAAACCAGTTCGTCGCGTCCAGCGTTAATAATGATTTTCCATTGTTACCGCTTCCCAATTCGCTGCTGTTGGGATGTTCGCTCACTACGGCGCCCAACCAATTGTATATCCTGGAACTGGTATCCACTGTTCTGGTTTTTTGGAAGCTGACCGAGCTATATAGTGTTGCATCCAGCGCGGTTCCAAACAGTTTTCTTTTAGCGTAAAAAAGAGAGGGCGCATAGGAGTTGTCGCTCCGTGTCGCTTCTCCCACCACAGAGGCCATGGTAGTCCGCGTTTGCAGTTCGCTAAAACTGCCCGCGGCTATCATATTCACCTGGAACTGGTCGGCCCATTTTTTGTCAAAGAACCCGAACCCTAATTTGCCTGAGCTTGAACGATAGTCGTCATGAAAACGTCTTGTCTTAATGCCGATCGCCCTTCCTCCGCCTCCGTCTACTTCCACTCCCTTGCCCCATACCCAGTAATTATTGTCGGAATAGTTGTGGAAAGCCTGCGCATCTACATAAAAATTGGAACGGTCGTGCACCCAACGGGTACTCAATGCCGCGCGGTGCGTATTGAATGAGCCGTAACTATAGGAGGCGTCCAGGTATTTTTGTTTTTTCGTTTTTGTCACTAGGTTGATGATGCCGCCCAGCGCGTCGCTGCCGAACTGCGGGGGCACCACGCCTTTGTAGATCTCGATCCGGTCGATCAGGTTCACCGGAAAATTGTTGATGCCATATGCCGCGCCAAAACGATCCAGTGGAATTCCATCAATAAAAAACCGAACCGAGCGGCCCGACATGCCGTCGAGTGAGTAGTTGGCGCTAGAGCCCAGCCCCCCGCTTTCCCGTACCCGTATGCCGGGCGAGCGGGACACCAATTGGTTGAGGGTTACCTCTCTGTCCTGGACCGCCTGGGTTTCGATCACATTGACGCTATAGCCGGATTCCCTGATCTTTTCTGCCTGCGTCTTTGCCTGTATCTCTACTTCCTGGAGCGTTCTCGCCTCTTCCTCGAGTATAACATCAAGGGTGGAAACCGATTTGATCTTGTCTGAAACAGTGATCCGCCGGGTTACCGGCTTATATCCGACATGCTCGACCTTGATGTTGTGCGCGCCCCGCGGTAGGTTATTTAATGTATAGTATCCGTTAATATCTGATATGATATTGATATTCAGAGAGTCAATAGAAATGTTGGCATGGGGGAGGGCTTGCCCGTTCAATTCGGTAATTTTCCCCTTGATGCTGGCGCCGGTTGTTTGGGCCCCAGTTTCATACGAGAACAAAAGCACAATGATTGCCGGCAAAAAAAATCTGGTGAATTGCATTTTAACAGCTACGAAACCGCTTTTTTCTTGTGAATCAGGCGACTAATCTCCTCAGAGGTAAAAGATAGATCTGTATGCGATAGCCGATCCCTTAAATTTTTTGCGAAGCTATGTGTTTTGCGGGTGCGTCTAAGGCGCTTAGCTTAAGTTTTCCCGTTTTCGTAAATGATTTTCTTATTTGGCAGGTCGCTGGAAAACGCGCGATAAGGAGTAGTAAATCTTATTATTTTTCATTCTATCTGCAAGATCCGTCCAAGGAAGAATTATGGCGATTAAGCTTTGTATACCGCATGGTATGATAGACAAGGGGAACCGGGGCGTTATTTGCAAGTTGAGCATTTCGAGGATAGTGAATTTTGGTTTTGAGGTTTGGCTTAGCCTGGGATAGAATTCAAAATGGACCCATACATTTCTGGGGTATCGGCGTATTTCAGGGGATTTTAATTAAGTTTACAGTCTCTAATACATTATTTATGAATAAAATCCTGTTTGGATTGGCGACCGGAATGGCGCTAATGGCAGTATCATGCAATTCTTCTGTAAAGAGCAATAATGGCGGGGGACCAGCCGGCGACACCGCCCTGGCGCCGGTGGAAACCCAGGCTCCGAATACAAAATATAAACCCGCTTTTGCGGGGCAGACCCGGATTGGCGGAGTTAAAACCGCTACCGCCTATACAGGAAGGGTATTGAGCGAAGGGCTGACCAGGCCATGGGGGATCGCGGTTTTACCGGACGGCAGGTTTTTGATCACTGAAAAGGGAGGCGTTATGCGCATTGCCGCTCAGGACGGAACCCTGGGTGAAGCGATCAAGGGGCTTCCGAAGGTCAATCCGGCTGGCCAGGGCGGCTTGCTGGGACTGGCGATCGATCCTTCGTTTAACGATAACCGTATGGTGTACTGGGCGTTTTCCGAAGCTACGCCCCAGGGAAACCTGACATCATTGGCCAAGGGCCGGTTGTCGACCGATGAAAAGACAATAGAGCAGGCGCAGGTGATCTACCGCGCCACGCCCGCTTTTAACAGCAACCTGCACTACGGCTCAAGAATTCTTTTCGATAAAACAGGCAATATTATTTTCAGCACCGGCGAACGCTCCATTATTGAGGCCAGGCCGCAGGCCCAGGAGTTGAACAGCGCTTTGGGAAAGATCATTCGCATCACTACCGAGGGCAAGCCTGCGCCTGGAAATCCTTTTGAAAACACGCCCGGCGCCCGCCCGGAGTTGTATTCTTATGGGCATAGAAATGTGCAGGGGCTTGCATTCCACCCGGTCACCGGCGATCTTTGGGACGCGGAATTCGGTCCCAGGGGAGGAGATGAGATCAATCGTGTCGAGCCGGGGAAAAATTATGGCTGGCCAATCATCACTTACGGCATTGAATATAGCGGCGCCCTGATAGGGGACGCTATCCAGCAAAAGGAAGGACTGGAACAACCGGTTTATTATTATGATCCGGTGATCTCTCCCAGCGGAATTACTTTCTATGATGCCGACGATATTCCGGAATGGAAAAACAACCTTTTTGTCGCCGCTTTGAGCGGTTCGCATATTGCCCGGTTGGTAATAGAGCATAACAAGGTGGTAGGGGAAGAACGGTTGCTGGCGGGAGAGTCTCAGCGTTTCCGGGACATCGCCCAGGGCAAGGATGGCGCGTTGTATGCCGTTACCGATGAGGGACGGCTATACAGGATCGGAAAATAACCGAAGGCAAAATCCTACCTGAAGATCCTTGTTGATTGTTTCAGTCTGGCTATTATTGTTTAATAAATGAACGAATAAATGATTTTCCATTCCCGGGCGTGGTCAGCCTTAACAGGTATAAGCCGGGTTTCAACGAACCCGTATTGATCTGTGTAACGTTTTCGCCCGGGCGTATTGCTACTGAACGATGGCTTAGCATTCTTCCCGATAAATCGGTAACGGACAAAACCACAGCGGCGGAAATACCCGATTGGAATGAAACGTTCATCATTTCATTTGTTACAGGGTTAGGATAAATGCCGAGCGTGTTAATGATATCCTTATTCAATCTTACGGAAACGACGGGACTGTAATTGACCGCGCCGTCATGATCTTCCTGCTTCAGGCGGTAATAGTTGGCGCCGGAGACGGGGGATACATCTGTGTAACTATAGAAAAGATTCGATACGCTGTTGCCGTCGCTGGTTTTTGAGGGAATAAAAGCCAGGTTGGAAAAATGGATTCCATCTGTTGAACGTTCCAGGTAAAATCCGGCATTGTTCGATTCCATTGTTGTTTGCCATTGCACCAGGATGTTTTTGCCGCTTGTTTTTGCGGTAAACGGACCCAGGGTTATCGGCAAGGCTGCATTGGAGCTGGCGAGAACATATTCGGTTCCGACGGCCCCGGTGATAGCCAATGTCTTATCGGTCATATTAAGCGTTGCCTCCGCATCTATCCAGTTGCCGTCGGAATGATCCGATCTCTTCAGAAGCCTGAGCGTTCTTTCATCAATAATATCCGGATGGCCTTCATAGTTGTAGGTTAGCGTATAGGCGGGATCGTCTGTGCCAATCAGTTTTACGCCCCAGTAACGGGGAGACAAGACGCTGTATTCGTCAGGAATTGTGGACCCCTCCCTTACCGGCTCATCATTTGCCAGGTAAACCTGAAGGCCGTTGATGGATCCTGCTGTGGCGGTAACGCTGATATGGTCTCCATCCGGATGGGAAAGGGACGCGTTATATCCTTCGGCCAAATCATAGTCGTTTACGGAAACCTCGCCAACCGCTGCGCCGCTCCAGCGTTTTGCGGTAGCGGGATCCATATTGGTCATGACGCCGTTATGCTGGTTGGTTGTCTGATCATATACAGTCGGGCCCTGCGTTTCATTAAAGCGCCAGTATCCAACCAGCCCCGGTTCATTGCCGGTCAGTCGCCTGTTCATATCGCTCCGGATCTCCTCCTGGGTTCGGGCGATGTTCCATATCCTGATCTCATCCAACTCTCCTTCAAACGGGTACTCGGTTCCTGTAATCTGTGCGCCGAACGTTAAGGGCAAGGTATTGATATTGACCGGGGCAGTCGCCGCTTTCGAAGACTCCAAAATGCCATTTACGTATAAATTTATCACGGCGCCGTCATAGGTAGCAGCAACATGCGCCCAGGCGCCGACCTCGTATTCTGTCACCGAATTAACCCTTAGGCTTTCACCGCTGGATTGCTGATTGAAGCGTACAAAAAATTTCTGCTTTTGATCGGCCGTAGGCGATGAAAGGGATAATTCATAACCATTGACCGAATCATGCGTTGCTTTGCGAATCAGTCGTTGGGTGGCCGCTTTCGCTGGTTTTATCCAACCCTCCATGGTAAGGTGAAGGGTAAGGTCGAGGTTGTCGTTGTCGGGGATGGTTATATAATCATTCGATCCGTCAAAATATAACGAATATCCGGGGCCGTTATCATTGGTTGTTGGCGCTGCATCGGCGGTGGTAAAGCTTCGCGTTTCAGACCAGCGTATGATGTCCGATGCGTCTATGGCGCCAATCCTCCAATAGTAAACCGAGCTGTTCAGAAGCCCTGATACATCGGCGTTAGTTTGCGTAAGATTTTCATCATATACGGTAGTCGAAAAATCAGCCGCCGTGGAAACCTGCGCCTGATAAGAAACCGCTCCGTCTGATGCGTTCCAGGACAGTTGAGGGGAAACAGCAACTCCCGTTGCATTATGCAGCGGCGATAGCAGCACGGGAGCAGGTATTGTTAAGGCGAGTATTTCAGCCCCTGAAAGCGCAGTATTATACACGCGCGCATCATCGATCGCGCCATTAAAAGATACCGTTCCATTGCTTTGGGCGCCGATGGCGAGCGGCAGATCGTTTAAGCTGATGGTTGTTAACGCAACGGTTTTTTCTGCTTCCAATACGCCGTTAATATACAATTTGAGTATTGTTCCGTTAAACGTCGCGGCGATATGCATCCAGGTATTTCCGTCGCTGGGATAATCGGTCTCGGAATCTATTCTTAAATCGTTACCGCTTGTCTGCTGATTTAACCGGAAGAATACTTTTCCGCTGTTTGCCAGCGCAAGCTCATAACCGTTGGTAGCGCTTTGCACGGCTTTCTTGATAATGTATTGGGTTCCGGTCGTAGTCGGCCTGATCCAGGCGGAAAGGCTGATCTTGTCGGAGATATCCAGGGAAGCGGCGTCCGGGACGATGATATGTTGACTGCCATTGACGCTAAGCGCCTGTCCTGATTTTCCGGGTACCCGCACCGGGGATCCACTATTGATGGCGCCATGGTTATCATAGCCCGAAATGTCAATAAAGGTTGAGCCTTCTGGTTCATCCATCTCCCAGCGTCCTACCAGGGAGTTGCCGCCCGGCGATGAACCGGTGGTAAAATTCCATGTTTCCGACCAATCGCTTGTTTCCGACCCGGTTGTGGCGCGCACCCTCCAGTAATAAAGCGTATTGGCGGTTAAGCCTGAGGGTTCAGCAGAGGGAGACCCGATGCCTGCCTGGTCATAAACGATAGCGCTGAAATCGGAACTGGTAGAAAGCTGCGCCTGGTACGAGGCGCCGCCAGGAAGGGCCTGCCAGTTTAGCGCTGGATTAAGGTTGATATTGGTCGCTCCGTTTACCGGCGATAGCAGCGCGGGCGCGGCGGGGGGAGTTTCCATTAACGCCTGGATCTGAGCCGCTGAAAGCGCGGTGTTGTATATGCGCGCATCGTCTATGCCTCCTTTAAAATCATCCGCGCCGGTATGGGTTGCTCCTATTCCGAGTTTATTTGTGTTGGAAGCGATGGAAAAAACGCTGGCCAGGGAGCTCTCCAGTTGGCCATTGATATATAATCTGATCGTGGCGCCGTCATAGGTGGCGGCGACATGCACCCAGGTATTGAGGAAATCGAGATAAGAAGAGGTAGAATTGACCCTCAGCGAGGCGTTTCCGTTAAAACGAACCGAAAACTGCTGCGGGTTAGGGTTGGCAAGAAACAATTCATAGCCTGTCGACCCGCTGACCTTAAAAATGATTCGTTGCGTTCCCTGTATTTCCGGTTTGATCCATGCGGCGAGCGTGATGGCGGTAGACATGTTTAGAGAAGCGGAATGGTCTACCGTAGCATAGTCGCCGGAACCATCCAGGCTGATGGCCTGCCCCATAATGCCTGCGGTTCTCACGACATCGCCAACGATGGTTGCGTTATTGTTGTTACCCGATGCGTCGATCAGCGTCGGTCCGCTTGCTTCTTCCATCGTCCAATGGGCTACAAGCGAACTGGGCTGGCCTTCTATCGTACTGAAAGTTCTGATGGAAGACCATTCCCCCGCGCCGGCGGCATTGGAGGCGCTCACTCTCCAATAATATTGCGTATTGCTGAGCAGGCCTCCGGGCGAGACTGAATTGGCAGTAATGCCGCTTTGATTGTATACGGGAGCGTTAAAATCATTTGTCAGCGCAACCTGTATATGATACGAATCCGCTTCGGGCACGCTGTTCCATGAAAGGGTAGGAGGGATAACTATTCCGGTAGCGGCGTTGGCAGGGGATTCCAGCGTGGGCGCGGCGGGGATGACAGGCGGCTGATTATTGTCCGACGCCAGGGCGCCCACTACCTGCGATCCGCTGGAAGCCAGGATAACGATGTCCTCGCTGTAGTTTTGTTTGGCGCTGGTTGCGTTATTGTAGGATCCTGTTATTAAAACAGCCTGGGCGCCAAGGGAAATGGTAGATGCAGACGATTCTTTATAAACAATATTACCGCCCGACTCGGAGGAAGTATATACCACTTTTAATTTTCCGAGGGTCTCGTTCAAAATGACGATCGGCCGGGTGCCGCCGGTTGTCACGTTATACAGGTCATCCCAAACGCCTGAAGGTCGCCTCACCAATAAAGCGATCGTAGGATAGGCGGCATTGTCGTAGCTTGTTTTGACGGCGCAGTACAATGTTCCATCGCTGGCTACTTTCATGTTCAGGTGGTCATCTGCCATGCCCACGCCAAAATCTATGGCAGATTGCGAAGCGGGGACTTCATCGGCAGACCAGTTGCCGGGGATGGAGGGATCGGCGTCGACCGGGATCGTTTTGAAACCAAATCGTTTTACGGCGGAAGATTGGTTAGACCATAACACGCCTATCTTTCCGGGTGATCCGGGTAAGGCGATAATAGCGGAAATATCATCGGAATTAATGTTGTTAGCAATGACAACCGGGCCGCTCCAGCTACTATAAGGCGCATCGCTCCATCTTACATTAACGGTATTTGATCCATCGGAAGCCAGCCACATCCTGCCATTCTCATCCACGTCTATGGTTGCGGTTTCGACGGAAGCATCCAGGGTTATTGCCGTCGCTGATGGGCGGATTGACCATAGCTGGTAGGTTGAAGTAGCAGGAACATATTCGAGGGATACCAGCGAGGAGGATACGCCCTTATATACGAGGATATGCGTGAGGTTGCCAACCACTTTGCAGTCTGCATGACTGTTTCCTGAAGCTACCGTTAGTATATTGGTCCAGCTGGTTCCGTCAAGCCGGTAAAGAATGGTATTGCCCCCGGAGGCGAAAACGGCAAACCATTTTCCGTCGTAGGTCCAAACCTTAGACTGAGGTTTCTCGCCGGTTGCGGCCGATACCGAGGTGGACGTCGGCGTTAGCGGGGTGACATTATTAAATGTTTGTGCATTGACGCCAAAAGAGAAGACAAGCAGGGCAATGGCGATTAGGGATAACCGGTAGGATTTATACATGTGTGACATAAGTAGTTGGCGGGATTATTGTTAACCCTTCTTTTATGAGGAATGAATACATGAGAGACGGATACGGAAATGAAATGTTCGGGGTTATTCATAAGGATCAGCATCCTGGCGGACTTTCTTAGGAAATGGTATTGGGAGAGGTTTTCCGGAATTGTTGTTTTACGGGAATGTCAACAGGTATTAGAGGTTTCAATATACTTTTTATCTGGCTGTTTAAACGATCTTTAGCAAAATGATGACAAAAATCAAGAAAAGCCATTGTCAAGCGTATTGCCGTATGGCTTTGAAGGGCGGTATGCCGGCCGCCGGGTCATATCAGCAGGTTGTTTGCGATACGGTAGGTATTTTATTCCGGCATTGTTGAAGTTGGCTTAGCAGCCATAAAACAAGACCGGCAGGAAGATCGCTCTTCTGCCGGTCTTTATCTGTTTGATCGTTCTTTGGTTTTCGGGCCCTGGTCGGGCCTGCCTTTCCCGGGTACGGTTTATTAATGCATCACCTTACTATATCGCTTCCACGTCGTCGTTAGACATTTACAAAGCGTTGCTCACCGTAGATCAATGCGCTGCGGCGGCTGTGCGGGGATTTGCCTTTTTCTGCCAGAAGAAAAAGATCAGAAACAACACAATGAGAATAAGGGGGAAGGAAGCCATCTTTGCAAGGGTTTCCTGGCCAGCCGCCAGTTCCAGCGCATCTCCGGACAATCCCTGCAGCGCGCTATCTGCCCTGGCTTTATCGATCCATCTACCGATGATCGGTTGAAAGATTGAACTGGAGAACATGCCTACCCCGCCGATAATAGACATGCCCAGCGCGCCGCTAAGCGGAACCCGCTGAGCCACTGCGCCCACCATGGTCGGCCAGAAATAACAAACGCCCATGGCAAAAAATACGGCCGCTACATAAGCGAGAGGGCCTGTAACCACGCTGAACAAATAAATGCCTATTGCTGCAAAAATGGCTGAGATCAATAATATGCCGGTCTGTCCGAGTTTTTGCACAACAGGTCCCGCGAAATACCGGCCAACGGCCATCAATCCGGTTACCAGGGCCAGGATCAGCATCGGGCTGGCGCCGCTATTGCTCATGACGAGGCCTACCCATTGCTGGGGACCGAATTCCGTGATGGCGGTCAGGGCCATACAGCAAAATAAAAAGATGAAAGGAAGGGTTCCCATCGCCTTGAAATTCTCGGCAAGCGAGGTGACTCCGGTCACATGAGGTTTGGGGAATGTTTTGCCATAAAATAAAATGGCATAGATGATCGTAGGGATCATAAGCACCCATATCTGGCTCTGCCAGCTAAAATTCATATCGGTCATAAACTTGGAGACCAGGCTTCCGATCACAATACCGCCGGGGAACCACATGTGAAACCTGTTCAGCATTTTATTCATTTTTCCATCCGAGTACATATCTGCGATCATGGGATTACAGGCGGCTTCCGTACATCCGTTACCGAATCCGATAAACAGGGTAGAAATAAGCAGAAGCGTATACCCTCCGCCATAAATGGTCAGGAGTATGCCAAGGCTATGGGCTACAAAAGCCACGCGCATGATGTTTGCAGGCCCGAAACTATGATAAACCATCCCCCCTATGATCATTGAAATAGGGAATCCGAGAAACCACATGGAGTTAATAAACCCAAGTTGCTGGGCAGTAAGGTTAAATTCTTCGCCCAGTTGGGGCAGGATGCCAGCCCTGATGGCGAAAGTAAAGGCTGTAGTGATCAGGGCGAAACAACTTCCGTTAAATAGCGCGCTTCTATTAATGTCGCTGGTCATTGACGTTAGATTGATTGATTATGGCAATATTGCTGTGAGGAATAAGTTAAGATTATTCAGACAATATATAGAATAATATGGAAAATTATGACCGGGCCTCCGAAAAAATAAATATTGCCGGGGAATGGTTTTTCCCGGTTAGCTCCGCCTGTTCTTCTTTTGCGAGATAAGGGTTTGCAAAATGACCGAAGCGGCGACAAATGACAGACCGATATAAAACGACAGATTGACCTGCCTGCCTTCGTCAAAAAACAGGAATGCAATGATGATCGCATATATCGGCTGGTTCTCCCGATCGTTTGATAATAATTGATCAGCTTACTATCGTAAACTTTGACGAGACGCTCATTGTAAATGGTATACAACGCTGCAAAGGCGGCAGAAATCACCCCCAGCGAAATACCCAGTTGATACGAAGAGTCGAAATGAAAGATCAGCGCAATGCCCAACAGGGTAAGCGCGCTTAACAGGAATTCGGTAACAGCAAATTTCTTCCTGTTGATAAGCGGTTCAAAGACTGCTGTGAAGAAACTGGTCAGGCTGTAGCAAACCACGCCGATGGAAATATTGGAATACTTGATGCTTCCGTAAAAAAATACCCAATGAATGGTGATCAGCATGCCGATTTTTGCAAGCTCGGTCTTTTGCCCCAGGGGCAGCGAGGCATCGATCTTAAAGATCTTTAGGATAAAGAACAGCCAGATAAATGAGAAGAATACCCGGTACCAGGTCAGCAGTCCTTCATTGAGAGAAATGAGCTTGCCGAATATGCCGGTAAAGCCGGCGAGGATCACTGCGGTATGCAGTATCAAATATGATCTTTTCATAAAGAGATTGCCATCTGTCGCAAGGACGATCTTTTAATAAGCGTTACGATGCCAGGATCCCGTTTGCCATCTACTGCTGCGGGGGAAGCAGGCGGGGAACGATCATACCGACGGGGCGGCGACCAGCGATTTGATGCCCGATACGGCGATCTGCAAACCCACGCAGAAGATCAGGAAAGAAAATACCCTGTTTATGATCTTTTCGCCGTCCGACCCGAGGAACTGGACGATCCTTCGGGTGTTGAGGTAAAAGATATAGATCAGGATGCAGATACAGACCACGGCCAGCAGCACCGCGCCCGTATTGATGAAATAATTCCTGATGCCGGCGTTAGCGCTGTGCACGCTTAGGGTGAAAAGCACGGAAATGGTCCCGGCGCCAACCGTAACGGGAAAGGCGATGGGGTAGAACAGCTTTCCCCGGATGCTGTCGTAGCCGCTGCTCCGCGCATCGCCGGCCGCGGGATGCGCAGGCTCCTTATCGTCGGCAAGCGATTCCCAGCCTATTTTACAGATCATGATGCCGCCCGCCAGCTGGATAATGGGTATTGATAATCCGAATATCTCCAGTATCCAGCGTCCGACGAACAGGGTGATCGCGCAGATACAGAAGGCATAGAGCGTGATCTTCTTGACGGCCGCTTTTTTTTCCCGGTTGCTCAGTCCGCTGAAATAGGGACTTATAATAAAAGCTGTTCCAATGGGGTTGACCACGGGAAACAAGGCAATGACGCTGAAGAACAGTAGTTGCAGAAAGGTGTGAATGTTTTCCATAAAATTTGCCTGCCGGTTATGCCCGGCGGACAAAGGCAAAATACAGGTATTTTTTTAGGATATGGATAGGTTGTCCCGTTTTATATAATGCGTCGGCCCCGGCGTTTCTAATTTGTTTTAGATAACGCTTTGCTGGTCTGTTCGGTCGTTTTTTTCAATTCGGCAAGGATCATATTACGCACCTTGTTTTTGAACCTCGTTTCAGGCAAATACACGCCTATGCTGGCGACCACCTTGTCTTTTTTATAAACAGGCGCGCCAATGCCAATAATGTCTGAGTCGGCGCGATGCAGCGCGATGCCATTTGCTTTGATTTTTGAAAGTTCTATATACAGATCTTTTTCGGTTTTTATTTCTGGCCACATTTTACCCGGCATCCCATAGGTCGATACAAAAGATCGTTGTTCGGATGAGTCGAGGAATGCCAGTAATATCCTCCCGGTAGCGGTCATGTATGCGTTTTTCTCGTCTCTTGTATTTGCCTGCAATTCATGCGAGCTGACTTCTTTATATAAAACGATACGGGCGTTATTCTTTAAAATAGCAAGGATAGAACTTTCATTGATGGTCGCTTTCAGCTTTTTTATGGGTTCCCTAGAGACCTTCAGCAACTCCTCTTTGTTTGAAAAGTTATTGGTCAGGTAATACGCTTTGGCGCCCAGGCTATACCCTTGCTTCTTTTCGATATATCCCCTGTTGATCATGGTTTTAATAATATTAGCGCAGGTGCCGTGATTTAGTTTTAACCCATCGGCGATTTCCCGCAAGCCATATTCCCTGTTCAGGTCCTGCGATAAGACTTCCAATATGTCCAGCGCTCTGTTGATTACTTGTATCATAATAAGTGATTAATGTTTGTTAGCAAAGATATTTTGCCAGTTACTATCTGTCCGGTTCCGCCGGTCATATCCCATGTCAATTTAATATGTAAAGTAAAACCTTTGTTTTATAATATAAAATAAAAATAAAAAAATGTTTTTAGATAAAATATTTTACATTCGTAATAAATATTATTATTTATTTTATATTGTAAAACAAACCAACTGTTTATGAGCAACAAAAAATTTGTCACATTGATAATCTATCTGGCCTGCTGCCTGACGGCGCTGGTTGGCCAGGCGGCGATGGCGCAGGAGAGGGTTGTAAACGGAACCGTTACGGATATAAACGGATCGCCGGTGACCGGCGTTTCGATACTGGTAAGCGGAGAATCGAAAGGCGCCGCCACTGGCGCAGACGGAAGCTATTCCATCAGCGGGGTGCGCGTAGGCGCCACGCTTGTTTTTTCTTCGGTCGGATACAAAACCCAACGGGTCGTGGTTGGCAGCGCAACGGTTTATAATATTACCTTGCTTAGCGATGCCGTTAATTTAGATGAAGTAGTGGCTATCGGGTATGGAACGGTTAAAAAATCAGATCTTACTGGTTCCGTTTCTTCTGTTAAAGGAAAGGACCTGAATGCTTTTCCGGCTGCAAATGTTGTTCAGGCCTTATCCGGCCGTGCGGCAGGCGTTCAGGTTAAAGTAAATACGGGAGCTCCCGGAGGCGCCGCCAGTGTTCGTATCCGCGGCACCAATTCAATACAGGGAAATAACGAACCCTTATATGTTATCGACGGGTTCCCCGTCAATAATGCCCTGGCTGTCAACAATGCCGATATTGAAAATATAGAGATATTAAAGGACGCATCTGCTATCGCCATTTACGGTTCCCGCGGAGCAAACGGCGTAGTGCTCATTACTACTAAAAAAGGAAAGTCCGGCGCAACGAAGGTGGATTTTGAAACCAGCTACGGTTCTCAGCGTTTGCGTCGGAAGTTGGATCTGATGAACGCAGAGGAATATGCGAAGTTTTATAATGAGCAACGTATAAATGATGGGCAGGCCGCATATTTTTCAGACGCGGATATTGCCAAGTTTGGACAAGGGTTCGACTGGCAGGATTTTGTTTATCAAACGGCGC
Organism: Chitinophagaceae bacterium UBA2791; assembly: GCA_002352105.1. Lineage (GTDB taxonomy): Bacteria > Bacteroidota > Bacteroidia > Chitinophagales > Chitinophagaceae > Flavitalea. The sequence continues at coordinate 34,426 of DEHV01000026.1, read as the reverse complement.
CGATCCGGAGCCATTCCTTAACAGTAAGCGGGGGAAATGCAAAAACCCAGTTTGCCGTATCAGGAACGCTTTTTGACCAGGAGGGGATAATTAAAGGAAGCGATTACAAACGATATTCGCTGCGGGCGAATATCTCTCATACAATCAGCGATAAATTTTCAGTTGACTATTCCTCGGTCTTGTCCAGAAATACGACATCGCGGCAGAGTTCCAGCGGCGCGCGTTTCGGCGCATCCTTGATTAGCGCCTCGCTGGTGGCGCCGCCAACGCTGACGCCTTATAACGACGACGGCTCTTATCGCGTACTATCCACCGCCTATCCCTTTGTTTCCGAAGGGTTGACAAACCCATTGAATTTTATAAATGAGATCAGGGATATCTTGGTAGCTAACAAGGTTTTGGCCCATGCGTCGATTTCTTATAAACCCACTGAGGAATTAACCTTAAAAGTATATGGCGGCATAGAAAACAGCGATGATCGCAGCGACTATTATCGCACGCTGGGATACTTTAATTCTATCGGAAATGCAACGGTGTCGACAGGGCAGTATACAAGTATATTGAATGAAAATACGCTGACCTACGATAAGTCGTTTAATAAAAAACATAGGTTAACGGCAGTTGCCGGCTTTACGTATCAGGATTTTGTAAGTACGGGGCTCGGCGGGTCTGGTTCCGGATTTTTAAGCGATGTTACGGAAACATCTGGTTTGGGCGGCGCCGCCGTTCCGGGCATCCCAAGCTCATTCTATGCCAAGTCGGTGTTGTTGTCGTCGCTGGCCCGGGTCAATTATGTTTTTGATAATAGGATACTGGCGACGATCAGTTTCAGGGCGGATGGATCGTCTAAATTCAGCGAGGGAGATAAATGGGGTTATTTCCCTTCCGCTGCGCTTGCCTGGAGAATAAAGGAAGAATCTTTTTTAAAAAACAATACGACTATTTCAGACCTTAAAATAAGAGCGAGCTGGGGCTCTACCGGCAGCCAGGCTATCGACGCCTATGCTACGCTTAATCAGCTATCCGCCGGAAAAACCGTTTTTGGCGATAACTTGTATAATATCATGTCTCCCAGCACCCGTTTGCCCGGGAACCTGAAATGGGAAACAACGGAACAGGCTGATATCGGAATTGACCTGGGACTTCTAGGTAATAAGATTCGCATTACTGCCGACTACTATAATAAGGTAACGCGGGATCTATTGAACACCGTTCAACTTCCTTCCTCCCTGGGCTTTACCAGCACCATCCAGAATGTAGGTAAAATACGCAATAGCGGATTTGAATTTACCGCCGACGTAAATGTTTTAAACCGGGATCTTGTCTGGAATGTTAGCGGCAATATCGCCTTTAACAAATCAAAGGTTTTAAAACTATACGGAGGCCAGGATATACTGGGCGGATATGTGGATATGATCATTTTTGCTGATAATGTGAATCTTTTGCGGGAAGGTCTCCCAATGGGTGTATTTTACGGCTACCAGGAAGATGGTTATACCAGCGACGGCAAAATCGCTTTTAAAGATTTGAATGGAGACGGTTTGATCAACCTGAATGATAAATCCGTAATAGGCGATCCCAATCCTGATTTTCTCTATGGCATCAATTCGGTCATGTCATTTAAAGGCTTTGATCTGTCTATATTTTTTCAGGGATCCCAGGGAAATGATTTAGTGAATATCAGCAGCGTTGGCAATACCTTGCACTATGGATACGGCGATAATATGCTGAAAGAAGTCTTTTATGATCATTGGTCCCCGACCAATACCAATGCAAAATATCCCAAGATAAGCCGGACGCAGACGCTTTTCTTCTCCAACAGGTATGTGGAAGACGGCTCTTACCTGCGGCTTCGTAATATAGAAGCTGCTTATAATATCCCGGTTCGGGCAAGCTGGATCCGCAATGCGCGGATATATGTTAGCGGCCAAAACCTGTTAACGATCACTAAGTACTCATGGTGGGATCCTGAGGTGAACTCGGTAGGCGGCTCCAGCCCGTTAGGACAGGGAATAGATCATTCAACCTATCCTACTGCGAAATCGGTAACATTCGGCGTGCAACTAGGATTCTAACTAAAAATCAAAGAAAATGAAATTAATATCAATAATAGGCGTATTTGCAATCTTTCTGTTTTGCTCATGCGAAAAACTACTGGTCGAAAAGCCCAAATCCCTTGCGGTTGAAACGTTTTACAATACCACGGCGGAAGTCGACGTGGCTATCGGCGCTATCTATTCGCCGCTGCGCGCCGGAGGCACTGTTAATTTTAGCGCTACTTACCAAGCGATATTAGAATCTTCCACGGACTTTTTTCTTGGTCGTGCCAGTTATGCGCCGTTGAATGAATTTCAGGGACTGGACGGCACGGGTATTACAAGGGTTGGTACTATATGGAATAATTTTTACCTCAGTATCCGGAATGCCAATATAGTGATAGAACGCGTACCCAACGCCAGCGCGCTGACAGATGCACAAAAGAGCTCCTATATTGCCGAGGCGCGATTCCTGAGGGCGTTGACTTATTTTCATCTGGTAAGAAACTGGGGCGGCGTTATCCTCAGAACGGAAACCAATATGATGGAGCAAGACCTTCCAAGGAGCTCAACAGCGGAGATCTATAAACTGATTACCGACGATCTTGTATTTGCAGAGAGCAATTTACCGGATAAGGCTTCCGTACCTGGCCGGGCGACAAAATGGGCTGCGAAAACAGCGCTCGCGGAAGCGTACCTGACCCAGGGGTTGAACCAGGACGCGGCAGATAAAGCGAAAGAGGTTATGCTTTCGGGAAACTATTCGTTGATTCCGGTATCTGACCCCAATGATTTTCAAAAAATATTCGGGCCGGAAGTGGTTACATCGCCCGAAGAAATTTTTTCCTTAAAGTATTCGCTTGAGCAACAATGGGATTTTCCGCTCTACACTCATGGCGTAGGGACGCCTTATGTTGCGCTGGCCGGTTATATGGCTATTTACTCTCTCACCAACAATACCATGTATAGCAATTGGGATGATGATGATCTGAGAAAGGAATACAACTGGTATCCCTGGGAGTTTGGCCTGGGCGGGAACACCATTCTTAATAAGAAATTCCAGGACCCCAGCCCGCAACGCAGGAACGACTATCCATTGTATCGCTATGCCGATGTGCTGCTTCTATTTGCAGAAGCTTCCTGTAGGGCGGCGGGACAGCCTACCAGCGAAGGCGTCGCTGCGTTGAATAGCATACATCGCCGGGCCTATGGCTATCCGGCCCTGGAACCTTCGCCGGTCGATTTTCAGATCGCAGACTACGACGAGCATTCATTCATCGACCTGACAAGAAGAGAACATGGCTATGAAACGGTTGCAGAGGGAAAAAGATGGCTGTATTTAAAACGTATGGACGATGTCAAAGCCTATATTAAAGCGACTACCGGAAAAGATATAGCCGATAAACATTTTTTATGGCCTATTCCGGCGTCGGAGTTTAACTACAATAGCGCATTGGATCCTGCCGCCGACCAGAACCCCGGATACTAACGTGTTACCCGAAGCGATTTTTGAAAATAATGGCGAATTTGTTACGCAAGACAGATCATTCATTTAGAAGAATAGTTTTTTATGAAGCATATCAACAATCAATCAGGCAACGAAAACGAGACAGACAAGATCTGGGCCGTGTTGATGCACCTGTCATTCAATTTTGCCAGCGGCATTGTAAGATGGGGCGGCATACGCAAGGAATTTGAGCCTGATCAGTCGTTGTGGGATGCCGCTATCCATAAGATGGCGGAACAGGGCGTAAATATGGTAGTCATCAACCTCGATGATTCGATCGCCTGGTCAAGCCATCCCGAGATCGCATTAAAGAATGCATGGACGCCCAAGCGGCTTAGGGAAGAATTAGCCAAGATCAGAAAGTTGGGAATAGAGCCTATTCCAATGTTGAACTTTTCCGCTACTCATGACGCATGGCTTGGGGAGTACGCAAAAATGGTGTCTACAAAGGATTATTACAAAGTTTGCGGCAACCTGATCAATGAAGCGATTGACCTGTTTGGGGCGCCCCGCTTCTTTCATTTTGGCATGGATGAAGAAACAATAGCGCACCAACAGCGTTTCGACCGTATTATCATGAGGCAAAATGATCTTTGGTGGGGCGATCTGTATTTTTATATCAGCCAGGCGATCAGGAGAAGGGCCAGGCCCTGGGTTTGGTCGGATTATATTTGGCATCACCCCGACCTGTTTTTAAAGATGATGCCCAAATCGGTTGTGCAGAGCAATTGGTATTATGGAGAGGAGTTTGACCTCAATAAGCTGGAAGACTCTCGAAAACGACAGGTACAGGCGTACGTTGACTTGGAGGCGCACGGTTATGACCAGATACCAACGGGTAGCAACGACGGTATTTTTTATTCGCCTCGGCCAAATACCAGGTCTTTTTCAAATACAGTTGAGTTTTGTAGTAAGCATATCAGTGATAAACGCCTGAAAGGGTTTTTGCAGACGCTTTGGGCGCCGACTATTGAAAAGTACAGACCCAATATTATGGAGGGGATAGAGTTGGTAGGCGCGGCAAGAAAAAAATACGAACAAGAGAACGGAAAATAATTTATTCAACTAAAAGCTATCAAAGCAAACATTATGGGCGTAAAAGAAACGGGCGTCAGTTATTATGGGTTAAGCTACCCCGAGCATGCGGAAAAGGATTTTAAAGAGATGATTCAACACAATTGCAATTCGGTAATATTAGCGCTATCCGAGTTTGACATTGATTTTTGGTTCCCCAATATTATAAAAATAGCTAAAACAGCCAAAGACCTGGGGCTAAAGGTTTATCTGGATACCTGGGGTATAGGCAAATGGTTTGGCGGCGAACCGCCCAGCCTTTTTTTGAATAACAATACCAGGAACAGGCAGGTTTCCGCATTTACGGACGAACCCCTGGCTGCGGCATGTTTTAATACCAAAGCCTTTAGAGACTATTTTTATAATATATGCGAAAAGCTGGCCGTGGAAGTAGAAGCGGACGGATTTTTTTGGGATGAGCCACACTATGCGCTTCCCAAGAGTTATGCATCTATAACCGGGGGCGCGGGCGACGACTGGGCCTGCAGATGCGAAGTCTGTCGCAAAAATTTTGAAGACCAGTATGGTTATGAAATGCCCAGGATCATGACCAGGGAGGTGGTCAGCTTCAGGGAGAACAGCGCGCTGGAAATATTAGACGAGGCGTCGCGGCGGATAAAGGCCATCCGTCCGTCGGCAAGGATCGTTTGCTGCGTGCATGCAACCATCAACACTTACTATGTAAAAGAAAGCAGGGGGTACGACGATTGGAACAAAGTGGGCAAGACCTCTTCATTCGATGTTTTCAGCACCACTATTCTCAGCTACAAGTTGCCCCGGAGTTATTTTAAAGAGATCACCCAAAGAACTGTTGATATCTCTCGTAAATATGGAAAGGAATCGCAACGTTGGCTGATGAACTATTATCAGCAGCCGGATGATGTTGCCGAGATCAGGGAGATCGCGCGCCTGTATGCAGACATGGGGGTAGACAGCCTATATGCGTGGACATATCGCGGAGGTTATGGCACCGTGCTTGCCGCGCCGAACGCCCTGGAGATGTGGGATATGCTGGGCGAAGCCTATGGAGAAGTCTTAGATCCAAAATACAAGATCAAATAAATCGGAAACCATGATGAATAAAGATTTAGGTTATTTAGACAAGGTAATATCCGCCTTGCGGAAAATAGAAGAATCTCAGTCGGAAAATATTGAGAAAGCCGCCCTGCTCATGGCCGACGCCATTGAAAAAGACGAGCTGATACATGTTTACGGGGGAGGAGGGCATACCACCTTAGTGATGGGCGAAATGTTCTTCAGGGCAGGCGGCCTCGCAAATATTAATCCGGTAATGGAGCCCGGCCTGTCTGTTTTCAACCAGGCGCTTAAATACCTGGAGCTGGAACGTACGGTAAACTATGGACGTAGTATTGTAAAATACTTCCGTATCAAGAAAAATGAAGTGTTGATCATCTTTCACAATATCGGCATTAATGCAGCCACTATTGATGCGGCCATGGAGGCAAAAGAAAACGGCGCAAAAATAATCGCCGTCAGTTCTTCATTCTGGCAGGACGAGATGCCTGAGGACCATTTCATACGTCACCCGAATAAGAAAAACCTGTTTGATTACGCGGATGTATGTATCGACGACTATAACCCAGTGGGCGATGCGGTCGTGAACGTAGAGGGTTTTGATACGCCTATTGCGCCCATATCAAATCTGACCGATTTTTATATCGCCCATCGCCTTGAGATCGCAACCATTAAAAGATGCATTAAAAGAGGCTGCATTCCGCCGGTATGGTCCAGCGCCAACGCGCCGGGCGGAGATGCAATCAATGCCCAATATGTAGAGAAATATTTTTCGAGAGTTAAATATCTTTAATAATTCAGGAATATGCAGATAGATCAGAGACCCGCTATCAAAGACGCTTTGCTCGGGCTTTTGAAGAAGTACGGCGTATGGCCGTCATTTACATTTCAACTCAACAGGGAGGCGATCGGAGAGGAGGGCTTGCAATTATTGCCCGGTTGGGAGTTTGTCGGCGGAACTTTGAACCCCCGGCAGGTTCCATTGCTTACATGGCGGACAAAACGCCCGGTTATCGAGCTTAAAAACATAGTAGGGAATAATATCATTGAAGATGTTTGTTTGATAAGATGCTGCGCTTTTGTCAATAGCGATTGGACATTAAAAGCCCTGCTATACAGGGAGTTTGATTTGGTGGAATATATCGCCGGTCATAAGATCATTTCCCTTCATGCTACGTTAACCGATAAGCGTGCGGGAAATATTATTGCCCGTTTAGCGAACGGCGCCCTCTGCAGCATAGAAGCGAGCGTTCAATTGCCAAAAGGAAATCCTACCGTGGAGCGACATGAACTGATTGCCCGTCGCGGCGTTGCGAGCGATCTATTGGTAGACGCGCAGACGCCGCAACATTCAATTTATTATTATACGGAAGATAGGGAACGTCGATACACGGATACCGATATGGAGCTTTTTGGGTATGAGCCCGGGGAAATAGATCATATTCGCGCTGCTTTTCAGGCGATCAGCGATCCCTCGTTAATAAAACAATGGTCGGCCCAACACCAACACTTACAGGATCTGCTGGCGCAGGTTTTCGCTTCAGACAAAAAATTACAAACGCTTAACCCTGTTATCAGATAATCCTCCATTATGAAGCCAATAAAAATAGCGATGCTATCCCTGACGCATGGACATACGAGAAAATATTTCCAGACATTGAATGAAAACAGGAATCTGGACTGGGTAGCGGCATATGCCGAAACAGATAAGATAAAAGAAAATTTCCTTAGCTATAATTTTAATGTCCCTTGCTACACCGACGAGCAGGAGATGTGGAATAATCATCCTGATATAGAAGCGGTGATCATGGCATCTGCCAATAATAAGCATTTTCATCAGTTTAAAGCGTGCGCTGAACGGGGGGTTCATGTGCTTAGTATGAAAATACCGAGTTTTGATATGGCCGAATACGAGGAAATTGCAGGATTGATTAAAAAGAACGGCATTGTTTGCCAGGTTGAGCTGGAACTTCATTATAACCCGGTTGTTCAACGCTTAAAAGAAATTGTAAACCCAGGCGAATTTGGAGAGGTTTCCATGTTTAATGCGACGAATATTACTTTGTCGCCCGTATGGGCCTTCCCCTGGCAGGGAGTTCCCGAGGCTAGTTATGGCAAACGGGTTCCACTAAGCGAGGGCGATCATAGATTTCGCGGGGGCTGTCTATGCGACCATCCCCATGTGTTTGACCTGATCCGATGGTTTACCGGGAGCGAGTTTGAATATGTATATGCGGAAGCCGGCCCCAATCTCAGGACGGAACTGGAAGTGGAAGATACCATGCTGATAAACGGAAGGATGAAAAATGGCGCGGGCTTTTTATTCGACGTATCCTGGTCGAGGTTGGAAGAGCGTTTGGAGACGCCGGGCCCCGGCTGGGAAATATATCCCAAGCGTATGGAAGTGAATATTGCCGTGGCCGGCGATAGAGGGGTGGTTTTAACAGACTGCTTTGGGCCGAATGTTTATCACAACGGAAAACCTAATGATCGGTATACGGTGCAGTACACCTATTTCGACGAATGGATTGGCATGATGGACGAATTTGTGGATTGTATTCGGAATCATAAAGAACCGAAAATAAATTTAGAATGGCATAAGAAGACAATCGAGGCGATGAATGCGTGTTATGAAAGCGTTAGCGCCCGGCAGGCTATTTATATGTAAAGGCGCGTTTTCTTTATTGGCGTATTTGTAAATAGATTTTGTTCACTCTCTTATAATCCAACTGAAATGACTAAGCGACGCGATTTTATTAAAATGATGACGGCTACCGGCTTGTTGAGCGCGGCCCCCGGAGCGTTATTGTCTTCTCCTCCTTCTCTAAGAAAAGATAAAAAAGATAAAATATGGGGATGCCTGCTGCACCTGAGTTTCAATATGTGGGAAGAATACATTTCTCCCCATAGGCCCTTTAGAGGCTTTAGGCCGGATCTTCGATTAAGTAAACCGCTTTGGGATGACGCGCTGAAGGAGATGGCAAATGCCGGGGTCAATATGGTAGTGATCGATCTGGGAGATGCGGTCAGCTATAAAAGCCATCCCGAAATAGCGGTGCATGACGCATGGACAACCGATCAATTGAAAACGGAGCTGAAAAAAATACGGGCGATGGGGATCGAGCCGATACCCAAGATGAATTTTTCTGCAGGACATGATACCTGGCTTAAGGATTATTCGCGGATGGTGTCCACGGAACGGTATTATACCGTTTGTAAAAATTTGATTAAGGAAGTTGTTGAACTGTTTGACAAGCCCCGGTATTTCCATCTGGGGATGGATGAAGAAACGGCCAGTCATCAGAGTCATTATTTATATACGGTCGTTAGAAAAAATGACGCCTGGTGGAAGGATTTCTATTTTTTGGTAGAGCAAACGGAGAAAAGCGGCAGTAAGGCATGGATATGGCCGGATTATATGTTGTGGAATGAACCCGACCAGTTTTTTAAGAAAATGCCTAAGTCGGTAGTGCAAAGCAATTGGTACTACGGCGAATCGTTTGACGATCTTAATAATACTTACGTAAAATCCTACCTGAAGTTACACGAACATGGTTATGAGCAAATCCCTACGGGTAGCTTTCATGCCGAAAATGAACGTAGCATTATAAATACCGTTAAGTTCGGCGCTCAGCATCTTAAAGACGAGCATTTAAAAGGCTTTTTACAAAGCTATTGGAAACCGACAATTGAGGAATTCAGAGAAAGGATCCTAAAGGGAACGCGGTTGATGGGCGAAGCAAAAAAATGGTATACCGAGAATAGCGGAAGATCGTGAGGTTGTCCATTAAATACAAATGGGAGCTTGTTGCGATATTGTGGCTTGCATTTTTCTTTAACCAGGCAGACAGGCAAATCTTTAATGTGGTATTGTCCGCTATTCGCGACGACCTCGGGTTGACGGATGCTGATATGGGGTTGGTGTCTTCTTCCCTGATCCTGGTTTATGGACTGCTTGTTCCCGTGGCTGGCATTATGGGCGACCGGTTTTCTAAGAAAAATGTTATCCTGATCGCGCTGCTCGTTTGGACCAGCGCGACTTTTTTAACGGGATTGAGCCAGACCCTGTTCCATCTTATCCTGATCAGAAGCGTTGCCACTGGCGGAGGAGAGGCTTTTTATTCTCCTTCGGCCAGTTCGCTCATTGGAGCGTATCATAAGGATACGCTTTCTACCGCTCTTTCTCTGCACCAGACCGCGCTTTATGTAGGGGTAATCTGTAGCAGTTATATCACCGGTTATATTGCAGACCATTACGGATGGCGAATGGCTTTTTATGTTTTTGGTTTCGGGGGGCTGATCCTGGCTGCCGTAATAGCCAAAAGAGTAAAACCCGATAAGAAGCCTGCCGTTGCAGAAAAATCGGCTAAGCCGGCTGTTGGCGTAAAGGAAACGGTATCGGTGTTTTTCAAAAAGCCCACCGCGATTCTTTTGGCGCTAGGATTTGCCGGAATGCAGTTTTCGGGAGTTGGCTTCCTGACATGGATGCCTACTTTTATGCATGAAAAATATAATTTATCTCTTGCTAAAGCCGGCTTTGACGCTACCTTTTATTATAAAATAGCGGCGTTGCTGGGAATAATTGCAGGCGCCCGGTTTTCGGATACGCTTCGAAAAAGGGTGATCAATATACGCGCGCTTGTACAGGTAGGCGGTTTGCTTTTAGGGGCGCCGGCGCTTTATTTTATGGGGGCCAGCCACTCGCTGTTAGTAGTATACGCTATGATGGCCTTGTTTGGTTTGTGCCAGGGACTATACGACTCTAATATTTTTGCCTCCTTATACGAGGTGATAGAACCCCAGTACCGCGCTACGGCAACAGGTATTATGCTGTCTTTCGCCTTTGGTATCAGCGCCATTTCGCCTTTTCTTCTCGGATATTTGAAGCCTTTGATCGGTTTGTCGAAGGGAATCGCATTTTTATCGCTTGGATATGTAGCCGCAGCTATCCTGCTTTCTATTGCCGTGCTTTTCTTTTACAGGAAAGATCGTTTGAAAATGGGTCTCTGAGGCCGGAGCGACTGGGTAATCGTACATACCTTTGTCGTTAGGCCTTAGGATAGAGGTTTTGCTTTCTAATCGGAAAGGCAGGGCGAGCCTTCTTTTCAGTCATTTATCAACGGAATAGACGGCTCCTGGTATTATTTATCGAAACAACTAAAAAATCAGTAACACACATGAAAAGGGGGATGATTTTACTATACGTTTCATTGATGCTTATGGCATTGTCTTCGGCGGGGCAAAAGGCGCGGGTGATGGAGAGCCTCTCCATGTATAGTAAAATATTGGGGGGCGAGATTAAATATTCTGTATGCCTTCCCGCGGATTATTATAAGACTAACAAGAAATATCCGGTCGTGTACGCGCTGCATGGATTGGGAAGCAATGAAAGCTCATGGTTGGAGTATGGGAGGATCGGTCGTACGGCAGACCTTGCCGTTGCCAACCGGCAGATCATACCGATGATTTATATCATGCCGCAGGCTTTCAGCACTTATTATGTGAATGATTATGCTTCCACCTATCGGTACCAGGATATGTTTATGCAGGAATTGATTCCTTATATCGACAGCGTTTATCGAACGCAGGGAGGAAGGGCCCGGGCAACCATAGGAATTTCGATGGGCGGATTTGGCGCATTAATACTTCCGATGGAGCGCCCGGACTTGTTTACGGCCTGTGTGCCGCTGAGCGTCTCTATCCGCACCGACCAGCAATATATGACAGAAAGAAGCGACGAATGGAACGAAAAATGGGGGCGGCTTTTTGGCGGCGTAAATACTACCGGCCCGGCCCGGATCACCGATTACTATAAAAAGCACAGCCCGATGCATATGCTGGCCGATAGCGACCCTGTGCGGTGGAAAGGATTGAGGATATATATCGACAACGGAGACGATGAACAGACGCTTGCTTACAGTAATGAGGAACTGCACTATCTGCTGCGTGAAAAAAATATTCCCCACGAATACAGGGTAAGGAATGGCGGCCATGAATTTGGATACTGGCGCGACGCGCTTCCCAACGGGCTACGCTTTATCAGCGATGCGATGGAAGGCAAGCCTTATCGCGGAGATATTGAACTGAAAGGAATTAACCGGCGCAAAAGCAGGCATTCGCCGCTGCAATCGGTTATTGTGGGCGAGCGCTCATTGCAGGCATATTTCCCTCGCAAATATAATATCGAACAACGGTTGTACCCGGTAATCTATGTTATAGGAGATCTTTCGCCTGCAGATCAGGAACATTTTTCAAAAGTGGCCGACCGCATGATGCGCAACGATGAACTGCCTCCCTTTATAATGATCTTTCTTCCCGAAACAGAGCGGGATTTGGAGAACGATATTATACCTGAAGTAGAGAAGAAGTACAGGGTGCGACCTGGTTTTCGCAACCGATCGTTGTTTACAACGGGAAAAGGCGCCTGGGCGCTTGCCTATGCGCTGACCCCGGAGAGATACACTTCATGCACTGTGATGGAGCCTTCTGCGGAGGAGGGTTATTTTAAAAAGATCACTGAGCATACAGTTGCAAAAAAAATAGAAAGAACCTGGTTCTTTTTTGGGACTTCCGATAAAACGCCCGATTACCGGGCAAGCGGCGACCTGCATCTGTTATTTAAGGAGAAGAGCATTTACCACGAATACCGGGTAATGCAGCGAACGGATAATGATGATTGGAAAACGTTGTTCCTGGAAGAAGCATTCAGATTTGCAATTAAGAAAATGCACCGATAATCTTAACTCCCATTGCTGAAGTATATTTAGTTGCCGCACTTTGCGCATTTTTTATGCTATTGTGCGGCTTTTTTGTACTTCTCGACATCTGACGGCCCTTTGTTCATAACTAAGCTGAATTTTCGGGGAGACCGTAGCTATAAATTGTTGCGCAGCCTGTATATTAGGGCTGCGCAACAATCTGAATAACGATCGGGGCTTAGCTGTTAGTATCTTTCTTTTTCAGTCTCGAGAAAAAGTTTTTGACTTCCTCGCCGGCGGCTTCTTTGCCTCCCAACCCGAACGACAGCGCAAATGCAACAGCGATAGCGCCAAGGCCTAAGCCAAATGCCATTTCAATGATATTGTCTGCGATGCCCATTGCATGTAGTCCCATTGCCAGGAATATGACGATAACGGCCCCCCTTACGATAGCCGCAGATAATTTGTTGGTATGCTCATTATTCAGGAAAAGGCGCGTAACAAAGTTGGCCACTAAATTTCCCAACGAAAGAATGAGTAATCCAAAGACAATCTTTCCGGCAACCGCCAATACTTTATCCATTGCGTCTACCACTTCTAATAAATTCAGCTGCTTCGAAGCTTCTATCACGCCAATATAGACGATAAAGAAATAAGCCAGATTGCTGATGACCCGCGTCAGGTTGGTGTTGCCCAAAATGTTTTCCAGGCGCAACTTCCGGCTTAGGTTGTCTATTTTAAAGCTGTTGAGCAGATCTGCCAGCAGTTTTGACAAGAATTTACCGCCCACAATAGCCGCAAAAAGAATGATCACGGCATAAATAATATTAGGAATAGCATTGATAAAGGTGTCGAGCATATTGGTAGCCGGAGTGGTAATCGCCTGCATGTTCAGCTTTTCCAAAGCAATGATCAGAATAGGTATGAACACCAATATAAAAGCGACGTTTTTCAGGATTTTTACAATATCGATATTGTTGGTCGCGCTTTTTATATTTTGGATTTTATCGGAAATCTCAGCAACGTTGCTGTCGAACTCGTTATTGTCTTTGATGTTCGAGATATTTGGCAGCCACGAGCGGATCTTATCGCCAGACGCCTCTATCAGGTTGGCGACAATTTTACCTAAAAAATAGCCTACATATGCAATGATACCCGCTGCGATGACATTGGGTACTGCTCCGAAGAATTTAGCGGTCATTGCGTTTAATGGCGCCAATACATCTCCATGCACGCCCATAAGACTCAAGGTCGCCATCAACACGATGATCATTAAGAGATAATAGGCAAGCTTACCCAATAACGCAGAGATGGAAACGCCGGGTTTTGCGCGATTGTCAATGCCTGTTTTTCCAACAAGCATTTTTATCAGTCTGCCTGCTGACTTGGCGATAAAATAACCGGCGACCAGCAATAGCAGCCCGCCTAAGATGTTAAGCCCCGCGCCGGTCAGCCCTATCCATTCTCCGAAGCCTGCGACCCTTTCGGCTACGCGATCAGAAACATTGTTTGTGATTTGCAGGAAAAAGTTGGTTAGGAAAAAATGTGCCATAATAATTTATGTTTGGTTAAAAAATACAACCAGTAAACGTATATGGATAAAAATCCGGGGATTGACATTCACTTTCTTTGGGAAAGAAATGAATCAAAAGGGCATATGATTAAAATGCGAAGCCGCACAATGGAAAGGCAAATAGTTTGCCCGATACACGGATACTTCAGAACGGGCCACCCTCCAAGGTTGAATTATTAAAAGAGAAAATAGCCGCGAAGGGGACAAAAGTATAAAAACTATATAGAAATAACAACTCTTTACGTTTAAACTGCGCCGGCGTTGATATAAAAATATTACTTTCATCCTATTAGTTTTTAATAGGATAGTATGAAGTTTCTTTATTTGAAGATGTTTTTACGCGTGGTGGCGGTATCTATTTTGATTTTTATCTGTGGCGAAAACATTAACAAACTTAAATCTTCTGAATCCCTACCGCTCGTTTCGCCGAAGGCGGTTGGTTTTTTTAAGAAACTTACTGTAGCAGGGGCGGTTTCTTCCGCCCCCGGCGATTCAGGTCAGGGAATTGAGAACAGTACGGACGGCAACCCGGCTACTTACCAGAGCGGGAAAAGCGACGATCAGAAGACTACCCCGGTAACGGCTTCGAAGATCTCCATACTCGGAGGATATGCTACTACCGACGCTGCTCCCGATGGCAATAATGTTCCCGCTAATGTGTTGGATGGAAACCTTAATAGTTACTGGAGAGGGAACGGCGTTGGGAAATGGATCAACCTTAATATGGACGCGGAATATGATATTGATTATGTGAAACTAGCTTTCTACAATCCGCGAAATGCCAGGCGCACGTATAAGTTTGATATAGAAGTTTCTTTGGATAGCCTTACATGGATAACAGTCGTTTCCAACGGCTACAGTTCGCCCAATAATACGGCGTTGGAAACCTTCGACTTTACCGATATTACGGCTAAATATGTAAGGGTTGTAGGGTATGGCAATACCGTAAACGATTGGAATAGTTATAGAGAAATAGAAATATGGGGAAAACCTACGCACAGGCCTCAGGTGATCAGCGATTGGGAATCCGGCGACTTTAGTCAATGGCAGGGAATAAGGGCAACGGATACGGCCGCGCAGCTATCGGTCGTTACTACTCCGGTCAGGCAGGGAAAGTATGCGGCGAAATTTGTGGTAAGGCCTCATGACACCCTTGCCCGCTTCAGCGGCGAACGATGCGAGATAAGTCACTATAGCGATATCTGGAATGGATATACGCAGGAAGCGCCGGACGATGATTATTATTACGGATGGTCGACCTATATCCCAACAGATTGGACAAACCCCCAGTTATACGGTATTTTCATGCAGTGGCATTCACGCACGTCGATTAATCCGCCTATAGCATTTAATATCGGGGGCGATTCAATTGGCGTTTCATTTAGAACAGGCATTGTCGGAGGAGTTGTTGGCGCCGCAACTTATACATATAAAAACTACTTCGTTATATCGAGGGATCTGTACAAAGGTCTCTGGCAGGATTTTATTGTCAGGGTGAAATTCAGACCCGACGATACAGGCATCGTTCAGGTATGGCATAGGGTGGAGGGCCAATCCAGGTTTAGGCAGATTTTTTCGCTGGCCAATATCCCCACGCTTCAATATTTCTCTAATCTATCATTGATAGACTCCCGCGCTGAGATTTCTATAGGCTCTAGGTATACGACAAAATGTTATATACAGCACGGATTGTACCGCGACAAAGGAGGATCAAATACCAACACCATATATCACGACAACTGGACGCGCGGCGCCAGCTATTCGGCGGTCCGATCTACCTTTCCATAATATCATTTGATCAGGTCGAAATAAGTTCGCGCTAACCTGACCTTTTATCCCGACAGGACAGAGCGGCGAAAGGTCGGCCAGGCGATCCTTGCTCGATACAAAATATATGGCGTATAATCACGCAAGCGCGCAGATATTGCGTAAAAAATAAATACGAATAAGATTAACAACGTTTGCGGATTTGGATATCGAACTCGGATATACTAAAAAACGATTTCGCATGTTGTTGGTTTTCAGTAGCTACTGACGAAAAATTTAACTTGTTTTTCTAATTCAGCTGATTTAGGCATGTTTATTGGTTTTGTTAGTCCGATTTCAACTTAACGGTTAAAAATGCATGACCCCATGAAACAAATTGTACAAGCGAATAATAGATTTGAATTTTCCATAGGCTTGAAAAGCCGGCTTAATCTGCTTATTTTATTGCATACCCTGTTTTTTGCCGCCTATTATATTATTGACTCGAACGGTATGCTGGCTTCGCCGCTCGCGGGCGGTACAGTAGGCGATCATTTGCGCAATACGCTTGCGGTTTCTTCCCGCCCGCAGGCCTGGCCTTTTAATTGGACAACCAGCGTGTTTACTTACCAGTTTGTTCATCTTGACGCGGGGGAATTGCTGCTGAGCGTAGCGATGCTCTGGCTATTTGGCCATCTGCTGAAGAAGCGGGCGGGGGAGAAAAAAGTTGTCTTATTCTATTTTATACTGTCAATCATGTCGGCCCTGGTATTTAATTTCTCTCACCTGGTATTTCCTATTTTTTCCGGGCCTGGCGGTTTTATGGAAGGAGCGTTCGGAGGAGCGCTTGGCGTTATGACCGCTGGCGTGATGCTATGCGGCAACCGGCAGTTCAGGATCGGGAAGCATATTCGCGTTAATTTATGGCAGGTATATTTTGTTGCCTTACTGATCAGTTTTATGACGGTGTACAAGAATAATATGGCATACGTACTGGTATATGCTTTCAATATTTATATGGGAATAAAGTATGCGCGCATCCTCGAAAATCGGGAAACCAATCTAAGCAGAGATGCGAAACTGGCTTACCAGGCCTAACTATAGTTCTGTATCGCCTTCAGTTTTATTCCCGACCGGTTAACCATTTCAGTTTTAGCCGGGCAATATTTCAGTAAAGATTTTAATCCTTGCTTCCATTCACTATGCAGATCGAATCTTAGGCGCTCCCAAAATATCAGACCTTACCAGGACATCACATTAATATTTTGTAAGTTTATCAGGCATATGATTATGATCAAGGGGATAAACCTGGTAATTGTTTTTCTGTTGGAAGTAGCAATGCTTGTCTCATACGGCTTGTATGGAATGACAAGGCAATGGAGTTTTTTACCCAAACTTTTGTTTACGATCTTTATCATTTCCACGGCGATTGTATTGTGGTCGATATTTGCCGCGCCCAAGTCGGGCCATAGGCTTGAAATGCCCTATCTGGCGATATTCAGGGCGGGTATGTTCCTCCTGTCTGCGTGGTGTCTATATGAGTCGGGGTATAAAAACATCGCCCTGGTTTTAGCTTTGCTGACGGCCATAACCCAAATAGTTAGTTTATTTACCGAGAAATAAAATTGTTCGGTCGAGCTGCCATGCTAAAAGCTTCTCTCTCATCCTTGATTTTTCGCTCACAAACAATTGGCTAATGAGCCGGTAACTTCCCTCGTTGCCGTTTCCCAGGACTGAAGAATAAAAACGAGGCTATTCGGTTGGGAAAGAATAAAATTTTCCTTGTGTAACCAAAGTAGCTGTACGGGCGTTTGAGTTGTAACAATTTTGCAATATCAATTGCAAAAATCTATGCGTATATCGGGTTATTCAACATCGGCGTTTTTCGGTATTCCTCCTATTTCATTTTTTTACGAACGTATATACTCCTGGAGAGTTGCATTTGGTCATTAAGCAAACAACAGAGCAAATGAAAGAATTGTCGTTATTTATCCTTTTTAGTTTCATCATCATGGGGGCCGGCGCCCAAACCGTTGCGCTTACAAAAGAAGAGGCGGTAAAACAGGCTATCGCGAAAAGCAGTCAGATACAAATTGCCACCGGCGACATTAAGATTGCCGAAGCAAAATACAGGCAAACCGATGCAGTTTTTCTTCCGAGGATTAATGTGGACTATACCGCTATGATTACTAATAATCCGTTGAATGCTTTTGGTTTTAAATTACAGCAACGAAGCATATCGCAAAATGATTTTGCCCCGCATTTGCTGAACAATCCCGAGGCTGCAGGCGATTTCGTCGCCAAGGCGACATTGATGCAGCCGATTTTCAATGCCGATATGCTGGCTATGCGTAAGGCTGCCCGCAGTCAGGTTAATATTGCGGCGTTCAAAATGCAGCGTACGCTGGACTATATTCATTTTGCTACTGAAACAGCGTACTATCAGCTGCAAATGGCCTACGAAATGGAAGCCGTCTCGAAAGACGCGTTGAAGACGCTTCAGGCGATTTACAAATGGGTAAAAGACAGATACGATCAGGGTTATTTGCAAAAATCGGACCTGCTGAATGTTGAGGTGCAGGTTAAGGCAATAGAAACGCAGATAGCTGCGGCAGGGTCGGCGATAGCGGAATATTCCGACAACTTAAGCGTGTTAATGGGAAAGCCTATTGGCGTTGTTTATCGAACCGATGGTCCGCAGATGGAAGGCGATCCGGCCGGGCAGAGCCTGACGATTTCATCTGCAAGAGCTGATTACAGGGCAATGGAGACGGCTATCGCGGCTTATGATGACATGATGAAAAGTACGAGGCGCGCCATAACGCCAAAATTGAACGGCTTTGGCTCTTTCCAGTTCAACGATAAAAACATGTTTGGCTTTGGCGGTAATGCTTACCTGGCAGGCCTGCAGTTGACCTGGAATATCTTTCAGGGCAATGAAGCAAATGCCAGACTGAACACGCAGAAGCTAGAACAGAAGCAAATATTGCTGCAATTAACAAATCAAAGAGAGCAGGACGGGAAAGAGCTGGCAAAAGCGCAGGAGCAACTTAAAAATGCAGATTACCAATTGATTCAATACAAGGCGGCGATAGCGCAGGCAGAGGAAGCTTTGTACATATTGGAAAACCGGTTTAAGCAGGGGCTTGTAGGCGCTACGGACGTATTGCAGGCGCACACCCAGCTTTTACAACAAAAATTATATCATAAACAGGCGGCGATCATGCGCAACAGTACGCTGGCTTATATCCGATTTCTTACGGCGAATTAATAATAAAGCTCAATCCATCGATATGAAATTAACAAACATAATTTTTATGATCTCCGCAGGCAGCATATTGTTATCCTGTGGAACTAAGGGAAATCAGCGTGCAGGCGAACAAGTAATTGGGGAAGCTGTGCCCGTAACCGTAGTTAAAGCTGCCTTATCGGAGGGTGGAGAGGCGATCTCCATCAGCGGGCAATTGGTTTCAGAACGCTCGGCCGCCATCAGCACGCGTATCATGGGATACATTACTAAAATAAGCGTGGAAATTGGCGACAATGTCCGAACCGGTCAAACGCTTTTCTCTGTACAATCGGCGGATATACAGGCTAAAGGCGGGCAGGTAAGCGCTAGCATTGCTGCCGCAGATGCGGCATTGGCGAATGCAAAAAGGGATTATGAACGGTTTAAAATATTGCATCAGCAAAACAGCGCTACGGATAAGGAACTGGAGAATATGACGCTGCAATACGAAGCTGCTGAAGCGCAGGCGCAGGCTGCCAGACAAATGCGCAATGAAATAAATGCCAATATGGCCTATGCTAATGTGACTGCGCCTTTTAATGGCGTCATTACGCAGAAGTTAATGGATGCCGGCAATCTGGCAAGCCCGGGAATGCCTGTGTTGATGATGGAAGGCAATGGTTCCCTGCAAGCAGCGGCAACAGTTACTGAAAACCAGATTAGGCATATCCGCTCCGGCATGCGCGTTTCTGTTACCGCTGATGTTGATGGTAAGGCGGTGGACGGGGTTATCGGCCAGGTTAGCGGATCTTCTGTTGCTACAGGGGGAAAGTATCTTATTAAGGTAAACCTGCAAAACACCAACGGGCTCCTTTCCGGCATGTATGTGCATATTCTTATACCTGTTGGCGGAGACGCCGGGAGCAGTGTGCGGGGATCTGTCTGGATACCCAAAGAGAGCCTCGTGCAGCAGGGCGATCTTGTAGGCATTTATACCGTGGGCGCCAATAATACGGCAACGCTTCGCTGGCTACGAACAGGAAGGTCAACGGACTCGAAGATAGAGGTATTATCAGGCCTTGCTGCAGGAGAAGAATACATTGGCAGCGCCGACAGCCGTCTTTGGAACGGGGCTAAAATCGAGTTTTAGCGGCTATCTGATCTGGACTGGCGCAAACAAACCACTCTTAAATACAGCTAAACAATGGAAAACGGATTTTCGGGAAGAATAGCCAGGGCTTTTATTCGCTCAAAGCTGACGATATTGTTGATGATTGCAGGTTTACTGCTCGGCGTTTATAGCGTTTGGATGATCCCAAGAGAGGAAGAGCCCCAGATTAAAGTGCCGATGGTAGATGTGTTTATCGGATACCCCGGCGCTGCGCCTAAGGAGGTAGAAAACCGGATAGTGGCGCCTATGGAGAAAATCATTTCTAACATTCGAGGAGTGGAACACGTGTATTCCACCTCCATGAACGGGCAGGCGATGATGATCGTGCAGTTTGTTGTTGGCGAGGATATTGAGCGCTCACAGGTAAAACTGTATAGCGAACTGTTAAAGAATATGGATATACTGCCTGCAGGAGCGTCAATGCCAATGCTGAAATTACGCGGTATAGATGATGTGCCGGTATTTACGCTTACGCTCTGGAGCCAGGTATATAGCGGCGCGCAACTTCGGGAGATAGCCAACCAGGTTAGCGCCGAACTTAAGAAGATCCCTGACGTATCGTCTATAAATGTTACAGGAGGCCGCAGCAAGGAGATACAGGTGGCGTTGGATAAGGAAAAAATGGCCGCGTTGCAGGTAGATATTGCTTCCGTTCAGCAAATGATCCAGGCGCAGAATGCCCAGATGCCTGCCGGCTCCTTGCGCATACGGGATACGGCTTTTAATATCCAAACCGGCAATTTTCTGTCTACCGTGGAAGACGTGGAGAATTTAATAGTAGGAGCCAATGGCGCACAGCCTGTTTTTCTAAAACAATTTGCCAAAGTGAGCGCCGGATATGAAACGCCTGCCAGTTATGTAAGCTTTGGATACGGAAAGGCAATGGCAAGGGAACAGGAAATGTTTCCCGCCAGTTATCCGGCCGTAACGCTATCCTTCTGTAAAAAGTCGGGAGCGGATGCTATGGCGCTTACCACCCTTATTGAGAATCGTCTGGAAAGTTTATACCATACCTTAATTCCCGCCGAGGTAAAGGCGACCGTTACGCGCAACAATGGGGAATCTGCTTCCGAAAAGGTAGCCGAATTGTTGTTTCACCTGGCTATAGCCATTGTGGCCGTAACCGTTTTTGTAATGCTGGCAATGGGATGGCGAGGGGGTATGGTGGTGTTCCTTTCTGTTCCGGTAACCTTTGCGCTCACGCTTATGGCGTATTATTTTCTAGGCTATACCTTAAATCGGATCACGCTTTTCGCGTTGGTTTTCATCGTGGGGATTGTGGTAGATGATTCTATCATCATCGCAGAAAACATGCATAGGCATTTCCGTATGAGGAAGCTTCCGTTCCTGCAGGCTGCCATTTACTCAATAAATGAAGTAGGCAATCCTACTATCCTCGCCACGTTTACGGTGGTAGCGGCTGTTTTACCAATGGCTTTCGTGAGCGGTATGATGGGGCCTTATATGAGCCCGATGCCGATAGGCGCCGCCATTGCTATGATGTTGTCGCTACTGGTTGCGCTTACGCTCACTCCTTACCTTGGTTATATTTTTCTACAGGAGAAAGAAAAGAGCGGGCATTCAACCAAAAAACCAACCGTGTTGGAACAAACCGCTATTTACCGGATATACAAAAAGACGATCCAGCCGATGCTGGAAAGGCGTTTGTACCGTTGGAGTTTTATGATTGGCACGGTTGTGATCTTATTGGCTTCCTTCCTGCTGTTCTATACAAATTCAGTTGGCGTAAAAATGCTTCCTTTTGATAATAAGAATGAATTTCAGATAGTAATAGACATGCCGGAAGGCGCTACATTGGAAAGAACGCAGGCGCTGACAGCCGAAATTGGCAATTATCTTTCACAGCAGCCGATGGTGCGCAATTATCAGGCGTATGCGGGCGTCGCTTCGCCGATTACTTTCAACGGATTGGTGAGACATTACGATTTGCGCCGCGGAGATCATGTGGCCGATATACAGGTGAACCTGGAAAACAAAAAAGACAGGTCGATGCAAAGCCATGCGATCACCAGGGAAATGCGCGGGCCTATACAGCAAATCGGAGAAAAGTACGGCGCCAATATTTCATTGGTTGAAATTTCTCCAGGTCCTCCCGTGCGTTCTACGCTGGCGGCAGAGGTTTACGGTCCCGATGAACAGGAACAAATAAGGGTTGCGGCGCAGGTAAGGGAATTGTTGCGGCATACGCCTGATGTTGTTGATCTTGACTGGAGTCTTGAGGCTGATCAGCCGGAATACCGGTTTGTGATAGACAAGGAGAAAGCCATGCGTAACGGCATTGCGCCGGCGCAGGTTACTATGGCGGTAAACGCGCTCATATCAGGCGCATCCGCCGGTATATTGCACCAGGAAGACGCTTACGAGCCTTTAAATATAAAATTGCAGATTGCGGAAGCCGACAAAAATAATTTGCATGCCTTAAGCAATCTTCCACTAAAAGGGCAGGCGGGGAATATGGTATCGTTGGGGGAGGTGGGGCATTGGGAGAGGAGTTCCGTTCCGAAAAGTATTAACAGGAAGGATCAGAAACGCGTGGTCTATATCCTGGCAGATATGGCGGGGAAGCTAGAAAGCCCCATATATGCTATATCTGCCGTGTCAGATAAATTAAAGCAGATCGGATTGCCGAAAGGCTATTCTATCAATGAAGAATATACGCGCTCGCCGGAAACAGAAGAGAATTATACGGTAAAATGGGATGGAGAATGGCAAATCACCTATGAAGTGTTCCGCGACCTGGGAGCGGCTTTTGCGGTGGTGTTGATTTTAATCTATATACTGATCGTTGGTTGGTTTCAGAATTTTAAAGTTCCCGTGATTATGCTTGCCGCCATTCCCCTGTCCCTGATTGGCATCATACTGGGACACTGGGCCATGGGCGCCTATTTCACCGCTACATCGATGATAGGCTTTATTGCGCTTGCCGGCGTAATGGTGCGTAATTCCATCCTGCTTATTGATTTTATTGATATAAGGCTGAGGGAAGGCGAAACGCTTAAACAGGCAATTATTGAAGCGGGCGCGGTGCGTACGATGCCGATCCTGCTTACAGCCGGCGCCGTTGTATTAGGCGCGGTGATCATACTCACGGATCCTGTATTTCAGGGATTGGCCATATCCCTCATAGGCGGAACGCTTACCTCTACCTTCCTTACCCTTATCGTAGTGCCATTGCTTTATTATAAAATGCTGAAAAGAAGATATAAAGAATAACAAGACGCATGAGAAAATGAATTGCCTGACGCTTAAATAGATAATATGAAACTATTGATGGTTACCGCTATCCGGGAATGTTATAAAACAGTAGACGCTGTATTCGATCGAAACGGCATTAAGAAATACAGTCTGGCAAATATATCCGGCGTAGGAAATAATGAAATGCCCGACTACGCAGGCAACTGGTTTGGCAGCGTTTCAGCGAAAGATGAATTCTTTGATTCCGTTATGATGTTCTGTTTTACTGATGACGACACTGCCCGAAATGTTTTGACGGATCTTAAGGCATATAATGAAGCCGAGCAACCGGCATTCCCGGTAAGGGCATTGCTTTTACCCGTAGAAGGAAGTATTTAACAAAGCAAATCAATATGAAAAGAGAACATATCATCCGCAGGGTTGCAGGAATATTGGTATTAACCGGAGCCCTTCTATCCCTTTATGTTCACCCGGGATGGATCTGGCTATGCGTTTTTGTAGGCGGCAATCTGTTACAATCGTCTTTTACCAAATGGTGTCCGTTGGAAAAGATATTGGAAGCAGCTGGAATAGGGAGGGAAAGCCCGGAGAGCCCTGGAGAAAAAAGCTGAGGTTTTATCTGAAATCAATTTTTGGGCTTGAATCCGGGATGGCCGCATATTTTTTGCTTTTTATTGAAAAGATAGGACCTTTAACGCGATTAATAAGGAGATTGGATACCGTAACGGATTTTCAAGATTAGCGGAATGGCAAAAAATAATAGTAGCCTGCCCTGGCTTGGCATGGCTGTGGTTATATTGGTAGCGAGCAACCTTCGGTCGCCTATTACTTCCGTTGGTCCGGTACTTGGAGAAATACAGGATGCATTGCATCTCGACAATGTTCAGGGAAGCCTGCTTACTTCAATCCCGTTGATTGTTTTTGCAAGCTGTTCTATCCTGGTAAGCAGGCTGGCTGCAAAGGCTAACATAAATTACGGGATAATATTTTCGCTGATCGTCCTGATAACGGGATTGTATTTTCGGGTGTCGGGAAATGTAGCGATGCTGTACCTAGGTTCATTTCTCTTAGGATTGGGGATATGCATCGGAAACGTAACGACGCCTGCGTATATAAAGAATGTATTTCCGGGAAAAGTAGGCGTTGTCACAGGAATATTTTCCGTTTC
Organism: Chitinophagaceae bacterium UBA2791; assembly: GCA_002352105.1. Taxonomy (GTDB): domain Bacteria; phylum Bacteroidota; class Bacteroidia; order Chitinophagales; family Chitinophagaceae; genus Flavitalea. Next base: position 9,973 of record DEHV01000026.1, on the reverse strand, counting down.
CATGAATTTATTGGGCGCATTGGCTTCGGGCCTTAGCATCAGCATCGGGCGATGGACGAATGCGGGCTGGAAGGGTTCCCTGGGCGTATGGATAATTTGGGTTTTTCTGACGCTTTTGATCGTTATAGCCGATACATTTAGGGAGCGCAAAAGAACGGGGCAAAACCGGGCGCCTGATACGGGGAAAGTGAAATTCAATATATTTCGTTCCAGGCAATCCTGGAATATCAGCATTTATATGGGGCTTCAGTCGGTGATGTATTATTGCCTGGTGGCCTTTCTTCCGACGATGCTGATTGATTATGGCATGGATAAGGCCGATGCGGGTTGGGTAATTTCAATCATGCAGCTGGCGATGTTGCCCGTAATGTTCATCGGCCCCGTTATTGCGTCAAAGATCGAAGACCAGAAATGGATGATCTATGGCATAGGTTTGCTGTTGTTTGGAGGGTTAAGCATCTTGGCGGTTTTCCAGGCGCAATACATATACCTGTCTTCAATTTTAATAGGGATGTCCGGCGGGTTGTCTTTCAGTCTGGCTCTTCTGTTCTTCTCCGTAAAAGCCAAGACGGCAGAAGGAACCCTAAAGCTCTCAGGGAAGGCGCAATCGATCGGTTATTTGATCGCCGCTTTCGGTCCGCCTGTTTTCGGCATGTTGCACGATGGAGATGCCAGTTGGAAGACTTCAATCTATTTTTTGCTGGCAACGGCCGTCTTAATGACAATAGTCGGCCGCTTCGCCGCTAAGCCGCGCTATGTTGAGGAGTATTAGCCGGCTATCTTATAATACGCGCAGGTTTCCGACTGCGAGGTATTTGTTGGCGCTTGTTTAAAATTGCTGACAGAAAATTGGCGGGCGAATCCCAGTTACTGTATGATCAACTCCGTATTAAGCTCTACGTTTTCGAATGCACACACGGGATACCTACTCTCGATGAGATCTATAAGGAGCTCCATGGCTTTGCGACCCATCTCGAACGCAGGTTGCCGAATGCGGGTGAAGCTGGTCCGTAACAGGTCCAGGTCCAATTCCTTAGAATTGGAGAACCCTGCTATAGCGGGGCGCTCTGCTTGGGGCGCCAATTTGTTTAAAGCAGCCAAACAGCCCATACTCAATCGGTCGCTGGCCACGAAGATTGCATCCGGTTTTTCGGTTAATCCCAGGAAATAACGTACGGCATCCTCTACCTCCTGTTGAATACGGCCTCCATGATAGCAGTAGCGGACCAGGGATCTGTCTGGCAGGATGCCATGTTGAGTCAATGCTTCTTCATATCCTGCAAATCGCTCTGCGGTAATGGAGAGATTTGGAGCATTGGCGAGGTGAGCAATTCTGCGGAATCCACGGTCGATAAGCCATTGTGTGGCCTTACGCGCGCTATTACGGTTGTTTACTGTGACCGTATGGGTATTGAACGCGTCGATGATGCGATCGAAAAATACGATGGGAAGGCCTTGTTCATGCAAGTTTACGATGTGTGAAAAATCTTTCGTTTCGGCAGACATCGAAATGAGCAGACCGTCTACCGCCCGGTTGGCGAGATGCTGGATATTGACCACTTCCCGCTCATAGGCATCGTGGCTCTGCGAGATAATGACGTGATAACCTTTGCTATAAGCCTCTGACTCGATGCCATCGATAGCCTGTGAGAAAAAACTGCTGGCTACCTCGCAAACGATTACGCCAATGGCATAGCTGCGCCCGAGACGAAGACTGGATGCCATCGGGTTGCGGCGGTAGTTGATGTGTTCCGCATACTCAATGATCCTTTTCTTTGTCTCTTCATTGATTTCATAACTGTCGCTCAATGCCCGGGATACCGTTGAAGGGGAGAGCTTTAGCGCCTTGGCGATGTCTTTGATCGTAACCGGTTTGAACACGTCATTGCGAATTGTCTGACCCGAAGATAGTAAAAGGAGGGAATGTACCCAATAATCCGGATCTTAATCGTTGCAATCGTTTCCGGTATCGATTGCGTAGTTTTTGCGGATACTTTTCGGCGGTTATCTCATCTAATCTTTCTAAGATTGCATTGGAAAAGCAGTTAGGATGGCTGTCTTTGGCGCATGTGCAGGGTGAAAAGAACAAAGCTATCCGGATTGCCAATACGGATACAAAAAGGGCAGGCAAGGCATTTGTCGCCAATGCAGGAGCAAAAGCTCTATCCGATACTAACGATTGACACTAACGATTAACTGGTAAGTATGAAAACTGTAGACAACCTGACCAGAAGGGCCTTTTTAACTGCGATGAGTATGCTTGCGGCAGGCGCGGCCATTCCCCAATCTCTTACCCCTTCGATGGATCGGAAACTTCGCCTTGTTTTGGTGGGGACCGGTTCGCGCGGCATCAGCTTTTGGGGCAAGCGCCTGATTGAGCAATATCCCGATTTACTCGAGTTTGTCGGGTTGTGTGATATTAATCCCGGCCGGTTGAAATTTGCCAAACAATATATGGGCGTGGATTGCCCGGTATTTACCGACTTCGATCAAATGTTGTCAAAGGTGCGGGCCGATTTGGTCGTTGTGACGACCAAAGACTCGGTCCATCATACATACATTATCAAGGCGCTTGAGGCAGGATGCGACGTGCTTACCGAAAAGCCCTTGACAACGGATGCGAAAAAAGCGCAGGCAATACGAAATGCCGAACGTAAGTCCAACAAGAACATTATTGTAGGGTTTAACTACCGATGGAGCCCGTATATGACCAAAATCAAAGAACTTCTCCAGCGTAACATCGTTGGTGAAATTACTTCGGTCGATTTTAACTGGTATTTGAATGTGCATCATGGCGCTTCCTATTTCCGCCGATGGCATGGCATGAAGGATGGCGGCGGTTCGCTTTGGGTGCATAAGGCTACCCATCACTTCGACTTATTGAACTGGTGGCTGGATGCCGATCCCTTAGAAGTATTTGCCTATGGCGCCCTGGAGCACTATGGCTCGAACGGGCCGTTCCGGGGAGCCACCTGCCGGACCTGCGACCATAAGAAATCTTGTCGGTATTATTGGGATATTACCGGCAATCAGCACTATATGGACCTATACGTCGCAAATGAAAAGTACGACGGATATTACCGCGACGGTTGCGTGTTTCGTAACGAAATTGATATATACGACAAGATGTCCGCCCAAATCAAGTATGCCAATAATGTAATAGCCAATTATTCGCTCACTACCTATTCGCCGTTTGAGGGATGGCGCATTGCGTTTAATGGTCATTTGGGTCGATTGGAGGCCTGGCTGGACATCCCTTGGCTGAAGGAGGATAAGTTGGATCAGGGAGCGCTTCATGCGCTCGAAATGACCCAGGCTGAAGCCAATAAAGTCTCGGTCGAACCATTGATCGTATTCAAAAGCTTCGAAGAATATGAAACCGTTTATGTGACCAGTGAACGGGAAGGCCATGGGGGAGGCGACCGGCGGTTGCATGACAAAATATTCAAAGATCCCGCCGCCGCTGATCCTTACGGGCATTCCGCCGGATTGCGCGACGGGATCATGTCGATGCTTGTGGGCGTAGCGGCCCGGGAAAGTATAGAGACGCAACGGCCCGTGAGGATAGGAGATTTAACCGACATCAAGCCGCATCCCAAACGGAAGTCGATTTAAATGTGTTTAAGGCTTGCTGATCCTGTGAATGTCCTTTACATAAATCACATTTCTTTCGTATCCATTCTGAGCGACATAGATCATAGCCTGCGCAACCTGTTTCATGGTATTGTACATAGAAGGTAAAAGCGTTCTTATTATGGGGAACAGCCAGGAAATATATTTGTAAAAACGCAGAACATGTTGTTGCCCGGCAGCTGGTTTGACAAAGCCTATCCGAAAACCGAACGCTTGCTTAAATGGGAGCTTTGCCAAATCGTTTTCAGTTTTTCCTTTCACCCTGGCCCACATCATCCTGCCTTTTTCAGTACTGTCGGTACCGCCGCCGCTTACATATATAAAGGAGATTTGCGGATTGGGGTTTAATGCTCTTGCGAAGTGTAAGGTGGTATCGTAAGCTATTTTTTTATATTCTTCTTCTGTTTTTCCTACTGCGCTTACTCCCGCGCAATAGAAACAGGCGTCATATCCTTTCAATGTGGCGTCATCTTCTTTAAGAGACAGAAAGTCTGAAATAATGTATTCTTTCAGCTTAGGATGCTTTTTTCCTGTTGGCTTTCTGCTAACGCTTAAGACTTCCTTTATTACAGGATCGGCGAGGCATTCTATCAAAACGCCCTCGCCGATCATACCTGTTGTTCCTGTTATTATTACCCGCATACTGTCTTTTGTTGAATACTTAGCAGGGCAAAAATATCAATATTCTTCTTTGGAAAAGAAAATGGCAGGGATTCGACGGGATTGCCTTCGGCGATCCCTGGATACGCGGCATTATAGAAGAAGTTAGCTCCTCGGTTGCAAATTGGCAAACAGTGGCTAAGGAATTGGGATTCCTCAAAATGAGCAGACATTAATGCGTGGTGCGTTTAAGGTTTAGTTTTGACAAGTATAAGGATATTTTAGATGGCGTATCAATGCAATTTTAGTGAATTAGATCCTAGAGAGTTTGAGTTTTTGTGCAGGAATTTAGTACAAAAACCATGGCGTATTGAGAAGGGATGATATGGCTCTATGAAGTAAAGAGCTGAGAGGAAAAATTGAAGACCTGAGAGAGGAGTATTACGAATATCTGGGGAGAAACCGATAGATAGTATGCGTTAGTATAATATTTAAGCGCAGTAAAAAATCTCGAAATTCTAATATAATATATTGCAATTTTCTATATTTGTCTAGTTGAATTGATAATTGTTTAAATGTTGAGGATAGCCGACATTCTATCGGAGAATTCACTTCCTATATTCCTGTGAAATAACAGATTAGACAGCAAACAGAAACTTTTCAACCGGCATATGAATAAGTTTTTACACCTCACCTCCCTGTTCCTTTTTATTGTATTGTCCGGCATTGCCCAGGCCCCTCAGCTAACCTGGCAGAAATGTCTGGGTGGTTCCGGCCTCGATATGTTCAATTGTATTCAGCCCACCACCGATGGCGGTTATATCCTTGCCGGCACAACCTCATCTACCGACGGAAATGTTGTTAATCATAATGAAACCCAGAACGCATGGGTGGTTAAAGTGGATAAATCCGGCAACCTGGTATGGCAACGTACGCTTGGCGGTATCCATCAGGATGAGGCCGTGGTGGTCAGGCAAACCCTGGATGGCGGCTACATAGCAGGAATGACACTGGATGTCGGGGAAACCAACGACAATAATGCGAACTACGATATCGTGCTCTATAAGCTCAGCGCTTCCGGTGAAACGCTATGGCAAAAAACCATTTCCACTCCTTATGCCGACCGCATATTCGATATACAGGAGACTTTTGAGGGTGGATTTGTAGTAGCTGCCTGGACTCCCGACGTGTCCAATTATAACAATTCTATCTATCCCTCTTATTTATGGATAATCAGACTGACTGACGCAGGCCAGACGGCGTGGGAGAAAAAATTCAGTTGCCTGGCAGGAGGAAATTACGGAGCCTTCGGACCCAGCAACGGCTATCGCATCCGGCAGACTGCAGAAGGCGGGTTTATCATAGCCGGAAGCATTGCCCGCAATCACCCGCTTAGTCTTGAAGATTTCTGGATACTGAAATTGGACGCTGCCGGCACGCTGGCATGGGAAAAATATATAGGCAAGCCCAACGCCCAGGAACAGGCATACGACATCAGGCAAACCCCTGATGGCGGTTATATCGTTATCGGCGATGGTACCTGCGAGGTTAATTACCCCGATGAATCAACATGTAGCCTCGATTGTAAACTGCTAAAGCTGGACGCAGAAGGAAATGTATCCTGGGAAAAATATTATACGGGGAGCTATTCTGATATGGGATATAATATTCATCTGACAAACGACGGAGGCTATCTTATTGCAGGCAACAGCATAGGTTATGGAGCCGCTTCAGGAGAGATCAGTTGTACGGGCTCATGGATCGCTAAAACAGACGCCGCCGGAAATCTCCTTTGGACAAAATGTCTCGAAGGCGCACTTCCCGCCGGAGGAGACTGTGTGCTGGAAGTGGGTAACGGAGAATACATAGCTGCAGGTGGGTCTGTTTCTGATAATTGTCACGCTGGTACTCTTGACGCCGTACTCATGAAGTTTGGAAAAGGCCCCAAACCGGTTGTAAAGATCACCGAGCCCTACAACCCTGATAAATATGGCTGCGCTACCGGCAAATTTTCCTTTTATTTTGAGAATGAGCCNNGGAGAAGTATTCGAATCGGTTGTAGTGATACTAACCAATCCCGAGATGCAGGAAGTTTACCTGGATCATATTGCAACAGTGACCATTTCCGAGTATGATTGTGCACAGGGTGCGCTGGGCTTTCGTTTTATTACCGAAAACTGTTTTGAATCGGCGACCGCAAGGCTGTTCCAGAGAAGGCCAGACGGCAGCATGATTCCTAAAGGAACGCTGGACATTACACAGGACAATCCTGATGTCGTATTCCAGGACCTTACTGCGGGCGTTTATTTTGCGCTGGTGAAATTTGGCGACAAAGAGGCGCGAAGCGAAGACATAGAGCTCAAAAATCCGCCGCCTCCCTGCGATCAACTGTCGATCAATATCTCTGTCGATGATTCGAAATACGATGAATTATGCAAAGACTTCGTCACCGTAAGGCTCAAAGATGCATCAGGCTCGTGCCCTACACAATGGAGCGTTTACGGCGGGTTAAGTGGAGATGGAGTTGAGTTTCCGCCGGGGTGGACATTTCCTACAGATCCTGCTAATCCTGACCAGCCCATTGTTTTAGAGACCTTCAGATTACCTGAGGAAGCTACAGCCTCGTGGTATGCCAGCGCCATACGGGTTTTTTACAGAGATCATGTTTGTTATCTTAAAGCTCAAAAGATAAATACGCCACAGTTATCTGAGTGCAAACTGGAGAATACTTTCTCCACACGTATTCTCCAGCAACCCACCAATAGCTGTACCAAAAACGGCATCGTTGTGTTCAAACTGCAGGCCGAAGACCTCTGCGCCATCAATGATGTTCCCGAAGTGACCTACATACTGATGGGATTGAATGGTTATGTCGAAAACCAGATTGTGTTCACCAATGAAGCGGCAACCTTCACAGGTCTGGAAGCCGGAAAATACGAAATTTTAATGGGATTTTATCAGGGCAGCCGGTATTGCTATGACAAGCAAATATTTGATATGAAAGCGCTCGAAGATGATCTGCTGGTATTTCCCAATCCTGTACCCGCTAACAGGCAGGCTGTTACTTTCAATTTAACAGGCTGCTTCAAACAACCCGTTGAAATGCATCTTCGAAATATGTTCGGTCAGACAATCGCACGCCAAACCTATCCCGCCGGCAGCTCTACTATATCCGGATCGCTTCCGTTCGGCGTAAATGGCCCTGGGATATATTCTGTCACCGCATATGAGGGAAGCAAGCTGCTTCACACCCGAACTCTTATGAAATTGTAGGCGCAGCCAAATGGATTTTAACCGGTGATCATTTCGTTTTTCGCATTCGGGCGGGCCTTGTTCGGCTGATCTGCTTGAAATTAAAATTTTCCGTGGTAGACATTCAAACGAATCTTTTATTCATAAACGTTCTTCCGGACCTCGATTTTAAGTATTTCTCAAAATCAAATGCCTTGTATTTGTCCTTGAACGCGTAATAAAAGATTAATTCCACAGGCAAGCAGTTAACAGTAGCCGGGACTTTGATTGCGCTACAAATCATTTGCATTGGCCTATTCCTTTTCCATAATTGCTTTCACCTGTTTTTCCAATTGTTTTTTGTCCGGCAGGTAAAGCTGGTATTTCGAAACGAATATTTTATTCGAAATTCCACCTGTCGCATATTCCACCATCACCTCGTCTTTGCCTGCGGAAAGAATAATGCCAATAGGTCCATTGTCGCCTTCCGCGTTTTCTTCGGTCTTAAAGTAGTTCAGGTAAAGGTTCATTTGTCCGATGTCGTTATGCCTTACCGAAATACGATAAAATGACTCCAGCTTAATTTGGCAGACACTGTCTGCCATTTTGGATAAGCCAGGTAAAACCTGCGCATATCCAGCACAATCCGTCTGCCGCAGGCAGAGAGAGGGCTTACTTGCAGTGATCCCTTGCGCCTGCGGCGGGCTTAGTTTTCTGAATAGGATAAAATTTTACTAACAAATTGAAAGTCAATTAAATTTTGAATTCCTGGCCTCTTGTTCGCAGGACGCTTTCTCCTTTTTTCCTGTCAATTGTAGCACAACAGGGTGGCATATCTAATTTATCATTATTTATACGTTATAAATGAAACTTTATCTATTTTTGATAATAATTTCATTTATACATGAATCTAATAGAAAGGCCTATTTATACGGAAAGGATCATTCCTTTCATCAATAAACAGGTAATTAAAGTTTTAACCGGGCAACGCCGTGTAGGAAAAAGCTACGTCCTGCTCCAATTGATGGATCACATACGCCATACCGATTCTAAGGCGAACATTGTTTATATCAATATGGAGCTGGATGAGTTTGTTGCTATTAAAACAGATGCAGCTCTGAATGCATATTTGAAAGATAAGTTTGCTAAGGATAAGAATAATTATTTTTTCATAGACGAAGTACAGGAAGTAGTCGGTTTTGAACGAAGTCTGCGTAGTTTGCTGGCAAAAAATGTCTGTGATATCTATTGTACCGGCAGCAATGCAAATATGCTTTCTGGCGAATTGGCTACGCATCTTTCTGGCAGATATATTGCCTTTCATATACACAGTCTAAGCTACGACGAGTTTAAGGAGTTTCATCAACTCGAAAACACATTTGATACTGTGCTAAAGTATCTTCGTTATGGCGGCATGCCTTTTTTACCTAATATAGGACTGCACGAAGACCTTCCTTTTGAATACCTGCGTAATGTTTACTTTACAATCTTATTAAAAGATGTAGTAGCCCGTGAGAATATTCGAAACGTTTCTTTTCTTGAGAATCTGATAATTTACCTGGCCAACAATACAGGTAGTCTGTTTTCTGCAAATAATATCAGCAAATATTTGAAATCTCAGCGTGTTGATATGTCGCCTCAGTTAACTATTAACTATTTAAGATCACTAAGCAATGCCTTTTTTGTGCATAAAGTGGTTCGAGCAGAAATAGGAGGATTGAAAATATTCGAGATCGGGGAGAAATATTATTTTGAAGATATCGGCTTGCGTAATGCGATTGTTGGCTTTAACCAGCGCGCCGATATGCATAAATTGCTGGAGAATGCAGTTTATCTTCACCTTATACAACAGGATTACCAGGTTTTTGTTGGAAAAATGAATCATAAAGAAGTGGATTTCGTTGGAGTCAGGAATGGGACAAAGCTGTATGTGCAGGTTTGCCTTACCCTTGATAACGATGAAACGACTGCCCATCGTGAATTTGGTAACCTCCTGCAAATTGAAGACAATTATCCAAAATATGTAGTCACCTTAAATGATGTTTCTACGGGGATAAGCAAAGAAGGAATTATCCATATAAACCTGATAGATTTCCTGACTACAGACAAGATTAAAAAATAAAGCGCTTGCCGAATTGAGGTAGACCCATTACCGGATTATTATATCGCTCTCAAGCGCTACTGAAAATAATTGGAGAAGTAACAAATTGGGTGAAACAAGCATCTGAAGAAAGTCAGGAGTGGCGCAAAAACGAAAAAAGGACAGACGCGTACCTATCCTTTGTAGTGGCGGAGAGAGGGATTGCCTTCGGCGATCCATGGATGGGGGGCTTCAGTTCAACAATGTCCGCTCGCTTCGCTCGCTAACATTTTCGTTTGTCGCATCCGGCGCGAGCAAGCTCGGCCGGTCTGCTCCAAACAAAAATGCCTGCTTGCGCAGGACATTGTTGAGCTGGCGGAGAGAGAGGGATTGCCTTCGGCGATCCCTTGCGCCTGCGGCGGGCGGCTA
>DEHV01000031.1 GCA_002352105.1 Chitinophagaceae bacterium UBA2791 | reverse complement strand
GATGAATGCCTGCTCCTTAGGTAGTTCCGTCAGCGAAGCCCCCAGTATCGTTTTGTCCAGCGAGGGCGGGTAACATTGCGGTTGATCAGCGCCGGAAGGAGAAGGGCTGCCTTCCAGGATAAAGGGGATGATCCGGTCTTTTCTGCCCATCGAGATAAAATGCTCCACTTCGCGGTTCACCCACTCCGATGCCGCCGCATGGGGCGAGCAGACCACAATCAAATACCGCGAGTCTTCCAGCTCGCGAGCCAGGCTCTGGTGAAGGCCGCCAATGCCAATATCTGTTTTATCGAGGAATACCGGGCGGATATGTTTGGGAAGTTGGCTATGATGGGCGGCGATATCCGGCAGGCGGTAGTTCTCCAGCTTACCCTGGAGCCATTGAGCCCAGCGCTCGTCCTTGCGGCTGTAGCTGATGAAAGCATAATACTGGTAGCGTTCCATGGCCTTAGGCGCTGCTGCCCTTAAAGTTTTTTCCCATTCAGGTCAAAAAGAACAATTTCCGTTTGTTTGCCCTGCGCATCATATTTCCATACTCTTCTCGAATAACCTTTGGCGGTCAGGCAGGGCTTGCCGTCGAGGCCATAAAATATTTGTTCAAGCGGTTTGCCTTCCTGGTCATAGATGCCCGTCCAACGCGCGTACCCTTCCGGCAGCAATACCGGTTTTCCAGCGGTATCAAAATAGGCCTGGGCAGTCCGGCGGCCCTTGTCGTCGAACTCCGATACCATCTTTGCGAAACCGTACGCCGGGATAACACAGGGCTTGTCATCCACGCCAAAATAAGTCTGCTCAACAATATTGCCGAACCTGTCGTATTCAATTTTCTGGGTAGCATACCCCGCGGCGGAGAGGCCGGGTTTTCCCGTAGTATCGAAATAGCGCTGCTCCGTGATCTTTCCCAGGTGATTGTATGCAGCCGTCCATTTATAGGGATTCCCATTGCGCTGCATGCATGGCCTTCCCTGGATATCATAGGTGGAGGATTCTATGATATTATTAAGATTATCGTATTTTCTTCTCAGCTCTGCATGTCCTTCGACGTGCAAGATGGGTTCATCATTTATGCCAAAAAGCAATGCGCGGGTCATATTTCCTCTTCCATCATATTCGTATCTCACTTTAGAATAGCCCGATGTTGTGAGGCAGGGTTTGCCGGAAACATCAAAAAAAGAAACCTCTTCCTGCTTCCCGATTTTATTATAGGTCACTCTTTGTTCAGCCGATCCGTCACTAGTTATACAGGGTTTGCCGTCCACGCCCAGGCTGACCGTCCGGACCTGTCTTCCCCGCTGGTCCGACTCTATTATCCACGATGCAAAATTATTCACCAGAATCGGTTTGCCGTCCGCTCCGTAATAGTTGCCCCTGGTCATATTACCCCTGTTATCGTATTCGTATGATGCCCGGGCATACTTATACTTTCCTTCCAGAGGAAGTATAAGCTTGCCTTCCGTATCCATAAACGATATTTCAGACAAATTACCCTTTCTGTCATACTTTGAGGCAGAGATAGCAAATCCTTCTTTGCTAAAACAGGGGCCGCCTTTTGTATTAAAATAGGACACTTTTACCCGGTTGCCCTGATTGTCGAACACCTGCGTCCAACGGGCATATCCATTTACGCTGGGGCTGAGTTTATCTTCCTTGTCAAAATAAGCCCCCTCAATAAGATTCCCCCGTTCATCGTAGATCACACTGATCCTGCTGTATCCATCGATGGAAAAACAGCGCTTGTTCTCGGCATCATAAAAAGCGCTTCCGGTCCAGTTGCCGCGGTTATCGTATTTCATGACCGCCCTTGCAAACCTGTCGCGGTTAAGAAAGGGTTTGCCGTCAACTCCATAGTAGACCGTTTCAGTCCAGTAATCCTGGTCGTTATATTTCATGGTTTGCATGGCATATCCCTGGGCATTCAATACAAGCTCGCCTTTCGGATCAAAATATTTTTCTTCTACCCGGTTATTCCTGTCATCGTATTTCATTCTGATCATGGAATAACCGCCTTTACCCAGAACGGGATTGTTGTCGGCGCCGAAATAGATCATTTCGATCAGATTATCATTCTCATCATATTTTCTGGTCTGCCGGTGATCACCCAGCTTACTCGGGCAGGGGTTCCCCTTATCGTCCAGGAAAAGCATTTCGACCTGGTTTCCTCTCCGGTCGTACTTCGCGACCATTTTCGCGCTCCCATCTTCGATAATAACCGGCTCGCCATCAAGCCCGAAGAACTCCAGCGAAAGGGCAAAACCATTTTCATCATAAGTGCACATATCCCGGTGATACCCTTTTTTGTTAAGGCATGGTTCGCCTGAAACGCCAAAACAGGATGCCCTTACCGGGTTGCCATCGCTATTGTATTCATATACCTCCTTAGCCCAGTTGTCATCATTCAGCGTCAGGTTTCCGTTTTCATCGCGGTATTCGAGAATGATAAGATGACCATCGTTATCGTAGATCAAGTTCCTGGAAGCTATTCCCAGCCTGTTCACTCCCGGTTCGCCGTCGATATCAAGAAATGACTCGCCGGTTATCCTCCCAAGCGAATCGAGCGTATAGCTGCTTCCGGAAATGCCGTTGATATCATTAATATATTCCAGGCCGCCGTATTTAAACCTGATCTTTATAATTTCTCCTTTTTCATTCCTGGTAAGGCTGTAGTGGTTGATCTTGCTTTTTGCCGCCTGGTAGTCCCAGGTAAAAAGGGCGGATCCCGCGCCGGATATAGAGCTTTTGAGTACTGCATCATTACCCTGCATGTCTTTCAGGTCTACTTCCTGGAGCTGATCGCCGGAATAATTATGCGCGATGAGTATCTTCCCGTTTTTGTCGAGGTAATTGACCCGCTGCAAACGGCCCGACTCGTTATACAGGAAGCGTTGCATAGAAGGTCTTTGCGCCGATCCTCCAACGGAAGAGGGGTGCTCGGGTTTACCTACGGAATTCGCATACGTAACCGAACGCAGTTTGCGGCGCTGGTAACGAAATGCGTAGTGAACCGCCAGTTTTTTTACCTGGGAGGCATCGCGTTCGAACAGGCCTTCCGGCAACCCCCATCGTTCCACGTAATCAATATAATACCTTGTTTTTACCCGGTTATAATCCCAGAGCCATACGCCCGAGGCCAGCAATAGTGCGCACAACAATCCGGCAATGCTATAACGGATCCGCTTTTTACGTTGTTCCCGCCGCTTGTGACGCTGCCACAGCTCGTCGAATTTCAATCCCAGCATCGACGCTACCACCTTGATGAATGCCTGCTCCTTAGGTAATTCCGTCAGTGAAGCGCCCAGTATCGTTCTGTCCAGCGAGGGCGGGTAACATTGCGGTTGATCAGCGCCGGATGGAGACGGGCTGCCTTCCACGATAAAAGGGATGATCCGGTCTTTTCTATCCATCGATATAAAATGCTCCACCTCGCGGTTAACCCACTCCGATGCCGCTGCATGGGGCGAGCAGATCACGATCAGGTAGCGGGAGTCTTCCAGCTCGCGGGCCAGGCTCTGGTGGAGGCCGCCGATGCCAATATCTGTTTTGTCGAGAAATACCGGGCGGATATGCTTGGGAAGCTGGCTATGATGGGCGGCGATATTCGGCAGCCTGTAATTCTCCAGTTTACCCTGGAGCCATTGAGCCCATTGCTCGTCCTTGCGGCTGTAGCTGATGAAAGCATAATACTGGTAACGTTCCATGGCGTTAGGGGCTGCTGGGTTTAAAGCTTTTTCGCTGTTTACCTGGTCTTATTAACATCCATTAAATATATAAAAGATTTCAGGTATAATTGCCAGAGCTTAATAGTTAAAAATCACAAAGAAAATTCCTGAGTAATCGCCGGGATATTGAACCCCATGATACCGCCGACCGGAGCATTTTTGGTCATAATTTCCGTTCTTTGCCCGATTTAATTTGGAATATACCCGCTTTCCAAGATGGAGCTCTTGCCCGCATCAGACTGAAGCAATTCGAAAAGCTTATAGGCCATTGTATTCCTGTCGAGGTCCGACCGTATGGTTGCGTACACTTCGGCGACATAAGGATAGGTCTTGTTTTTTATCGATTGTTTATCCGGGAAGATGCCGTCAATTGCCAGGCTTTTAACCACATTGTCTCTGACAATCTGCTCCTTATAATAGTAAACAGTATAACCCAGCGCGTTGACGTCCGATCTTAGCCGGGTAAACACCAATGACATGCTGGGTAGCTCCGGCTCATAGTCTACTTCAATATCAGCCATGCTCAGCCCCTTCATCACCAGGCTTTCCATCAACTCCTGGCTGCCCGAATTCTGATTCCGGGTATACGGCTTAATGACCTCGTCGCTTCCCCCAACTTCTTTCCAGTTTTTTACTTTGCCGGTATATATATCCTGCACCTGTTGAGTAGTCAATGATTTTACCGGGTTATCAAGATGAGTCACAAATACAAATGCGTCCAAGGCAATCGGCATTTCAATGAGGCCAACCCCGGTATTATCGGCATACACCTTTTCATCAGGGGAAATTTTCCTGGCGGAAAGGATAATGTCCGCTTTTTTATCAATAAGATTGATGATCGAGTTATGCGTTTGAGAAGATTTCAACCGGTCCGTAACGAACTCGTGAGGAAGATCGGTATTTAAATACCACAATCCATTCATAAACTCAGCCCGCTCCCATTTATAATTGTAGCCAAGCAATTTGCTTGCGATCAACCTGTTTAACGGGTCTGTAGAAGTGGAACCATCCACTTTCGGATAGTTTTCCTGCGTGATGCCATCAATTTTAATCGGTAAAAAGCCGCCCTCTTTTTTACAGGAAGACCAGGGAAGCCAAAGCAGTAACAGTTTCAGGCAAAAAGATACTCTCATTTCTACTATGTTTTTGCGCCCGAGCCTTTAACGGCCCCGAGCCAGACGGAAGATAAGCCCCAGATACGCCTGGAATACCTTTAAGGGAAGGGCATACTTCATCCATTCCCAACGTTCGGGGCAACTCATCCCTCTCTTGAGAATCGTTTGATCAAAAACGTTGCATGCAAATGTAAAAAGTGAAATGCCAGCCAGGTATTCCTTTTTGTGGCAATAGCTGCTGACGCCAATCGAAGAGCCTGCGTCCTAAATGCTCCTTATCTACGATCCTGTATTTCAAGAAGCCCAAAACCCCTTGGCTTCCTATATCAATATAACCAGCGCCAAAAGGATTTTTCGACGTATCCTGATGAAACTGATCATATGCGATCCAAAAATTATCGATATCCGTGGTTACAAACCCGGCGCTATCCGGATCTGCAGAAAACGATTTTTGCGCTCCTGCCGGTAAGAAATAAAAGATCAGCAATAGAATTAGCGCCGTTTTGTTACCGGCTACATTCAATGATTCGCTTAGGAATGATATCGTATTGCTCATTATTTGCTTTGTTATACTAAGATTTCCCAACCTTGTGTGTTTCTGATATGAAAAGCGTCCTTACCCAAAAAATACCGCCTGCTAAAAACGCGTGTAAACAGCCAATTGTACAATATCATTCATCGTGCTGATATTGACGCTTTTTGCGTACTGGTTGAGATACCCCATTTCCACATCTAATTTTGGAGATAACCTATATCCGAAAGCTCCATAGATCCTGTTTTGATCGAACAATCTGTTGTTCATTCTTTCTTTATTTTGAACATTAAGGAAGGCTTCATTTTGAAAGGCGATGAAAGGACCGCCTGTAAAGCCATCCTGCTCCTTCCTTAACGGTTGTATCAAACGAAAGAAATATCTAAAACGCTGAGCAAATATATTATCGTCCTCTGTCTCGATAAATCTTTGCTCCAACCGAAAGCGATGGGATACAAAAACTGAGGATAATTTATGATTGGCTACAAATTGCTGAAAAATGCGGTTTTCTGTAAGACTCTCTTTGACAGCGTCATCTCCTAAATACATTATCGTATACAAATAGCCAAGGGAAAGATTGGTGTTCTTCCCGGTAAAATAGGTGATTGCGGGTCTAAACAATAAATTCCGGACACCCCTCCATTCAGCCTCGGAGCGCACCTGCACATCCAACGCCATCCCCCATTTATCACTGAACTTTGTATTGTTCACAAACATAAACCAGCCCATATCCTGATTGACGGTTTGCGATTTCGATGTTGCAAAAGATATGAGAATGATAAGAACGGTCAATATATGGTTGCTGAAATACGTGTTCATCCGATGATTGAATTAGGTAAGAAATCCCCTGGTCTATTGGACTCCTGAGGAGAATATAATCCATTTCTTTGGAAAAATAGAAATTACAATGGTATATCAGGTTGATAACTACGCGTGTTCTAACGGGTAAATTACTTATTTTTAGTGATGAAAGCTTGGAAAATTCTCTTTATTATCCTCGGTGTTATATTTTTATTATTAGGATTTATCGGCGTTTCTCAACTACGCCTGAGTAAAGGGAATGACATTGCGTACCAAATTGGCTACATTCTTGGAGCCCTGATTATCTTTCTGCCATCATTGCTATTCTTCTACCTGGCTTACCGGCAACATCGGAAATTGAAAAAGAAAAAATTAAACTATGCAGTGGATTCCTTCCTCAGTAGCGAAAAATGAACGTCCAGCAGACAAGGGAATATCAATCTAAACATCTCCGCTCACCAGATATTATTAAGGCGAAACATTATACGTATAGCTTCTTACCTCGCGAGAGCGCTTTTGACCAGACCGGAGAACGGTATGTACGCGCCAATTACCGTAATGATCAAATGAATCGTAATGATGAATAACAGTATCCCTAACTATCTTCTGACCGGACTGCATCCAGATAATTTCCCGCACCGGTCTGTTATGCTCGTTCACTTCCACCGTATCACAATAGACCATCCTTTCCTGGGCATCAAAATTACGCGCGCTAATACGCGTGAAGTCCTTGTGTATATTTTTGAAAGTTTCAAGCAGTATGCCAGTTGAACTGAAATGTCGGGCCGAATCAATCTGTCCTTTCTCAGAAATCCCATCGATTAAATAATATTCAAGCAAGGAATCAGATCCGTTGGCAAAATCGACGCGGACAGCCCGGCCCGAGGGCAGGAACTCGCAGCGCATAACTAATGTTAATTTACCATTTATGAAGGTCTGCTTTTCTCTAAGAGAGGTATTCGGATTAAAATATAACACATTTACTTCCTGCTCGCCACTCTTAATATAATTGATTGTATCGGAGGGGCTGCTGCCATGTTCATTAAATAATTCAATGGTTTCCTGCACAAGCGCTTCCACAGCGCTACTGTCGCTCATTTCATATAGCAGCGTTTGCATCCGGGTTACAGGACCATTGACTATGGCCTGCTCAAGATCTGAGGGATAATGATACCGGGGAGTCTGCCTGCAACTCATGTCAAGCGTAATTGTCATAAAGACCACTGCAGACGATATAATCGATTGAATTGAGCTCACGCAAAATATTGAATAACTAAAAGAGCGCATTAAATAAGATAACACGCTCCCGCGCTGTCTAAATCGTCATGCCTATATCTATTCCTTTGATCTTTCGATACAGATCGGTTGCATAGTTGTCTGTCATTCCGGATACATAATCAAGAATGCCCAACACCCGCTGATATTTATCCTGATCATCGTAGATGAATTGCTGCGGAACAAGCCTTAACGCCTTCTCATCCGATTTGGTCCGATTTTGTTTTTCAATGATCGCCGGAGTTACAAAATGAGAAAGAAGGTTGTACATCACATTATAACCTGCGTTTTCAATTTCGACAACGGACCTGTGATTGTAAATATTTTCGTACGAAAATGAAATGATCTCTTGCAGCGCGGGACAGCTTTCTTTTATCCTATCAAAAAGAGACTTGCCGGCTGTTCCGTTTACAAAGGAATCAAAACCGCCAATAAAAATATCCGTAGAAGCCATCGTCAACGTGTGTATTGCCTTTGCCCGCAAATAAGATATCTTATCATTCTTGTCGGATATTCTATCTAACTGCGCTTCTATTTTGGCAATATTATCGATGCCAACGCCCGCTATCAAAGATTTCAGGAGATGTATGCACTGAGAATTCTCTATAATGCCCAGCCTGTGGGCATCTTCCAAATCAATGATGTTGTAGCATATATCATCCGCGGCTTCGACCAGCCATACAAATGGATGTCGATAGTAGATCAGCGGATTGGAATCTTCCCGGATCATGGACGTTTTGGTTGCGACGTCTATAAATGTATTGATCTCGGATTGGAAGAACCCAAACTTTTTTCTATGTATAAAATTCTCATTCCGGGCCGATGACTCACAGGGATATTTTGCGATGGAGGCTATCGTTGAACAGGTAAGTTTAATTCCGCCTTCCGACTTGCCTTTCTGTTGCTGCGTTAGAATTCTTATCGCATTTGCGTTTCCTTCGAAGTTGACAAAGTCGCACCACTGCTTTTCCATGAAATGCGGCTTTAAGGAATCTTCGTTTTTCTTGAAATAGCTTGCAATCGCATCTTCGCCCGAATGCCCGAAGGCAGGATTGCCAATATCATGACAAAGGCAGGCGGAGGCAATCACATTGTACAGGCTATACCGGTAAAATTCTTTGCTGGCCTCCGAAAGTTCTGCAGCATACTTCTTCGCTATAAACTCTCCGACGGAGGTCCCCAATGACCGGCCGACCGACGCAACTTCTAGGGAATGCGTCAACCTATTGTGAACAAAAACGCTGCCGGGAAGCGGAAACACCTGCGTTTTATTCTGAAGCCTTCTAAAGGCTGAAGAAAATATGATCCTGTCAAAATCCCTTTGAAATTCAGTCCTTATTTCAATATTATTGGTTGGGTTATCCTTTCCCACTCTTTTCTCTGAATACAGTTTGTTTAAATTCATAGTCTAAGATGCCGTTAGAATCAACATTAAGATTGCTAATCCATAGCTACCGCCCGGCAGCAACCAGGATCAGCCTGCTAAAGGCAAAAATAACCATAAAAGAGGCAAGCCATTGCATGCAAAAAAGCATTCAATGTAGAGGATATTCCTATAACGGCGGGTATTCCTTATCCCGCCTGTTACCGCGCCTTCATCACGCTGATCACTTTCTGGAAAGGACCATTCTGCAATCGCAGGAAATAGATGCCGGCAGGCAGGTTAAGATCGCTGAAGTGCAGGATATGGCTGCCTGCCGCATATTCCTGCTGTGCGAACACTTTCACCACGCGTCCGAGAGGACTGATCAACTGTATGAGGGTAAAACCGCCTTCTACTGTAAACCGTATAACGCCGCTGCCAGAGAACGGGTTGGGCGTCATTTTCAGCTCCATGCCCTGTGAGTGCATATTGTTTTCTTCAATCTCCTCTTCCCCGCCGCAGGGTACGGCGCTGATCAGGGGCAGCGATTGATAATTTTGCAGCAGCAGCGTGTCGAGGGTAGGCTGCTGTACGCAGAACCACTTTTCCAACACCGAAGCATATACGCTCCGGAAATCATACTGGAAAGGCAGGTTGGTATTGGTCTCGATGCTGGCAGGTATTTCAGGGCTGGCTCCCAATATTCCTTTCTTAACATGCCTGCCGAATAATACAAGAGGCGCCGCCGTGCCATGGTCGGTGCCCATGCTGGCATTAGATTTGATCCTCCGGCCGAACTCGGAAAAGGTCATTCCCATCACCCGGTCGTCGAGGCCCATCAGTTCCATGTCTTTCTGGAAGGCCGACACGGAGGCGGAGAGCTCCTTCATGAGCTTGGCATGAACGCCTGTAGTGGTATCGCCGGCATTGACCTGCTTCTTATGGGTGTCGAAACCGCTCATGGATACTGCATATACTTTTGTTTTTAATCCTCCCTGGATCAACCTGGCCACGATCTGCAGTTGCTTGGACAACTCGTTATCCGGGTATTCAGCCATGTTATTGGCCCTGCGATAAGCCGAGCGGATAATTTCGGAATAGGTCCTGGTCTTCTCAGAGATGACCCTCAGGTATCGCAGTTCCTTGTTGGCCGATTCGTTATCCAGCGCGTAATCGGAGAAAGGGTTCATGAAGGAATATATCTTCAGGGGGTCCGTGATATTCAGTCCCATTGACAATACAGATCCCTGGACCGTAACAGTCGACATAGAGCTGATCTGTATGGCCAGCGGGTCGGGCATCTCGTGGTTGGGATAGGCAGCCGGATAGCCAGGATACTCGTTTTCCAGATACCTTCCCATCCAACCTGTTTTTATGCTTGCGTGCCGGTCGACCGTATTATCGCCGGTCATCCAGATATCGGTGGAGCGGAAATGCGAGAAGTTGGGATTGTCGTACCCGACCGACTGCACGATAGACAGTTTGCCATTATTGAACAACTGCTGCATTTCAGTCATCGCAGGGTGCAGCCCGCTTTTGTCGGTTCCATCCAGCCGCAATACCTTGCTCTGGGGAATGGCCACATTGGTGCGCGCGGTATAATAATTAGCATACATATCCAGCGGCACCACCATATTCAATCCGTCGTTTCCTCCCGCCAACTGGATCAGCACCAGCACATGATCGTTGGCGGCGGCTGTTTCTGCTAACGCTTTCAATGCCCCGCCGGGCGCAGCGCCGAAGGCCTGGAAATTCAATCCGCTCATCAGCCCGGGCAGACTTACAGCAGCGGGCAGGGAGCTATGTAAAAAGGATCTTCTGTTCATGGATAGTTGTTTACAAGGTTACCGGATATCAGCAAAGATGGAATTCGGGCAGGTTCATGATAAACCGGAGCGCATTGCCCAGCTTTTCATTGATAACAGCGGCGCTGCCTGCATTCCAGGTATTGGTCCAACTGCTATCATTACCCGAAGGCTCCAGTAAAAAATTGGTTTTTATATAGTTTCTCGAGTTCGACGAAAGGGGATAGCGCAGCAACAGCTCGCACAGATCGCTGATGAGCTGATTGGGATCGGCAGGATTGGCCGAACGCTGCGCCAGCCCGCGAAGATCCACCAGCCCGTCCTCGATCAGCGCGTCCGTAAAGGCAGCGCGCCGGGGCAGGGTATTGCTGTTCACCCATAGCTCGTAATACATGGGCTCCTGGTAATAAGAAGGCCAACCCGATACATCGGGCGGCTGGAACAGGTCCTGCTGCATCTGCGCAGCTCTTTCGCATATCGAATCAAACAGCGGATAGCCGTTTTCATAATCCGTATAAGCCGGAATGGAGATATCCAGTTCGCGCAGGGCGCCGGCCACAAAATCGAACGCGCTTTTAATATAGCAAGCCTGGTTCTGCTTGTCGAAGAAATGTTCGCTCTTGAGCAGAACACTGAGCGCCGCGCTCACCTGGAAATCGTTCTGCCGCAGGATCTCAGCCAGCGGAGCGATCACGTTGGATTCGGCAAATGCGTCGATATCATAATACACGAACCATTTGTACAGTTTGCGGCAGATGAACCTGGCCGATTCGGTCGTAGAAAAGATCATATCGATCAGTTGATCTACTTCCTGCGAACCGTTGGCGCTTCCGGTAATGGTAGCATTATGATAAAATGCAGAAAATCTTTTTGTCGACATATCATGCTCTTCGGTATTTAGGTAAGCGGTCAGCGTGGTATTGTGGATTCTCCAGCCGGTAAGCGCTTTAGCGGCTTCTATCACATCCGATTCGGTGTACAGGGAATCGTTGCCCTTGCCTACCGTGAACAGCTCCTGCAGCTCGCGCGCATAGTTTTCATCGGGCGCGCGTTTAGAATTGAGATAACCATTCAGGTGCAGTAGCATGGCCGGGTCGACGGTTACCTTCTTAGCGAGTTCCCTGACATTGCCCAGCACATTGTTGCGCAGCAGGTTGTGATGACGATAGAGATGAGTGGCATTGTTTACTTCCTCGCGTTGCACGGAGAAATGATGATGCCAGAACATGACCATCTTTTCGTTGATGCTGCGGTTCTGGTTCAGGATCAGTCCTGTCCACCACCGCCTCAGGCTTTCTATCCGAGCCGAGTTGATCGCGGCGCGTCTGCCCGGATCATTAATGGTATTATTCAGGTCGTCCACCCAGGTCTGTCCGCGGGGAACGGCCGTATCTTCATACATTATTCCCTGGTCTTCCAGTACGCCGTAGTCGCGCAGTGGCGGATCCACTGCCGGGATATTCTGTAGCAGTTCGTCCACCGCGTCGCTGCAGGACCGGGAAAGAAAATAATCAATATCCGATTTCTTTGCGCCGAACATCGCCCGCTTCAGCAGGTGCGCCACCTCGTTAGTCGTCCATGGTCCGGTATAGGGATCCAGCCCGCTCTGCAGCCCCCGGGGCATATTAGTAGCAAGCGTGATCGTTTTTGCCCTGGCGCCTTTCAAAAATGTTCTTCTGTCCATCGTTTTACTATTTAAGAACAGTACTTGTCTGTCGTTGACTCATATTGCTATGCTGCTCATTCTCATTATATCGTTCGCGCCGGCTCCCGGATTTATGAACGTATCAGCAGGAAGCTGCCTTTCCGCTGACGCCACTGGTTACTGCTATCACGGTATCTAATGATGTACACAAAGCCTCCGCCGGGCTGCATCTTTCCCTTATACATGCCGTTCCACCGGTTGTGGATGGAATTGCTCTGGAACACCAATTCGCCGTTCCTGTTAAATATCTGCATCAGGAATTCGCCCTGTATCTTGCCTGCCGCGCCGAACACATCATTTTTTCCGTCGCCGTTAGGCGTGAAAGCATTGGGGATATAGATGGTATCGGTCTGCTTCAGGTAATTAAACTCGCAGTGAGTGGTAAGCCGCCGCAGCGAAAGGATCAGGGAATCATACCCGCAGGCGTCGCGCAGCGTATCGGTACGCGGCTCGAAGGGCAGGCCGGGGCATACGATGGTATCGGTGAACAGGGTGTCGAGCCATTTCAGCTTTATTATATTAAAGTCGGCTTCGCCCTTTAATTCGCCGGCTTCAAGGTCCCAGGAATTGGTTTCGCCGGCGAGATAGTATTCTTCCCGCTGCGAATGGTAGAACATAGATCGCAGCTGATCGTTTTCGGCGCCGCCGAAGATCCGGTTCCAGAGCGGCTGACCCGAAGCGTCGAGTTTCAGCAGCCAGAAATCGCCCTCTCCTACTGCTCCGCTGACCTCGCCGTCGGCAGAATACGTTACGCCGCCTACCAGGTAGCCGCCATCGCGGTCGGTGATGATCGTGTTGGCATAATCGGCATCGCTGCCGCCAGCCGTCCGCTGCCAGCGGAGCGTCCCGTTGAGATCGGTGTTGAGGATCCAGAAATCCTGGCTTCCCTTAGGATTGCTTACATCGCCATCGCCAGAAGTGGTATATCCTGCAAGGGTCAGGGTATTGTCGGCGCCCCGGCTCATCGAATAAGCCACATCGTTTTGAGAGCCGCCATATACTTTTGAGAAGGCGATAGTACCGTTAAGGTTGGTAGAAAGCAGCCACACATCATAGTTGCGTTGGTTGGGAGGGATGTCTCCATCGGTGGAGTTTGCAAATCCCACTGCATAAATTCGGTTATTGATCACCTGCAGGTCGAACAGCTCTTCGTTTTTGCTGCCGCCATAACAGCGACTCCAGATAACATTCCCCTGCGGGTCGATCTTGAGCAGCAGGCCATCGGTATATCCGCCGCCGCCGTGATTATTTTGTATATCGCCATCCTGCGAGGAGGTGGAGCCGGCGATCAGGTAATTGCCGTCGTCGAGGGCTATGATCCGGTTGCCGATATCCAGGCCGGTACCGCCATAACGTTTCTGCCATACCAGGGCGCCCTGGGCGTCAAGTTTCAGCAACCAGATATCGCGCGTATTCGCATATCCCGATATCACGCCGTTGTCGGAAGAATTGGTCTCTCCGAGCGCCAGGTAGCCCCCATCGGGAGTCTGTACCATATCGCGGGCGGTTTCGTATTCGGAGCCCCCGTAAGATCTTTCCCATTGAAGGTTGCCGCAGGGATCGAGCTTCACCAGCCAGAGGTCCCAGTAGTCGCTGTTGCCATGCTTTCGCACATCGCCGTCGTCCGATTGCGTAAATCCCCCTGCGAGGGAGCCCCCGTCGGCCGTGGGTATAATGCGATAAGGAATTTCGGTGGATGAGCCGCCATAAGTACGCGTCCAGTGAAGGATAGGTTGCTGGGCTGCGGAAAAAAGCGGCGTCAGCAACAAGGCAAGCGCCCCGCATAGGGTTGTAAAACGGCGTTGGTTTTTCACAAGGTCGAATAAAGGATTTGGTACGGTCATCCGGGTAGCAACAATAATTGTGCTAATCCAGGCGGGAAGAGACCGTTTTTTCCCTGAAAATATACGAGGCGCGTCCGGGATTTTACGAATCGTCGCATTTCAGGGATCAACGGAAGCTTCCATGATACCAACGCTGCGGAGGACGATTTATTTCTGCCGGAGTCTTGAAAGGATATGTGGCAGCGGTTATCTGCCTGTAGCAGACAATGTTGAATAGTATGATCAGGATAAAAAAGACCGTTTAAAATAAACTCTTCTAAAGAGATCCAAGCCTGGCGTCGAATGCAAAGAGAGCGTATCGAATCGATACGCCCTCTTTTTTATGATTGAGGATCCTTTACCTGGATCCTTCCGGGTACAGTTATATTTTTCGGTTAGAATACGCCGATATAGTGGTTCCCTGCTTTGTTTACCAGGGTAGCGCCCTTGGTAACGGTTCCCGTTTTGCTGTTGAAAATATAGATATTGCCGTTTTTACCTACCGGCGTTACCGCTACATATACTTCATCACCGCTCACCAGGATCCCCTGGTACTGCCCGAAGTCGAGGTCGACATCGTAGGGGATATCTACCTTAGTAGCTGTTTTGGCATTCAGGTCGAGGCGGGCTATATAGCCCTGGCTTGTTCCGCCGTAGGTATACAGCGCATAGGCAATACCGTTCCCGGCATATCTCCAGCAGTCGACATATACGTCTTCAACGCCCAGCGCCTGGTCGAGGCTAAAAACATAGGAGTTATCGTATTCGTTGCTCTGGTTGATTTTCAGAATATGCGAACCCTTTGAGTCTCTTTGCGTAGCCTGGTAGATATTGCCGTCTGTCGCCAGGAAGGAGTTGAAGCTGCGGTATCCGCTGTTGTCGCCAAAACCAACGGTTGAGGTGATCACTTTGGGATTTTCCAGCGAGGGAAAATCAACAACGACAGACTTGCTGCCCAGTCTTTCAAATCCGCTCTCGGTGAGGCCTGTGGCAGGGTTTCTTTTCTGCATCCAGGTGCCGATGATCAGTTTGTTGGCGGCCTTATTCAACACCGGGGCATCCAAACGGAAAATGGCATGCCCCAGCAGCTCTTCTTCGGCGGAAAGGGGTATCTCATATTGTTTGTAGCCGGCGATCAGCACATCCTGCAGGTTAAGCGCCAGTACGGTAGCCGTACCGCGGAAATAAGCGAATGGCGCATCCGGAGTAGGTCCGCCGGCGGCGTTGTTGGCCTGTATATTGGCTACGTTCACCGCAATACCGGTTTTATCACCATCGAACAGTTTTACCCAACGCGGAGAAGTGCTGGCATACTGCGAGATGTTAACGGTTACGTCTTCCTGGGTGAAGCTTCCGGCTCCGTTTACCTTGTACCGGGAAAACTCGCCCCCATTGTCGCCGGTGTAAGCGATATTAAAAAGGGTCTTCCCGTCCTCGGACGACTGCAACCGGGCCGTTCTGTTGGATTTTACAGGGAATCCGTTGTCGTACACGCTGACGGATACGCCGGGATTCCGGGCATCCTCCTTGCTGATGGAATACACCACCGTTCCTCCATTGCCGTCGCCGGGATTGGTGCCCATCTTTGCGCCGGCTATTGTGATCCAGCGATCCTTATCAACTTCTTCTTCCTCTTCTTCCTGCTTAGGCGTATCTTTTTTGCAGCCGGTCAATCCAACGGTTGCTATCACGGTCCCAAACATCAAAAACTTTAAAAATGCTCTTTTCATATTGTATTTATATTTAAAAATTATTGATTGTATAATTCAGCTTGAGATAAAATGCCCTTCCCGGCTTTTGCACCGCAAAATTGTCGTAAGCCTGCTTGTCGAAAATATTTTTCGCATCTGCGCTCACTACAAATTTTTTGTTGGGAAACAAATAGCTTACGCCAAGGTCCTGGATAAACTGGCGCGGCGTTCTGAAATCCTCAATATCCAGCCAGGTAGTATAAAATCTTTCAACAAACCCGAAATTGTAATAGATATTCAGCGCCGATTTCTTTTGTATCAACTCTTTAAAAACATATTGCACGCGACTGTTTATCGTAAAATAAGGCTCATTGGGCAGTTGTTTGTTGTAATATTCATACTGCAGTCCATTCGGATCGAACCGCATATTGAACACCGAATTGAACTTCGACATGTTCAGCAATACGCTTAGATTTTCATGGAAGGTGTAATACGCTTCGGCTTCGAAGCCGATCGATTTGGTCTTTCCCAGGTTTTCGAAAGGATCGGTTTGCACCGCGTCGTTAAGCCTGGGATTGATCCGCTGTACAATTTTGTCGCGGGTGTCGCGTATGAACCCTGATACCGAAAAAGAGAGCTTGTGTTTATCTATGATATACGGTCCTACTCTTACGCCTACATTGAGGTTATTGCTGATCTCGGGTCGTATGCTTATATTTTCCACGATATTCTCTCCAGGGCTTCCGAACACCTCGCCTTCGGAAGGCATTCTCACTGCTTTCTCCGCCGATGTCAGCAGCATAAACGACGGAGTAACGGCGTAAGAGAAGGCAAGCCCGTAGCCCGCGGTGGTCTTGTTGCTGTTCACCCGGTCTTCCTCCCGGGTGGTTTGCCCGTTTTCCACTTTCAGCACGGGATCCATCCTGTCGATCTTCTGCTGGTAGTATTTACCAAAAAGATTGGTCCTGAGCTTCGAGTCAAAAGCTTTCATCTCGTAAGCCAGCGAAGTGATGTTTTTGCTAAGGTCACGGGTGCCTATAAACGATCTTTCTATTTCCGACTTCATCAGGTCCTGCTGGTTCCTGTCGATCGTATAAAATATATGATTGAGCACGATCCGGTGGTTTTCTCCGATATCATAGTTAAAACCGGCGCGGAAGGTGCCGACATTCCTGTTGATATGGTTAATGGTGGGCGCGCCCTGCTGTGCGCCGGAGGGCCGCAGTATAGGATCGCCCGAAAGGCCAACGCTTTTTTCGCCGAACCAGTTGTAGTTCCAGCGTACGGTATCCACCACCACCTGGCTCCGGTCGCTGTACATCCCGTTAAGCGTAAATTCAAGATTCCGGATGATAAAATCATACTTGCGGTAATTCAGGCTGAAAACATGCGCCTGCGATTCGGTAAACCTGCCCTTATAAGGTATGGACATGTATGTGCCGTGTTGTATATCGTTGTGATCATCGGAGCCGTTATAACCGATAAAAAACTGATCGGCCCATTTTACGTCGGTAAATCCCAGCTCCACTTGCCCGCCTACCGAACGATACGCATCGTTGAATCGCCGGGCCCTGACATAGTCATAGCGCCCGTTGGGTAAAATGTTCCTTACGAATTTTCCCCACACTTCATAGTCGTTATCGGATGAATTATAAAATCCGGAAGCCTTCACGGTGAACCCCGATTTACTGTTGCGGAACATACTGGTGGCGCTGGCCTGGAAGGTATTGAACGATCCATAAGAAACGGAAGCGGTCAGGTTCTTGCGCATGCCTTTTTTCAGCACTACGTTTATGGCGCCGCCCAGCGCATCATCCGCCAGGTGAGCCGGGATAACGCCTTTGTACACTTCTATTCTCTCGATCAAAGCAGGGGGGATACTGTTTAGGCTGAAAGAAGCGCCATAAGTAGATATGGGGATGCCGTCGATGAATATTCTTACCGAGTTGCCGGACATGCCGTTCAGATTATAGGTCACGGCAGATCCCAAACCGCCATTCTGCCGAACCCTTACCCCCACGGTCCGGTCCAGCAATTCATTGGTCTGGAAATTGCGCACAGCAGCTTCTTTTGTTTCGATCACGTTTACGGCAAAACCCTGGGTCTCCAGATTTTTCTTTTCAGATAATTTGGAAACCACCACTTCTTCCATTTCTCCATACGCCTTGTTCTTAAGCGAAAAATTCGCGGTGAGCTGTCCACCCGGCTTTATTCTCACTTGCGATACCACCGCTTCATAGCCCGTTACCGTACATACGAGCCGGTGGGACCCCGCCGGGAGTTTGACCTGGTAGGAACCGTCGTCGTTTGAAAGAGCTATTTTGTTTGCCGCCTGTAAGGTCGCCTTAGGAACGGGGTTGCCCTGCTCGTCCCTGACGATACCGCTTACGATGCCGTCAGGAGCAGACTGGGAATAGGCCGCGCAGGTGAAGCACAATAACAGGAATATAGACCAGACCTGCAATATCCGCCTGCTGTAACCAAGGTTTCGGCCGACCCTGTTCTTAAAATAAGTTGTTGCGTACACCTAATGAGATTTGATTCTGGGATTGCAATGCTGCCGCAAAATTGATCAAATGCAATTACTATCCAGGGAATTACAGTATCATAATCCGGAAAAATTGCCGAGGTAAACGCCATTGCCGCGGAGCTTTGGCGAGTGTATCGTTCCGGAAGCCATCTCCTAAAAAAATATTTTGATAATTAACAGTGTTAATTATATTTGCAGTGTTATGGGAATTAAAGAAAGAAAGGAACGCGACCGGGAAGACACCCGGCTACTCATCCTGGACGCCGCCAAAAAGCTGTTCACCAGCCAGGGTTATGAGGCTACCACTATCCGCAAGATCGCTGCGGAAATAGAGTATAGTCCCACCACTATCTACCTGTACTATAAGGATAAAAACGAGATCCTGTATGCGCTGCACCGGGAAGGATTCTTATTGCTTTCCCGGCAATTCCAGGCGCTGGCGCATGTTGACAGTTCATTCGAGCGGCTAAAAGCCATGGGGCGCACCTATATTCGTTTCGCTGTAGAAAACCGTGATTTCTATGAACTTATGTTCATTATGAAGGAACCCTTGCTGAATCTCAACACCGCCTGCGGCTCTCCGCAGGACTGGGAAGAGGGGGTAGAATCTTTCGATTTTCTTTTGCAAACGGTGGAAGGCTGTCAGCAGGAAGGATATTTTAAGGGCCAGGATCCCCGGTTGCTTTCGATGTGGATCTGGAGCACGGTGCACGGACTTTGCGCCCTGCAGATGCATGGGCATCTCGATCATGTTTCCCGGCATCAGTTGAATGAGATGGCTGACCAGGACATCATAAACCAGGTTTTCGAGAGCTTTGTGCGTTCATTGGAACAGTTCAGGTAATTTTTTTATGATAGATAATTAACAGTGTTAATAATGAGATACTCTTTTGTAACGGGGATGCTTGCGAGCGGATGGCTGATGCTGGCAACGGGTTTTGGGGCCTCAGCTCAGGAGCAGGCCATCGACCGGTATATCCGCGTGGCGATGGACAGCAATATCGTTGTGCAGCAGAAAAACATTTCGTTGGATAAAGCGCTCCTGTCGCTGAAGACGGCCAAAAGCCTATATGCGCCTTCCGTATCGTTCCTGGCAGGTTACCAGTCGGGCGACGGAGGACGTAATATTTCCCTTCCCCTGGGCGACCTGTTGAACAACGCTTATGCAACATTAAACCAGCTTACAGGTTCGCAGCAATTCCCGCAGTTGGAGAACCAGTCCGTGAACTTTTTCCCCCGCAACTTTTATGATGCCAAGATACGGACCACCCTGCCGATCGTTAACCCCGATATCGGGTATGGAAGGCAGATCAGCGCCTACCAGGCGCAGTTGCAGGAATATGAGCTGGCGGCATACAAACGCGAACTAGTAAAGGAGGTCAGGGTCGCCTATTACAATCATCTCCAGGCGCTGCATGCCGTGGCAATTCACGAATCGGCCAGGCAACTGGCGCTGGAAGGAAAGCGGGTGAATGAACGCTTGTTGGAAAGAGGCAAGGGATTACCCGCCTATATTTTACGTTCCGAAAGCGAAATTGCGGTTATAGATGCCCGTTTGGTACAGGCAAACCAGGAGGTAGAAAATTCCAGGTTGTATTTTAATATGCTGCTGAACCGCCCGGCCGACGCTGCTATTGATACCAGCTTTGATGAAGACCAGGCAATGCGGGCCCATCTGCCGGAAATACCCGATACGCGGGGCATGGAGAAAAGAGAGGAGCTACAGTCATTATCCACTTTTGTGCAGATCAACGAAACCGTGCTGAAAATGAACAAGGGGTTCCGCATTCCGCGGCTGAGCGGCTTTCTCGACCTGGGCGCGCAGTCGGAAGGCATGAAATATACCCGGCAAAGCCGCTATTATATGGCCGGCCTGCAGATGGAAATACCCCTGTTCAGCGCCAGCCGCAACACGAACAAGATCAGGGAAAGCGAATTGAATATACGGGACGCGCGCCTGGGGCTGGAAAAACTCAGCCAGCAGCTGGCCCTGAGCAGCCGCGTGGCGCAAAACAATCTGAATGCCGCCTGGAAAAGCTACCAGGCTTCGCTCACACAGCTGCAGGGCGCAGAAGCATACCAGCGCTTAATAGAAAGAGGTTACCAGGCAGGTACGCATACCTATATCGAAACTGTCGACGCCAGGAACCAACTTACCGCTGCTCGACTGGCAGTCATCCTGGGCAAGTTCCAGGTGTTGCAGGCGGCAGCGCTCCTGGAAAGAGAAACGGCTTCTTATTCGATCAATCCTAAAAATGCAGATAATGAATAATCGTATGAATGGATCATACTTCCTGATCGCTCTTGTATTGGCAGCGGGCTGTCGGCAAGCGGAAAATAAGGAGGCTTTCCCCCGGGAAGCGCATATCCCTGTTAAACTGATGCAACTGGAACAGACAACAGTGGCGGGCGGGGATATCCCGGCTTCCGGCCTGTTCTCTACCGAAGAAGAGGCGGCGCTCTCTTTTAAGAACGGAGGCGTGATAGAGCGCTTACTGGTGAAAGAAGGAGATGCCGTTAAAAAAGGCCAGCTGCTGGCAACTGTAAATGCGACGGAAATTAATATCGCAGTACAGCAGGCCAGGCTGGGATTGGAGAAAGCCAAAAGAGATTACGAAAGGGCAAGCCAGTTGTATGCCGACAGCGTGGCCACGCTGGAACAGATGCAGAACGCAAAAACAGCCATGGATGTGGCCGCCCGGCAGTTCGAGGCGGTTTCGTTCAACGAGGGATATGCTGAGATTCGCGCTACCACCAGCGGGTATGTGCTGAAACGTCTGGTGAATATCGGGCAGGTAGTGGGTCCGGGTACGCCGGTGTTCCTGATTAACGGCGCGAGAAATAGCGACTGGCTGCTCAATGTTGGCGTGACGGACCGCCAATGGGCGCAGATCCGTATAGGCGACAGCGCGGCAGTGGAAACAGATGCAGTACCGGGAAAAAAGCTGGTTGCTTATGTGTACAAAAAATCGGAAGGGGTCGATCCCCGCTCGGGCACCTTACAAGTGCAATTGAAGTTAAAAAGCAATACTTCCCCTTCGGTGGCTTCGGGCGTCTTTGGCAAGGCGCGTATATTTTCTTCGGCAAAGGGATCGGGATGGGTTATCCCCGCTGATGCCCTGCTGGACGGCGATGCAGGAAAGGGATACGTATTTGTTACCCGCGACGGACAAACAGCGCATAAGCAGGAAATAACGGTCGGTGGATTGCTGCCCGACAGCGTGGTGGTTACAGGGGGACTGGAAGGAGCGCCATCGGTCATCATCTCCGGAAGCCCTTATTTACGGGAAGGCTCCCTGATTGAGGTCAAATAAATATATATCGAAATGAATATTTCACAATACGCGGTAAAGAACAGCCAGTTTACCCTGATCATGGTGTTTATGATCATTGTAGTGGGGATCAGCACGATCCTGGGGATGCCCCGGGCCGAAGATCCCGAAACCCATCCGCCGATCTTTCCCGTAGTGGCGGTATATCCCGGAACCAGTCCCCGCGATATGGAAGAGCTGGTCGTAAAACCGCTGGAGAAAAGGATCTTCGACCTGGAAAATATCAAACAGATCAAGACCGGCATCCACAACGGGGTAGCCGTGCTGGCCGTTGAATACAAGTACGGCGTTAACGTGGACGATAAATACCAGGAGCTTGTCCGCGAGGCAAGCGCGGCGCGCGGCGAACTTCCCGCCGATCTCTACAGCCTGGAAGTGCAGAAAGTGGATCCTACTAAAGTAAATATTCTTCAGATCGCGCTGGTATCGGAAAATGCTTCGCGTAAACAGCTTAAGCTCGCTGCAGAGGGACTGCAGGATGAACTGGAAAAAGTCAACGCCCTGAAGGATGTGAAGATCAGCGGTCTCTCCGACCAGTTGATCCGTATCGATATCCTCCCCGAAAAGATCGCCAGCCTCGGCATTCCCCTTTCGCAATTGATGCAGGCGGTGCAAAGCGAGGCGGCTAATATTCCCGGGGGCTCGGTGGTTTTTGGCAGCAAGAGCCTGAGCGTAAAAACCAGCGGCAACTACCAGAGTGTAGAGGAGATCCGCAATACGATCGTGCACAGCCACGAGGGAAAAAATACCCGGCTCCGCGATGTGGCGGACGTATACCCCGACTTCGCGCCTGAAACGCATATCACAAGGTTGAACCAGTATCGTTCCGTACTCGTCAATGCGGCGCTGAAGGCCGGCGAGAACATCAGTGCGGCGCAGGAGCAGTACCTTCCGGTAATTGAAGCGTACAAGGGAAAGCTGCCCCCTAATATCGCGCTCATGCCGCATTTCGACCAGGCAGAGAATGTCAACAAGCGGCTCGGCGGTTTGGGCATTGATTTCGGCATTGCGATATTACTGGTATCCATTACCCTGCTTCCCCTGGGTCTGCGCGCTGCCGCCGTGGTGATGGTCGCCATACCACTGTCCTTGTCCATCGGTATTTTATTGGTGAATGCCCTGGGCTATAGCCTGAACCAGCTAAGCATCGTAGGCTTCGTGGTGGCGTTGGGGTTGCTGGTAGACGACAGCATCGTGGTCGTGGAGAATATCGAGCGCTGGATGAGAGAGGGCTATTCCCGGTTGGAGGCGACGATCAGGGGTACCAAACAGATCACGCTGGCGGTGATCGGCTGCACGGCCACCCTGGTCATTGCTTTTTTGCCGATCATGTTCATGCCGGAGATGTCGGGCGATTTTATCCGCAGCCTGCCGGTATCGGTGATCAGTTCCATCCTGGGTTCAATGATCGTTGCGCTGACCGTCGTGCCTTTTTTATCGAGCAGGTTGTTAAAACCCCATGCCCATCCCGAAGGGAACGCGGTATTGCGGGGCTTACAGAAACTGATTCACGGCACGTACGCAGTATTGCTGGACAAGGCCATCAGGCGGCCCTGGCAGACCCTCGCGATCGCCCTGCTTATTTTTGCAGGCTCCCTGATGCTGTTGCCGGTTATCGGCTTCAGCCTTTTTCCTTCTTCCGAAAAGCCGCAGTTCCTTGTCAATATCACTACTCCCCTGCAATCCAATATCTATTATACCGACAGCATCACCCGGCAGATCGAGCGGGAATTGAACGAGATGGAAGAAGTAAGATATTATACGAGCAATGTGGGGAAGGGAAATCCGCAGGTATACTACAACGTTAGCCAGCGCAACGAAGCTGCCGATTTTTCAGAGATCTTTGTGCAGCTTCATCCCAATACGCGGCCCGACCGGAAAATAGAGATCATCGAAGCGCTTCGCCGACGCTGGACTCCCTACCCCGGCGCTACTGTTGAGGTTAAAAATTTTGAACAGGGCATTCCCGTCATTGCGCCTGTGGAAGTGCGCCTCATGGGAGATCATCTCGATACCCTGCGCCGGCTGGCGGCAGAGGTGGAAGAGATGCTGCTGCAAACAGCAGGAACGATGTACGTGAAGAACCCGGTGAAGAATGACAAGACCGATATACGGGTAGCCATCAATACCCAGAAAGCGCTCGCCATGGGCGTTCCTACCATCAATATCGATCGGGTGGTGAGGATGGCCATTGCCGGTATCGACCTGGCCAGTTATACAGACCCTGATGAAACAGATAGCGACTATAAGATACGGATGAGCGTGCCGCGCGCTTCCTATCCGGATATAACGGCATTGAATAACCTGTATGTCGATAATGTGCAGCAAACGCCGGTTGCATTAAACCAGTTGGCGGAGCTGCGCCTCGAATCGTCTCCGGCGCAGATCGATCACCACAACAAGGTGCGCACGGTGTCGGTGAGCGCCTTTGTGCAGAACGGCTTCTTGAACGACCAGGTGATCAGGGAAGTGATCAGGAAGATGGATCAGCTGACGCTGCCGGCCGGTTACGTTTATGAAATGGGCGGCGAGGTAGAGTCGCGCCAGCAGTCTTTCGGCGGATTCGGGACCATCATTCTCATCACGGTGTTCCTGTTCATTGCCGTGCTGGTGCTGGAGTTCAAAACCTTTAAGAGCACGCTGATCGTGCTATCGGTGATCCCGCTGGGCATAGTCGGAGCAGTATTGGCGCTGCTGCTGACCGGGAACAGCCTGTCGTTTGTCGCCACGATCGGGATCGTTGCGCTGGCGGGGATAGAGGTCAAGAACACCATCCTGCTGGTAGATTTTACCAACCAGCTGCGAAAGGAGGGCATGCCCTTGAATGAAGCGATCGAGAAAGCCGGGGAAATACGTTTTCTGCCGATCATCCTGACCACGCTTACAGCTATCGGGGGTTTGACGCCTATCGCCTGGTCGAGCAACCCGCTGATCTCTCCGCTGGCGATCGTGATGATCGGCGGGCTGATCAGCTCCACCCTGTTGTCGCGCATCGTTACGCCCGTGATCTATAAGTTAATGCCGCCGGAGATTTGACGGGGAAATGAGATTGAAATGTATGCAGCAGACTAACCGCAAGGATTTACCGCATGCATTGCCGTTCGAAGAATAAACAATAGTTAAGGCGAGGGCGAAAAGAAATCTTTCATCAGCAAGATTAGACTGACGTTATTCTTTTACTTCCCAATCTCGCTTTCTTCCTTTTCGCTTCTGAGTATATCATTCTCCTTGTCGTACATGCCTTCGAGGTCGTCTCTCACGGTTCCTTTCCATTTTGCGGCGCCGATAGAATAAGCCGCCCTGCCGATCATATGCGCGGCTACAGGGCCGGTAAGGATAAGAAAGAAAATGATGGCCAGGTTNNCGCAGGTAAAAATCGGGCATTCTTAAGATCCCAATGGCGGCGACTAAGATCACCAAAGCGCCTATCGTACTCATTATAATAATTATCAGATCAGTCATTGCTACTCTTTCTTCTAAGGTAAAATGAAAATGCGATCGTGCCCAGGAATGCGATAAGGGCCAGGATCATGGCGATATCTGTAAATACCGGTTCTTCCGTGCTGATGCTATATACGGTGATCATCCCTACGCCGATAGTGATCAGCAGGTCCAGCGCAATGACCCTGTCGACAATGGTAGGGCCCTTGAACAGGCGGATAAACACCAGCAGCACCGAGATCGACAGCGCCGGTAAGATCACATAATTGATATAGTTGCTTAAATCCATCAGAATTTACTTTTAACGTGTGCACAATATGCCATCATCTTATTATATCCAGCAGCCTGCGCTCAAAACCATTTCTGATCTGCTGTATGAATCTTTCCTTATCGCGCAGGTACATTACATGGATATAGAGTACCTTTCTGTCTTCGCTGATATCTATGATCAGGGTTCCGGGCGTAAGGGAAATGATCGTAGACAGCATGGTCACCTCGAAGTCGGTCCGGGCATTGGTAGGGTATTTCACGATGCCCGGTTGCATAAAGTATTTTGGCGTCATCACGTCGAAGGCCACCTGCAGATTGGCCTTGATCATCTCATAGAAAAAATATACGATAAAACCGATGATCCGGGGCGTCTGGTAAAAATATCGCCGGTCATCCTCGTTGCGATTCATCAGCCAAAGGAGAAAAAAGCCAAGTATGAATCCAAACAGGAGGCTCTGAAAAAGCAATTCTCCCGTTAGCGCCACCCAGATGAAGGCCAGCATAAGATTCATTAAAAACTGTCTATGCATACGCGTCTTTTTAATGGGTTTTCAAAACAGCTTCTACATACGGCGCAGTATCCATCATTTCGGCAGCGATCTGCTTTGCCGCCAAAGCGATATTTTCCGTGCATAATCCCATATATAAAGATATCGCTGCCAGCAGTACGATCGGACTTACCAGCAGCGCTTTTTTTGACAGGGGAAAGGTTTTAAACTTGTCGACGATCGCGCCTTCCCCGCCATCCGCCGCGGCGGGAGGCGCTTTCCAGAAAACATCGATCCACATTTTGGCGATCACGTATAAGGTGATAAAGCTTCCAATGATAATAGCCCCCACGACCAGGTAACGATCGCTCATAAACCCTGCTTCAAACAGGTATATTTTAGGCCAGAACCCCGATAAAGGAGGAACTCCTACCAGCGAAAACAGTACGATCGCAATGAGCAAAGAAATCTTAGGATAGTCCGTATAGAGCCCACCGAGCTTGTCCATATTCATCGTGCCGCGCAATTGACGGATCAATCCCGCGATCAGGAACATGTTCGTTTTTACCATGATATCGTGGAACAGGTAAAGCAGGGCGCCAACAAGAGCGACCTCTGTGAATATCCCCAGCCCGGCCAGTATAAACCCGATATGGCAAACGATAAGATAAGAGAACATCTTGCGGATATCGCGTTTGATGAATGCGCCGAAGCTGCCGGTAAGGATCGTGAAAATAGCAAGCCATATCAGCAGGTTCTGCATGAACGCATCGGGAATAAAAATAAGCGTGCATACCCGGAACAACGCGTAAAGACCTACCTTGGTAAGCAGCCCCCCGAAAGCAGCCACCACTGCCGAGGGAGGCGTATGATAGGATGAAGGCAACCAGAAATACAGGGGGAACACAGCCGATTTAATGCCAAAACCGATGATAAAGAAAATAGCGGTGATATTGATCAGGTTCCTGTTTTCATGGGCAGCCACTTTAAGCGACAGATCGGCCATATTCAGCGTGCCGGTAACGCCATAGAGCACGGCGATCCCGGTAAGGAAAAAAGTCGACGCCAGGATATTCATGGCCATATACTTTACGGCCCCTTCGATCTGCGGCTTTCTGCCGCCCAAGGTCATCAATACAAAAGAGGATATGATGATGACCTCGAACCATACATAGAGGTTAAAGATATCGCCGGTAAGAAAGGCCCCGATCAGGCCCATCATCAAAAAATGAAAAATGGGAAAATAGCCATACAGCATGCGGGCGCGCCCAATGCCCGCTGCGGAGAACACGGATACTGCCAGGCCGGCAAGAGAGGAGAACAATACCAACACGCTACTGAACAGGTCGGCCACGAATACGATCCCGAAAGGAGCTTTCCAGTTGGCAGCTTCCATGATGAGTATATCGCCATTGTACACCTTGCCGACCAACTGCGCGGATAACAGCATTACAATAAAGCAGGCCGCAATGCTGATGATCCGCTGGGCTACCGTCTTACGCCAGAAGAACAACTGTATGATGGCGGCAAACAGGTTCACGATCAAGGGCAGTATAATAGAATTATCGATCATATATCTTCATCTTCCGGCGTGTTCAAATCGTCAAGATCATCGGAATCGATTAAAACGTACACCCTTTTAAGTAAAACAATAGCAAAAGCCTGAAGTCCGAAGCTGATTACAATAGCGGTCAATATTAAAGCCTGCGGCACCGGGTCTGCATAAATATCCGCGAATATCTTTGCTCCCTCATCGATAACCGGAGGCTTTCCCTTGGTTATCCTGCCCAGCAGAAATATCAGAATATTGGCGCCGTTGCCAAGCATGCTTAGACCAATCAGCAGTTTAACCATACTTCTCCTGAGCAGCAGGTACATGCCGGCTGCGTAAAGAAGTCCAATCAATATGACCAGTAATAATTCCATAGCTATCCGTTCTCGCTATACTGCGATATGCTGAACAAAATGGTGAGCACCACGCCTATCACTACCAGGTACACCCCTATATCGAAAAACAAGGTAGTGCCGATCATCCCGATAACAGGTATCGGCATCGGCAGCCACAGGGAACTCATAACAGGTTTGCCAAAAAAAACAGGCAGGAACATGCTCATTGCCGCAAGGCCCAATCCGATCGGGATAAGCGCGCCAGGATGGAACGGCATCAGCTTTAGCGTGCCATCCACGCCATATGTGAAACCATGCAGCACGAAGGCAATGGCCGCGATAAGGCCTCCTACAAAACCGCCGCCCGGATAATAATGTCCGCGGAGAAGAATGAATATGGAAAACAGCAGCAATATAGGCAGCAGGTAAGTCGATGCTGTTTTTAAGATTATACTTTTCATCCGTATATTTTTTTATCGGTTGTATGCTATTCTTTTTCCGAGGATTTAAGCCTCAGTTTTATCAGGCTGAACACGCCCAGCGCGGCGATACTCAGCACAACAATTTCGAACATGGTATCGAATCCCCTGAAATCCACCAATATTACATTCACCACGTTTTTTCCCTTGGCCAGCACATAAGCGTTATCTCCGTAAAATTTACTTATGGATCCGTCTTTCGGCTCATTCAGCACCTGTAATGCAACAAGCGCGATCAGGGCGCCGAAGGCAATGGCGACAGCGCCGTCGCGTATCTTCACGGCAGTATTGGCGAAGCTGAGAAATGGCGGCAGTCTGAACAGTACCAGTACAAACAGCACGACCGTCAGGGTATCGATGGTGAACTGCGTCATCGCCAGGTCGGGCGCGCTATAGAACATAAATATCAGGCAAATGCAATAACCGATCACCCCGGAGCCCACAACAACAGTAAGTCTCGACGGACTGGTAACGGTAAGATACAACGCCCCCGTGAGGATGATACCCACCGCTATTTCATAAAAGCTTATAGATGATATCTTATCCAGGCTGATATAAACCGAATCTCCTTTCAGTATCCTGTATCCCAGCAGGAGTATGGAGAATACCATAATGCGCAGCAGGTAAGAACGCAAAAAACCGTTATGAAGCACATCGGTATACCAGTCTGAGAGCCGGCCGAAATAACGCACCAGTTGCCGCATGATGCTTTCGGGCGATATCCTATTAAAACCTTCGATCCAATTCAGTCCAGCCGGGGAGGGCTTTTTGAAGAAGTACAGTAGCGAGCCTGTTGCCAGCGTTATGCCGCTTAACAGCAGCACAATATTGAATCCATGCCATATTTTTAAAGGAGATTCTATGGGCGTATTGGCTATGGCCTGCGCCGCCGGGTTGAGAAGCGCTGCGTCAGCCAACGCCGGAAAAGAACCCAGGGCCACCCCCATAACAGCCAGCAGCACGGGCGGCGTCCACATCAACCAATGAGGTAAATGTACTTTTTCAAACTGCGCGGGAAGCGTCCCTGCAAAAGGTTTTATACCCGCCAGGAAACCGGCATACAGCAACAATATATTAGTAAGCACAGCCAGCGTGGTATATATCAAAGGTAGCAGGCCTTTGGTATGCAACGTAGCTTCGTAGATCAGGTCTTTGCCGATAAACCCAAAGGTAAAAGGCAGGCCCGCGCTCGACAGGGCGGCCAACAGTCCGGCGGCAGCTACCGGGAAAAGAACCTTACGCAAGCCCGACAATTTAGCAAGATCACGCGTGCCTGTTTCGTGATCGACTACACCGGTGATCAGGAACAGGGCCGCTTTGTATAAGGCATGCACCAATATAAACACAGAAGCAGCCAGGAGCGATTCCTTTGTGCCGATACCGATAAGAAATACCAGGATGCCCAATGCAGAGATCGTGGAATAGGCCAATATCGCCTTCATGTCGGTTCGAAAAATGGAATGAAAGGCGGCATAAAGCATAGTAAACCCGCCGACAATCACCAGCGGGATGGTCCATTGGTCCGTACCGCCCAATACAGGGTTCATCCTGGCCAACAGGTAAACGCCTGCTTTGACCATGGTGGCTGAATGCAGGTATGCCGATACCGGCGTGGGCGCCTTCATCGCGCCGGGAAGCCAGAAATGAAAGGGAAACTGGGCCGATTTGGTAAACGCTCCTGCAAAGATCAGTATCAGTATCAGGCCGTATAAGGCATGCGCTTTCAGCGTTTCATTCGAGCTGATCATCTCCTGTATGGAATAACTGCCCGACACATGACCCATGAGTATCAATCCCGCCATCAGGAAAAACCCGCCGCCCCCCGTTATCGCCAGCGCCTTAAGGGAATTTTTGCGCGAATCGGCATTGTCGTTATCAAACCCGATCAGAAAAAATGAGCTGATGCTGGTCAGCTCCCAGAAGATAAACAGCAATAATATATTGTCGGATAACGCCACACCAAGCATGGCGGCCATAAACAGGCTTAGGTATGCGAAAAAGCGGTCCGTATAAGGATTCCCCTTCATGTATGCGGAAGCATATAGAAAGATCAGGGTTCCCACCCCAGTGATCAGCAGGCTGAATAAAAGCGAGAGACCGTCGAGATAAAAATCGAAGTTCACGCCCAGGGAGGACACCCAGGGATAATGCGTTCTAAAACTGTCGCCCGCGCTTACCTCCGGGATAAAACTGCAGAAATAGATGAACAGGCCCAGGGGCAGCGCAGAAGCCAAAACAGATAATCTCCCCCTGAGGTATTTGCCCAAGGGAATGTACAATATCGCGCCAATAAGACCAGCCAGTACAGCTATCAACATCTATGCAATGCGTTTTGCCCGAAAAGCGCTAAAAATATGTATTTAATTACATTATTTGGCGATAAAATCTGAAAAGTCAGGGTTAAGATTTATGGGTAGAATCCGGGAAGATGAAACGCGCAGAACTGTTGTTGATTATGGGGCAATACGATACGCGCGGCGCGGCGTTTGTATGTTCTTATCATAAAATTAACCTATATTAGGTATGGGCAAACGCCACCGGCCTAAAGGAAAAACAAATAGGCTTAACTGTTGAACAACGCTCAGTAAAGCACAACTCTCTGGTATAATGCAATTATTAAAATTCTTCAGGCTAAGTTTAACGTTCTATAAAAGCTTTGCGCTTGCTTCAATAGCCATTACCGGTTTCTGTATTTTTTTAATTCGAAAACATGGGCTGGGCGCTTTTTCAACAGTCTTTGGTTTTAAGATCATTGGCTCTATCGTGATTTTCTATTTCATAGCCAACTATAAAAAGAAAGAATTCTATTACTATAGAAATCATGGCCTGTCCTCCAATCTTCTATGGATCATTGCAGAATCGATTGATCTATCTTTATTCTTCCTTGGAATCTCACTAGGCTTAAAATGGAAATAATTCACACGCTGGAAGCGGACGGCATTCAATTATACCGCAACGATCGAAGAATACTTGGCAATGTATACCTCAAGTGCGAGACAGGCAGGATCACGGGATTACTGGGACGAAATGGAGCGGGTAAGTCCACGCTCATGAATACCATCTATGGCGGATTAAGCGCTGAGAAATCCATTCGCTTTGACGGCAGATCCATTGTAGAGCCTTTCAAACAACCGAAACTGATCAGGTATCTCCCGCAATTCAATTTTGTTCCGAGATCTATGTCGTTATCCCGATTGTTTGCAGACTTCGAACTGGACCCACAATCCTTCCTTGGCGCCTTCAGTAATTTCAGCCCTAAGGCAAGCGCATCAATGTCATCTCTCTCGGGCGGCGAAAGAAGATTGGTCGAGATATTTGTAATAGCTAAATCTTCCAGCCAGTTTGTTATGTTAGATGAGCCATTCACGAACCTGGCGCCAATCAGGATCGAGGAAGTCAAACGGCAACAGGCAGGTTTTGAACGATGGATCTGGCAATACTCCACCTGCAATTTCATACGCTGATAAGCCAAGTCTGTTTAGCCTCCATCCCGTATGGCAGCTCGTTCATAAAAACTGGAGCAAAAATGCAGTTACGGAAAATGTTCAAGCGTACAATAACTATGGCTTGCCTTCCAGGGCAGATATGAATGGAACTCGTTTCTTGCAAACACAGAATTTGAATAGCGACAACCCGTTTCTTAATATTTCCTACACCTGTTATTGGTCAATAAAATCAGATAGCAGCTGGATTAAGGCTCCGTTTCTCAGACAGTTATTGTTTTATAATTTCCATTGTTAACAATGCTGTTTGCCCATTCTGCGGCTGTCATGTTATTAAGGGCCTCGTGAGGTCGTCTTTCATTATATTCGTCGATCTATTCCTCCGTTAGTTTACGAACTTCATGCAGGTCAAAATAAATATGCGTCCAATACAGCTTCTCTGTAGAGCCTGTTAAATCGTTCTATGTATGTAGATTCCTGTCCATGGCAAGAATCTACAGTTTTATACTATTCCCCAATGCAGAATATGAAAAAACCAGCTAGATCAGGGCTTTGAGGAGGACAAGTAACAGATTAGTAACAATCTGCTAAATTCTAGTTAACCTAAGGAAAATATCTGTAAATGATCTTCCTGCTCAAGATTCTTACCAGTTCAACCGCTTCATTATCGAAAATAAACCCGATCCGATACTCTCCTATTTTTATTCTATAGGCATTCTTAAATCCGGTAAGCTTTTTACATGAAGGTATCTCTGATAATTTGCCGACTTGGGTCAAACCATCTATCAACTTTGAAAGTTGGACTTAAATAAGTACAGGAAGCTTTGAAGCATCTTTCTGAAAAGATTTCCGGATTTCAATGTTCACTTTGCACTCTTTAAGCGCTTAAGAAAATCCGCTTTTTCAATTTTGTTCAGCAAGGGGGGGGTTATTCAGAAGCGGAATTGACAAATGTGTATTCCTTGTTTGCCTTACTATTGGCAAGGCAGAATGAATATAATACTACAGTTATCAGTCCATTTGGCACAAATAACAATCCAAAATCCACGATTAATAAATGATGGTTGTCGGACTTCCCCCAAAGGTCTATATTTATACAGGAATGTATTGCAGCAATGCCTGCAGGTTGCGGGCGCAAAAGAGTCGCTGCCGCAGTATCTTTCGCCTATTGAAATTGTGCTTTCTTTTTATTTCATTGTATAATAATAATGCCAATATTATGAGATGTGGATCAATGCTGAAAAGACAAATTCTTCTTGTATTCTTGTCTGCTATTTTGATGCTGGCTTGCAAAAAAGACAAAGATAGTGATTCCGATGGCGATGAATACTATATCAAATTCAAATTAGACGGAACAGAGCTACAATTTAAGGGAATGCCGTATGCGACTTTTTCNNCAGAGAATATGATGTCAGTTCTTGTAGGAAGTCTTGAAAGCATCAGGGCGGGCGTTACCTACACCGGCCTGATCTACCCCCCGGTTACGGGTGGATCTACACCAGCAGTATTTTTTACTTACATTGATGCCGAAGGCGTCACTTTTGCAAACCTGTATGAGGATAATGCTATGAATATGGTGACCATCACGTCTCTTGATTCGAAAGAGGTAAAAGGCATTTTTTCTGGCGTGTTGCATAAAGTGGTCGACCCTTCCTCTGCCAGCATTCCAATTTCCGGTGACTTTTTTGTAAAGCGGATGAACTGATTTAGTAAAACATTGAGGCGCTTGAATATCTGATGTAAACATAAAAATCAATTCTGAATAAACGAAGCCGGTTAGTGGATAAAGTATTTGAAAAACAAGAAAACTCTAATTAACGGTGGCACAGTTTTAAGGGAAGCTGACACGGTAGCTGGAAAAGAAAGGGCAGAGACTAGGCTAAGGAAAAATTGATCTAGTATTTTTTGGAGCATCGGTACGGCCAGGATTATTATACCCCGGAAGATATCCGCAAAATTTTCCGGGAAATGGATGCCGTGAGTTTTCTTTTCTCCGGTGATAATATGAAGACCCTCGATGCCTATTTAGACAGGCGGAAACAGCATCAGAAATCTTGGTTTAAGAAGTGGTGGGGGGAGTAAAGTAAGGTTTTCGTTGATTATTACGTACACATCCTCCTATGGAAAACTGTTGTAAAAACTAAATCTGTCTCCTTCGGAATCATAGTAGATTTTATTCACGCGAAATCTATTTGCTGTAATCGGGTGAATAATTAAATATTCGCTCTCCCCAAATTCGGCCGGTAAGCTGTGTCTTCTTTGATACTTAATATCCAGATAGTGATAAGACAGCAGCGCGGTATACACGAATCGTTTAGACCAATCATCATAAGTAATTTCTTTGATGTCCCAAGCTCCTCCTTTAAACGTGTCTAAATGAACAAGCCGGTTCGTCTTATCAAAATGATACTCAGAATGGGCAAATGCGTTTCGCAATGACGTGTGAAATCCCTTAGAAATAACTGTTGCAAGCTTC
Organism: Chitinophagaceae bacterium UBA2791; assembly: GCA_002352105.1. Classification (GTDB taxonomy): domain Bacteria; phylum Bacteroidota; class Bacteroidia; order Chitinophagales; family Chitinophagaceae; genus Flavitalea. The sequence goes on along the minus strand of DEHV01000031.1, from coordinate 1,682 downwards.
AGACGCTTTGCCTTTAACACGTTCCGTATATCCTCTCTTATAAACTTGTGCTTAGCCATTTCCGGAACCGAGACTTCCCATGGATAACTGGCGCCTGTCGTTAGTTGTGCAAGTCTATACAGCTGTTTAAGAAACGGCGTACTTTCCCAAATGTGTGAGTAGACCATCAGCTCCATTGTTAGCCTATATTCATTATCACTTACTTCTTTCACTTCTTTCGGAAAAGAATAGAATGTTTTCATAAATTGTATGAAGAAATCTAGCCGCGTTTCGTCTTTATAGCGATCTTCCGCATTATCAATTGTATAAGGATTTAACCTTAGGGATGAGTCAGTTAGGCCTTTCTTAAAGTCGCCATCCGCGAGATATAAAATGTAATTGTGGTCAACGCAGTTAATTTTTAGAAAGTCAAATGCCTCTTTTAAACTTTGCCTGACCTCATGAACAATCGCAGAAAATTCTTGCTTTGAAATCATAAGCTATTCTTTGTTAACAATAGCGACAAAATTTAATCTCCATCGCTACAGTTTTAGGGAAGCTTACGCCACGTTAATGTAGTTATAAACGTTTACCTTATGCAGGTTGCCAGGCATCGGGCAATAAGCTTCTCAACCTAAAAGGAATTCCATTTTTGCTTCCCTAAGTTTTTGGCGAATTAAATTCTTATTTTCTTCCGACAAATCACCATATTTACCGTCAAATAAGTCCTGAAAAATTCCTATTAATTTCTCGACTTTCTCCATTTCCATTTGGGAATCCATATCGCAAGGGTCTAAAAAATTAAGAAGTGGGTCACCCTCACCACCTATTTAATTGTTAATAGAGTATATTTCTCAGATATTGCTATCTGAAATTGATCTTATATTCCCTTTATCCTCCCCCCTTCTTCCCCCTGTCATGACACACATGACACGAAAATGCCACTCGGTAATAAATCTTCAGCTTCCAGTAACAAATGAGCAACCCCCACCTACGGCTTCGCCTTCGGTGAGCGACGAAATTGGTTCTACAAAGGAAAGGATAAGGTACGCCTACGCCTGGCGGCTCCGGCGGATGAAACAAACATCTACAAACACGGAAGGTTCACTATTAACAATATACGAAGAAAAATGAATAAAAACAAATCGATTTATCTGCCAATACAGAAAGTATTAACAACTATCAATAAATGGCCTCGATCGACGAAAATAAAAGGCAGCTACAAAATTTCTCAAAATTGAAATTAAGAAGAAGAACTATTTTACTTCACTTTGAAAGAACTTACTACACTTAACCCTTTCAGGCTATCAACTGCATAATAATAATAATAAAGCGTTGTTCTTTTTTATAAGTTAATAGCCCATTGTAAACCTGTTAACGTCTTAAAATTTCGCATTACGATGAAACTATAAAGAAGCGGAAAGCGTGCTATATATTGATAGGATTCATTTAATGTGTTAAAGGCAAAAGAAACAGTTTGACCCTGGCTCATTGTAGCTTCGATCTGCTTTCTGAAATTGATTATGAAGTCAGCATTACTCTCATTTGAGCTTGATTCTGCTTGAAGACCTTCCAGTAAAGCGATCAGATCAATATTTTCGATCCTTTCCGGTTCGCTACACGCTATGGAATAGGTCCCGGCATTCTGATAGGTATTCCTGCTATGCCCGTTTAGGTCAATGTAGATTCTTGCCATGTTGACC
>DEHV01000055.1:832-71001 GCA_002352105.1 Chitinophagaceae bacterium UBA2791 | reverse complement strand
CCTGCTATGATTAATTTATGATTTAATTTTTTCATGACTTTATGATTATATAAAGAACTGATGCTAATGATTAAGAATAAACAATTAAAAAGTAACATTCAAGCCAAGCAGGAAATTCCGCTGGTTGTTCGGATAGTTACCATAATCCACGCCAAAGCTTTGGCTGCTGCCGCTCAATTCAGGATCCAACCCGGAATACTTGGTGATGGTAAACAGGTTAGCGCCCTGGGCATACACTCTTAATTTGTTTAATCCTACCCTTTGCAGGAAAGCAGGTTTCAGCGTATAGCCGAGTACCAGCGAACGCAGCCTCAGGTATGAGCCGTTTTCCATATAGTAGGAATTGACGGCGCCGGAAGTGCTGAATGAATTGGTTCCTTCAACCTTAGGAATATTTGTATCGAGGTTTTCAGGCGTCCATGCATTCAGTAATACCCTGCTCTTGCCTCCTACAAATGTTCCAAAGAAATCAGTCAGGTTGCGTACGGTATTGATCACATCATTGCCCTGCGAACCGTAAAATACAGTAGCAAAATCAAAGTTCTTATAGTTCAGGCCAAGGTTCAGGCCATAGGTAAAATCAGGATTGGGATCGCCAATAAAAGTGCGGTCTGCCGCAGTGATCGCTTTGTCTCCATCCACGTCCCGGTATTTGAAACGGCCGGGCGCGGCGCCATTCTGGGTAGGCGAAGCGGTAACATCGGCATCGTCCCTGAACAATCCTATTACTTCATAGCCGAAGAAAGCGCTCACCGGCTGTCCTTCCTGGTTACGCACCTGGTTGCCAAAGCTTAATCCTGAGGCCACGTCGAAATAGCCCGGATCCGGAATATCCACCACTACGTTTTTATAGGTAGTAATGTTTGCACCAATGGATAATTGCAGATCACTAGAAAGGTTAGCGCGGTATCCAACAGCGATATCCACGCCGGTATTTTTAATATCCCCGATATTGATGATTGGCGCCGTAGCTCCGCCTGCCGTAAAGGGCAGGGGCTGAGAGAACAACAACCCATTGATCGATTTTTTATAATATTCAACAGAAACATTAAGCCTATTGAATAGGGTCGCATCGAATCCTACATTAGAAATGATATTCTCTTCCCAACTGGTCAGCGGGTTGCCGAGGCGGGTTTGATAAAATCCCTGCTGAACGGTATTGCTGGTTCCTGCGATATCATAGTAAGAAGTGGAGAAACTGCCGCCATACAATGAGAAAGCATTCGCAGGGTTAACATTGATCTCCGATCCCAGCACGCCATAACTTCCCCTGACCTTCAGGTCGTTCAACCAGTTCACGTTTTCCATGAATTTTTCACTGGTAACTCTCCATCCCAGCGACACGGAAGGGAATACGCCATATCTTTTTTCCGAACCGAACCGGGAAGATCCGTCCCTGCGCACGGTAACGGCCAGCAGGTATTTATCGTTATACGTATAATCAAGCCGGCCGAAAAGAGAGAACAGGGTGTTGATATAAGCGGTACTATTGGCCGTTACATTTGTGGTGCCATTGGTTAACGAAAGATAGTCAAAATCAGTGGAAAACAATTGATCCGACCTGCCGGTCAGGCTTCTTCCATAATTCCGGATCGCTTCCGAACCAACGGTCGCTTTCACATCATGTTTTCCAAAAACATTACCATAATTCACTGTATTGGTCCACATCGTACTGCTATTGTACAGCGCATTCTCCGTTAGCGAATTCAGGTTGGTATTGCCCTCCGAATTGTTATAGTTGTTATAAGTGAAATCGATGATATACCGATTATCAATGGTTCCACCGAAAGAAGTGCGGGCCGTAAACCGTTTCAGGAAATCGACCTCGGCATATAGATTGCCGATCACATTCCAGGCATTGTTGCGGTCATTATCAGATCGTTTCTGAATAGCTACGGGGCTGCTTGCATTGCCCAGGCCCGGGCCGCCAAAAGTTCCGCCGAGATTGCCCGCAATATCATATACGGGTATGATAGGCATCATACGATAAGCCTGGGATATGGCGTTGCCCTGCGACTGGTTGCCAAATCCCGGGTTCTGCCGGTAAAAAACATAGGCGTTTTCTCCAATACGAATATTCTTTGTCACTTTATATTCGGTATTGATCCTGGCAGAATATCTTTTTAGATAAGTATTTAACAAAGTGCCCTGCTGATCAAAATAACCGACTGAAAAAAGATATTTAGACCTGTCCGTACCGCCGCTGGCCGTAAGATTATGGTTTGTGATCAAAGCCGGGCTGAAAACTTCCTGGAACCAGTTTGTTCCCTGCTTGTTTACCTTTTGAATGATGTAATTGCCTGCGGGATCAGTAGGGTCAAAACGATACCGGGAAGGATCCACGGCGGGATCTCCCTCCATTCCGGTTCCCGAACCAGAGGGTCCTCGATAAACATAATCGGGCAGGCCATTGGCAAATAAAGCGGTTCCGGGCGTTGCGATCTTGGTCAACCTCGCATAGTCCTCCGCGTTAAGGATATTAAAGGGATTTCCCGAAAGAGGCATTTGAACGCCGACATATGCGTCATAGGTAAGGACGGGCGCGCCTGATTTCCCTTTCTTTGTGGTGATCACAATAACGCCATTCGAACCCCGAACGCCATAGATAGAAGCCGCGCCCGCGTCTTTCAGCACCTGCATGGATTCAATGTCTTCTGCATTCAGGTCCTTTATGTCGCCCTGTATTCCATCAATGATGATCAAAGGCTGGGTATTGCCGAACGAGCTCACCCCCCTGATAAAGATATTGCTGCTCGCGCCCGGCATGCCCGGGCTGATGACATTCACGCCTGAAGCCTGTCCTTGCAAAGCCTGGGCGGGGGAGCCTGAAGGAATGGATTTCAGGGCCTTCATATCCACAATGGCTACCGAACCGGTAATGTCTTTTTTTCGCTGCGCGGTATACCCGGTCACCACCACTTGTTCATTGATGTTGTCCGCGGAAAGCCTGAGCGTAATATTGATCAACTCCTGGTTCCTGATCACCATTTCCACCGACTCGTATCCAACGTAAGAAATCACCAACGTCCTGTTGATATCCGTGTTGATCGTGAAAAAGCCGTTGGCATCGGTGGTAGTGCCGATATTGGTTCCCTTCACATTTATAGAAGCGCCGTCCACAGGCTCCCCGTTTTCCCCTAGTACGCGTCCCCTGATCTCGACAAGGGGAACTTCCGCGACGGTTTCCGGCGCGGGCGTGCCAAACACAGGTTTCCGGCGAATAACGATCGTTTTGTTCTCAATATAAAAGCCTATGGGCTGATCTTTGAGAACCGTCTGAAGGAAATCCACCAGTTCCATATTCCTTACAGAAATGGAAACCGGCGTTGTGTTTTGCAATAGCTCCTTATTGCAGAACACCGTGTATCCTGTTTGTTTTTCTACCGCAATAAAAACTTTCTTGATCTCCGACCCTCTTGTAGAAAGCGTTATGGTTTGAGATACCGTTGTGGCCGTTACATGTAAACACAAACCTAATAGAAACACGGTCAACTTCATAACCATCAGTGTTTTGGTGATGTTTCCGCGCACCCGCATGGGAATATGAGGGGGGCAGTAACAAAAAGCAGCTTTTTGCATAACTTTGTTGCGTTTTGGGTTGATGAATAGTGAATAAACAATTGTCTAGCTTGATTCTCGGTTTATTTATGACGTCAAACCGAAACACTCCGCCGGATGCGCTTCCATCGCTTCCGGCTTTTTTTCGGCTGTCCGTATTATTTAAGGTTTAACCAATAATTTCCGATTTCCCTCAAAAACAAAATGCACCCCGGAACTTTCCAGCGCTTTTAGCACCTGCCCAAGGCTCAGGTCCCGGCCCATCTTCCCAAAAAATTCCATATCCGGTATCCCTCTTTCGTATACCACGTCAATATTGTACCATCTCGACAACTGGCGCATTATCTCTTCGAGCTTTTTATCGTCAAAATTGAATACTCCGTTCTTCCAGGCCAGATCCTGGTCTACATCGGTCTTGATGACCTTGCCATTCAAATACGCTTCCCCGGGCTGGAGCGCACGGTCATTAATGCTCACTTCCCCCTGTACCAACGTGGTTTTCGAAACCGGTTCATCCGCATAGCTGTTTACGTTAAAAGCAGTGCCGGTAACGACAATCTGGTCCTTGATGGTTTTAACGATAAAGGGTTTGGCTTTATCCTTTACCACCTCAAAATAGGCTTCGCCGGTGATGGATACCGTTCTTGTGTTTTCCATGAACGTGATGGGGTAGGTTATTGACGAAGCGGCATTCAGCCATACCGCCGTGCCATCAGGAAGTTTTAACTGGTATTGCCCGCCCTTTGGGGTGGTCATCGTGTTGTATAATATCTCTTTGCTTTTCACATCTGCCGGCCGGTAAACGATCTGGCCGTCATCCAGCTTTTCTACCACAACGCCGCCTTGTAAGCTCAGGGGCCCTTTTCCTATGCTGTCCAGCAGAATAATAGATCCGTCTGCCAGCGTCAATGTGGCTTTTTGTCCTCCGGGGGCAATATCTTCCTGTGCTACCGCAGGCTTTTGCGTTGTTTCCGCAATGCTTTTATCGTTATTATTATTCAGGAAAAAATAGACGCCCGCCCCCAATAGTATAATAAGAGCAGCCGCATATTTTAACCAAGGACTCCTGAACAAGGAAAAGCGCTGCGAAGGAGCTGCATGAACGGGGAATGAAGAATGACGACCGTCGGAACGTAAAATGGCTTCGAGAATAGCCCGGGCAGTAGAACCCGATACATCGATCGTTTCCTTTGGCTGATCGAACGCATCGCCGATCAGCTTGGCCGCATAGTCCTTATTCTCCGGCTTTCTTAAAAGATCAAGGAACTCCTGCTGCTCTTCAGGGGTAGCCAGTCTTTGAAAACAACGCGTAAATAGATAATCTATCCTTTCATGAGTCATAGGCAAGCATAGAGAAATTGATCCCTATACAATATGACAATGGGAAAAGGGCATTGGGGGTAAGAGCTATAAAAAAAATGTTAAATATCCTATTGCGAGCCAGTAAAGCATACAGAACTCGATCCTGGCCAGGCAAAATGCGCGGACGTTTTTGAGGGCCTGGTCGAGATTGGATTTAATGGTTTCGGGGGAAACCTGTAACTTTTTTGCCGCTTCCTCTCTTTTCATTCCCAGGACCTTGATAAAATGATAGGCCTGGCGCTGTTTTTCCGGCAACCCGGCGATAGCCTCCCGGAGCGCCTGCTCATATTGTTTTTCTGCCAGGATAAAGTCGGGATTCTCGGCCTCCACAGCTTTTTCGATAAACGCATACTGTTTGGACTTCTCCTGCAGGCGATTGTGGTACAGAATAGCATTCAGGGTAAGACGCTCGGCAATGGTATACAGCCATCCCCCGAAATTCACGACCTCATTCAGAGATTCCCTTTTTAACCAGACTTTCAAAAAAGTGTCCTGGAGGATCTCTTCCGCCTGCCATTCCCGCCCGGTCATGCTTAACGCGGTCGTATACACATTGGGCCGGTAATGATCAAACAGCTCGGAAAATGCATATTCATCTCCTGCAGCGATCCTGGTCAGCAGCTCTTTCTCATTATGCAGGGGCTTGGGAAACATAACGCAAAGGTCTAAAAATAAAAGAATAAATTAAAAAAGCCATCCTGCATCAGGCAGGATGCTTTTTTTCCCGATGACGATTTATCTTGCGGCTATCATTGCGTAAAACCTGAAACATGAAACCAGCGCTATTGCATGTGCCTGTTAACCCCAGGGAATCCTTTGTGGCCAGGGCGCTGGAATATAAATATTATCCTACTCCCTGGCATTTCCATCCCGAATATGAACTATTGCTGGTGACGGAGAGTTTCGGTAAACGGTTCATCGGCGATAACATCTCCGATTTTAAAGCCGGCGATCTTGTTTTCCTGGGGCCCAATCTTCCCCATCACTATCAAAATGATCCCATCTACTATAAAGCCAGTTCAAAGNNCTCTTTGCCCGATCGGTCCGGGGGCTGGAAGCCACCGGCAAAACAAAGCTTGTCATTGCTCAAAAAATGCGCGAGCTCTGCGCGCTGAAAGGATTTGAAAGGTGGATGAAGCTGCTGGACATTCTTTATACCATGTCTCAATCCGACGAGATGAAATACATCTCATCCAATCATGTAAAAGGGTTGAATGAAAAAGAGTCCGTACGGCTGAACACGATCTTCCGGTTTGCGCTGGAAAATTTCAAGAGGGAAATAACCATTGCGGAAGTGGCGGCGCTGGCCGGCCTTACCGAAAGTTCGTTTTCCCGGTTCTTCAGTCAGCGCACCCGCAAGACCTTTACCGCCTTCATCAATGAAATAAGGTTGCATCACGCTTGTGAATTGCTGATCGAAAACCGCATGAGCGTAACCGCCATCTGTTTCGAATGCGGCTTCAACAACCTCTCGAACTTTAACCGGCAATTCCTGAAAGCTTACCGGATAAGTCCGCTCGGATACCGCAAACAATATTGGGAAAGGCCAAGCTAGTCAATTGATCCGCCCTGCGTTCTCCCATTGAGCTTCACAAATGCCTCTGCCGCTTTTACGTTGATCTCCCGTCCCCTGAATTTCTCCATATCGTCATGTCCGTGCGCGCCGTATATATTGTCGGGACGCTGACTGGCATGACAGTACACGGCTTTTCTTTTCTGTTCCTGCGTATCGGTGATATCAACATAATCCGTCGGGTGAAAGATCATGCTTTGCATCCCGGAACATACCTCAAAAAAATACAGCAGGAATCTTTTCTTNNGTAAACACAATATCCGGCTTTTCCTGCTCGAGCAATTCCTGTATCTTCTTATGCCATTCGGTATTCACTACCGTATCGCCGTCCACCTGTCCCGCAAATACCGGCTTTGCCTTCAAGATACGGCAGGCATTGATCGCTTCCTGTTTTCTGATGGCATAGGCTTCGGCATGGGATTTTCCTTCGATGCCGGCCTCGCCGGTGGTTAAATAGATGATCGTTACCTCATGCCCCGCCTTCGCCAGCCTGGCCATCGTGCCTCCGCAACCGCTTTCCGGGTCGTCAGGATGCCCGCCCACGCACACGATCTTCTTTTTTACCGCCTGCAGCTCCCCCGCCTGGACCAGGGAAGACAGGGTCAACAGCCCAAGCCCGGAAGCCGCTGTTTTAACAAATTGACGACGATTATTGCTTTTCTTCATGAAAAATTGATTTAAACAACGGCGACAAGATAACTGAATTTATGCTAATTCAAAGTCCATATATTTTAAACGCCGACCCGCCGTCGAAAGCGGGCGACCGGCCGGCAAACCTCCAATATGCGCACATCCACCCCCCTTGAAACAGATGCTTTCCAATAGTCATTATTTTGTACTTTTGCAGGCCGAATAATAAAAACCAACACATTAAAATGAGCGTTATGGAAAATTAAAGGAATCGCGCGTATCCCCACCGGGTTACTCATGTTAAAGAACAACCGAATTTTAAAGTTTAACCGCACATCGACATCAATAAAAAAAATATCTTGGAAACTATAGCTCCTTCTCAGCCCTCCATTTTTGTGATATTTGGGGGAACCGGCGATCTTAACCGTCGAAAATTGGTTCCCGCGCTGTATAATTTATTTTTAGACGACTGCATGCCCTCAAAGTTTTCGATTATCGGGACAGGCCGGACAACCCTTTCCGACGAAGAATTCAGAAAAAAATTATTGGAGGGCATAAATAAATTTTCCCGGAGCGGCAAAGCAGACCCGGAAAAATGGAAAGCATTTTCCGCTCACATTTTCTACCAGGTCTCCCATGTCAGCGATGCGGCAGCCTATGAAGAATTTGGGAAAAGGATCCGGCAGCACGAAAAGGATTGGAATCAAAAAGCCTGCGTGATCTATTATATGGCCGTTGCGCCCGAATTTTTCCCGGTCATCGCGGAGAATATTGCCCAAAGCGGGCTCGCGGGCGATCCCGAACATTGCCGCATCGTCGTGGAAAAACCGTTCGGCAACGATCTCGAATCCTCCAAATCGCTCAATAAACTATTGACGGGCATATTTACCGAAGAACAGATCTACCGGATAGATCATTATCTCGGAAAGGAAACCGTGCAAAACATCATGGCTTTCCGTTTTGCCAATTCCTTATTCGAGCCCCTGTGGAATCGCAATTACATTGAGCATGTTCAGATATCCGTAACTGAACAACTGGGCGTGGAGTCGCGCGGAGACTATTATGATAGCGCCGGCGCGTTAAGGGATATGGTGCAGAATCATATCCTGCAATTGCTTTGCCTGATCGCTATGGAACCGCCGGGAAGTTTCAGCGCCGATGAAGTGCGCAGCCGGAAAGTGGACGTGCTCCGCGCCATGCGGAAATTTACGCCCGAAGATATCCGTCATTCCGCAGTAAGGGGGCAGTACGCCAAGGGATGGATCGAGGGAGAGGAAGTCGTGGGATACCGGCAGGAAGGCAAGGTTGATCCGAAATCCAATACGGAAACCTTCGCGGCCATTAAATTTTTTGTTGACAACTGGCGCTGGCAGGGCGTGCCTTTTTATCTCCGGACCGGAAAAAGGATGCACCAGTCGGCATCTATTGTCTCCATCCAGTTCCGCGATGTGCCTCATTATATATTTCCCCCCGAAGCCATTGAAAGCTGGCAGCAAAACAGGCTGATCATCAGCATCCAGCCAGAAATGAGCATTCGCATGCAGGTGCAGGCTAAAAAACCGGGACTGGATATGTTGCTGAATACAGTGGAGATGGTATTCGACTATCAATCTGCTTATACCAGCTATACGCCCGAAGCATATGAGACCCTGCTGCTGGATACCATGATCGGCGATCAAACGTTGTTCATGAGGGGCGACCAGGTGGAAGCCGCATGGGAACTGCTAATGCCTATACTGACTACCTGGGCAAATAAAAAAAGCATGAGCTTCCCCAATTATTCTGCAGACTCCTGGGGACCCGAGCTCGCCGAAGCCCTGATCGCTAAAGACGGTTTTCATTGGTTTACCCTACCCTTAAACGGAAAAAAATAGCGGCATGCCCATCAATATTTTCAGCTCCAGCGACGAGACCATAAAAGCCCTCGCCCGTTTTTTTATAGAAACAGCCGGGAAAGCCATCGAAGAAAGAGGAGTATTCAATGTATCGTTATCCGGCGGCAGCTCGCCTAAAAAATTATATGAACTGCTGGCTGCGGAATATGGAACAGCGATCGATTGGAGCAAGGTCTGTTTTTTCTTTGGCGATGAACGTTATGTTCCCGCCGATCATCCCGATTTCAATGCGCTCATGGCAACAAAAGCGCTTTTCGATCCTTTGAAGATAGATGCCGCGCAGGTATTCGCCGTAGATACAACGCTGGATCCGGACTCAGCCGCTTCAGCCTATATGGAAGCTATGGCCGCGCATTTTAAAACGACGCCTATCCGCCTCGACCTGAGTTTGCTGGGATTGGGAGATGATGCGCATACCGCTTCCCTGTTCCCGCATACGCCGGTATTGGCGGAAAAACAAGCTACTGTTAAATCGGTATTCCTTACTGATAAAAATGTTTATCGCATCACCATGACCGCTCCGCTGATCAACCAGTCGCGCCAGGTTGCCTTCCTGACCTTCGGCCCCTCGAAAGCTGCAGCCGTGAACCGGGTATTAAAAGGAGAAAAAAATATTGAGAATTATCCAGCGCAGCTGATCGACCCGGAGGATGGCCTGGTATCCTGGTTCCTGGATGAAAGCGCCGCGTCGCAGCTCGCATGAGTGGCAAGCGCCCAAACCCGGCAACTTAGGCTCAATTCCGGGGAGGCCTGACCATGTCGATGTGCTGAATGCCGTCAAGCATGTACTCTTCTCCTTCCGCCACAAAGCCCAGCTTCTCATAGAACAGCCGGGCATAGACCTGCGCGGCGATCCGTATCGGGCCATCGCCATATAACCGGTAGAGTTCCTTCATGGCTTCTTCCATCAGCTGTTTACCGACGCCGATGCCCCGGGCATTGGGACTGCTTACCACCCGCCCCAACGACATTTCCGGAAAATGCAGCCCGGGCGCAAAAAGCCTTGCATATCCCAATAGTTCATCTCTCCCGTACAACAACAGATGATGACAATGCTGGTCCATATTGTCCATATCCGGCGCCATGCAGTTCTGTTCCAGTACAAATACTTCATGTCGCAAACGCAGGCTATCGTACAACTCATAGGCTGTAAGCTGCTCAAAATTTTTACAAACGACCCGGTATTCCATCTTATTCGTTTAAGTGATCTGTTGCCTGCGCATGCGTGAAACAATAAAAGCCCAACCGCCAGGCGCCTGCCCGTTCTGCATGTTCCTGCAAAAATAACAATGTAAACGATCTTATTGAGGAAGCCGCCAAAGCCAATAGCAAGTTTAATATATTTGCATCCTAATCTTATATCTATTACGCGTCAATATTCCAACAGGGCTTACCGGATAGCAGTAAGCGTCCTTTTCTTCCTACAAGGTCTGTGTTTTGCCAGTTGGGCATCGCGGATACCCAGCATCAAAAAAACCCTTGACCTATCCGATGCGGGGCTGGGCGGCATACTGTTCATGTTGCCCCTGGGATCCATGCTGGCGCTCCCTCTTTCTGGCTGGCTGGTCACGAGATTCGGCAGCCGGAAGATCGCCGTGTATGCCGTTAGCTTTTACGCGCTAACCTTGTTTTCGATAGGCCTGGCCCCGGGTATCGCTACGCTGGCGGCAGCGCTTGGCTTTTTTGGTTTTGCCGGCAATATGGGCGGCATCGCCATCAACACCCAGGCCATAAACGTCGAAACAAAATACGGAAGGAAGATCATGGCTTCCTTTCATGGTTTGTGGAGCCTTGCGGGATTTACGGCCGCAGGCATCGGCACATTGATGATCGGCAGGGACATAGCGCCGATGACTCATTTTGCTATCGTCAGCCTGCTTATCCTCGCCGGCATCGGCATTAGCGCCAACTACCTGGCGCCCGATGCGCAAAGACACAAAGCAAGCCGGTGGCGTATCCCCAGACCTGACCGCCCGCTGATCCTGCTCGGTTTAATTGCTTTTTGCTGCATGAGTTGCGAAGGCGCCATGTTCGATTGGAGCGGGATCTATTTTCAAAAAATAATAGGCGCAGAAAAAGACTGGATAGGGATCGGCTATACGGCGTTCATGAGCGCGATGACCGCCATGCGGTTCGTCGCCGATAAGATCACCGGCAGGATCGGGATAAGAAAACTCATACGATACAGCGGCCTGCTGATCGCAACCGGGTTGGGCATCGCCATCGCATTCCCCACCCTGTTATGGGGAACAACCGGTTTTTTCCTGGTAGGCATCGGCGTTTCCTCCGTGGTGCCCCTGGTCTATAGCGAGGCAGGCAGGTCAAAATCGCTTTCGCCGGGCATTGCATTGGCCGCCATATCCGGAATCGGATTCCTGGGCTTTCTGATAGGTCCGCCGCTAATAGGTATTGTATCCGGATTATTTTCCCTGCGCATCTCCTTCCTGATCATCAGCATCATGGGTATTGCCATCGCTATTCTTTCCAGGAAGATCTCAGCCTGAAATAAGTTTATAAATTCCGGTTTGCACGGGCCCATGCCAGCCGCCTGATCGGCCCAGCCGAACGCTTTATCGATTCCCCATCGCAGGATCGGTAATGCCCGGCCTGCCCGTCTCTACGCGACCGGCATAACGTTTTTCAAAAACAGCCGAACCGGTTACGCTGACGCTGAGATCGTACCAGCCTGCGCTCCGGTCTAAAGGAATCCCCACCGTAGCCCTGCTGCGCGGTGAAGAAGATTTTTTCAGGGTCCTGGATCTTGTTCCGCCCTGGTAGGCATTATCGGTTATAACGATCTCGTAACTGCGCGAAGGGTTAAGATTGACCAGCTTCAGCGCTATATTCCCGGTAAGCTTTCCGGGGTTCCTGCGTTCTCTTTCATATTCCAGCTCAACCGTTAGATCCGGATCGTTTTCATCTCCCGTAAACTCGCGGTAAAAACCATTCGGGCCATATACGCGAAGATGGTATTGCCCGTGTTCAAAATGATCCAGCGGCCACTGGTCGGCGGCCTGCTCGCCCGCAGCAGCGGCATACGCCCATGTTCTAACGGAATCGTATACCCTGTTTTCATTTTTTTCCGGCGACAGGTATCTTCCGGGCGCATACACATTAAAAGCCGCCCCGGCCGACGCTTCGCCGAAGGCCTCATTTGAAGCCTTGAACAGGATCTCTACATTTTTAGTCAGCTTATTCAATCTGCCTTCCACATATAACTCATAAGGCAGGGCGCAGGAGGGGCGCACGCCTTTTTCCTGTCGCGGCATTAAGGGCGAAGCATACGGATCGCGGTTAATAGCCGTCTTCTCTTCCGCTGTCAGCGGCCTGTACCCAAAGGGCGCTTCCTTAAACTGCGCTTTGTGAATATTTTCAATGACCCCCGCCCTTTCCAGCGATTCCGGGAATATTATTTTCTCGCCGCGATAAGGCGTAAAGACCGAACTGAGGTCGCCGCAAACCGCCCTTCTCCAGGAGGAGATATTGGGTTCTTCTATTTTTTTATTGGTCTTCTTACTCAACACTTTTTCCATAAGCTGGAGAATGGAAGTATGATCAAATACCTGCGAACATACCCGTCCTCCCCTGCTCCAGGGCGAGGCGATGACCAGCGGCACGCGGAACCCCAGACCTATCGGACCTCCTCTTGCAAACCTCGGCGGCCTGCTTTTTAAATCTTGTTCAAGCGGAACCTGCTCTGCGGAACCATTTATACCTGGCGAAACGCGGCCCGTTCCTTCCCGATCGGGATCAGGCGTCACAAAGGGAGGCACATGATCATAGTACCCGTCATTCTCATCATAGCAGAGTATAAATATCGTTTTCTTCCATACTTCAGGGTTCCTGGTCAGGATATCCAATACCTCCGATATATACCATGCGCCATACCAGGGCGCCGCCGGGTGATCGGAAAAATTCTTCGGCGCGATCAGCCAGGAGACGGCCGGAAGCGCGCCCTGCCGCACGTCTTCGCGGAACTGGAACAGGATATCGCTCTTTGGGAGCTTCAGCTTTCGCTTAACGCCATTGTCGTCGTAGGTAAAGTTTTCCAGTTCGCGATAATGAGGATCCCGCCGGTTGTTTGCAAACGCTTTCCGGTGAATGTTTTTATGAAAGGTCGAAAGCTTATCGAAATTTTCAGGGCTCCATTTAACGCTTTCTGAAATGACCTTATCCAGCAATTCTTCTTTTTGGCTGATCTTTTCGCGGATCTTCTTAATTTTCCCGTCGTTATCCGCCGAAGCCAGGGATGCTTTTAATTTCTCAATTTCATTTCCCAGCGTCTCCCTGCTTTTTTGCAGAAATTCGAAATGCTCCGGGGAAAAACGAACATGGTATTGAGAGAACCATTCAATCGGGTTGTTCGTAAAATTAACCAGCCATGCTTCCTGTTCGGCGGACAGACCCGTGTCCAGGCTGATCTCGTTCTGGTATATTTTCCAGGAAATATTGTTTTCTTCCAGGCGTTCAGGAAACGTGGTCCAGGAAGCTTCTTTCTGGTAGGTAACATCGTCATTCCGAACATGCGCATAGGCGCTGGCGTTTGGCTTGTCCCTGATGGCGCCGGTCCACAAGTAAAGGCGGTTGGGCGTAGTGCCGGTTAAGGAGGAACAGAAATTCTGATCGCAGATGGTAAATGCATCCGCCAGGGAATAATAAAAAGGAAGATCCTCCCGGTTATAATAGCCCAGCGTTAAGGGCGCCGAGGCAAAGGCCTTATTGCGCGAGGGTTTGGCAATAAGCCATTGATCGTATTTCCCTTTGTTCAGCGCATCCACCTGGTCGGTCCAGCTATGAGGCAGATCGCCCAGCCAGGTGGAGTTCGTGTCTTTGATGTTTAACCGAAAAGGGGCATAGGTCTCGCCCGCGGCATTGGTCTGCAGCCAGACCAGGTTTTTATCCGGGAGCGATATCGCCCTCGGATCATTAAAGCCCCTGACCCCCTGCAGGGTCCCGTAAGCATGATCGAACGAACGGTTTTCCTGCATCAACACCACAATATGCTCGGCATCCATAAAGGAACTACCCTTGTCGGGGTCGATGGCCAGGGCTTTTTGAATAGATGGAGGAAGCGTTGAAAATAATCCTGCGCCGCCGGAAAGCGCCGCGGCTTTTTTAAGAAATTCCCTTCTTGTATCCATGATAGCTGATCGTTATCTATCAAAATTAACGATCAGCTATTAATTGGCGGCGGCCCGATCCGATTTTAATCCCAGGCCTTTATACATCGTTATAATCCTTGATCGACCCGATCAGCGGGGAACCGGCCAGGCATCGTTGAGCGTTTCTCCATCCTTGCCCATGAAGGTCTCCTTATATACCCGCATGTATTCCTGCAGCCTTTTCAGGTAGCCTTCCAGGTCGAGGTCTTCCTCGTCAATGATCAGGTACTTCATGTCCGGCGTGCGATTGGCATAATGCCTTGTACGATCCTGCCGGAAAAAATATTTTTTATCCGCGGTTGACATCCCCTTGGGCAGTCTTGTCTTTTCCCACAGCGCCACCAGGCCTGTATACAGCTTATCCCTCCTGGCAAGATGATCCTGTATGAGCTGCTCCGCTTTTTGCATATAATAGTAGGTGGAATCATGGCTCAGGAACCGCTGGCGGTGCGCCGCGGTGATCGTATACTCCAGCGCCGAAAGGTCGAGATAGGTTTGCGCCGTATGCCGGATCAGCCCGGCGATGCTGATGAACAGCTCGATATCATGCGCATTTTTTACGTTATGGGCAAGGTTTAATTTCCCAATGTTTATGGCCGTATCCATTTTTTTGAGAACAAGGCCGGCCTTGTTCACCTGGTCTGCATATTCCTTGTTCCAATACGGATCGTATTCCAGGTCATCCGCACGCGGAAGATCGGGCAGATGCGTCTTTCCTATCACTCCAAAATGCCAGACATTCCTTTCCAAGGTTTCCGAATAATAATAGGCGCCCTCATTAAGCAGGTAGAACAAATGATGAAGATCCTGTTCATTGACGCCATAATAATTCTTAAAAAATGCTTCGGTAAATTCCGGAAGTCCGGGGTTCGATGCGTTCCATGAATAGGCGGCCGCCAGCACAAACTGCATCATCCATCCCTGTACCGGCAACCCGGAATCATCCCACGAAGTGCGGATCATGCCGTCAAATATTCCCTTGCCCATCGTGGACGTCAAAAAACGATAAGAATCCTCCAGGCTTCCGGGAATACGTCCGCGTTTGTTATCCTGCTTATAAAAATAAGGAAGGAACAAGGGTTCTATACCGGGATTGGGATCATAGGCAAACACGGGGAATCCCAGCGCCCTCGCTTGCTTCGCATAAGTAAAATCGGGGGTCTCGTGATCATAAGACTCGGCCAATACCAACCCTTTCTGCGGCTGGATATTTTTAGCCGCGTTTTCTCCCTGCGTCCAGTTCATAGGACTCTCCCATACCATTACCTGGCGCCCTGATTTCTGAAGATAAGCGGCGGCCCTGCCCACAAACAAATGATACAGGCCGCTCTTACCGATCTCAGCCGCTTTCTTACGGCAATCATCGCATAGCCCGAGCTCGTAGGTTTCATCGGAACCGATATGAATATATTTAGAGCCTGGCGTAGCTTTTATCGCTTCGTCCCATAGATCGAACAGCAGTTTATACGAATCTTCTTTTAAAGGACAGAACTCAAAATTGGAAGCATGTATCTCCCTGAGATGGGCATGTTGCGGCCATTTTAAAATAAAGCTCACATGCCCCAGGCCCTGCACCAATGGCACAAGCTGCACATGGTATTTCCGGGCATAGGCGGTCAGCTCCTGCATCTCCCGCACGGTAAACGCGCCGGGCGCGCCGACCTCTGGATGAGTGGTATACGCCAACTTATCTTCCCATTCCCATACCAGCATATTGCTTTTATACCGGGCCAGGTCGCGGATAAGGCTTTCTACATAAGAACGTTTATCCTGATGATGTTTGGTATCATAGTGCATGGCCCTCACCCGGGTATCGGGCCAGTCGGTAATTTGCATGCCTTTTACATATACCCGGTTTTCCCTTTGCTGGATCAGCTGTATAAGCGTCTGTACGCCGTAAAACAACCCGGCCTCGTCGCTGCCGCGTATGGTTATCTTTTCAGGCGCGGCCAGCAGTTGGTATCCCTCCGTCTTATTCTTCGGAGCGCCTTTCCTGGTCAGTATTATAGCGTTTCCTGCAGCCGCATTACGTATTGTTGCGCTGATTTGCCACTGCTCGTTGAGATGCCGGGCAAGCTCTTCTGCCGCAAAGCGGTCGCCTGCCGTTGCATTCCTGTCTAATACGATGCTCACTTCTTTTTCCAGCGGAAACTCGCCGCCCCCGAGCTTAACGTCCTTGGGATAGGGAATAAGATAGATCCCCTCCTTTGCAAGCGGGGTTTCCTGGGCTGTCGACAAGGAGCTGAATGCCGCTGTAAAAACGATCAGGCAAATAAAAAATTTACATTTCAGTTTTTTCATTGTTGAGGTTATAACTGGTTATCCAAATAAATTTTCCGATACATTCGCATCGCTTTTGATTTAATCTGTGATCCGATCCGGGACGATAACCACCCGATGACCGGATCCCGCTATCCCGCGCGCATTCACCGTATGGAATATCCATTCATTCCGGCCCGGGGCAAGGGAAAGCGTTATTGCAGCATCGCAAGGCCTCCAATCTTCATCGATGGATGATCTCATTTCATACCGTAGGAACCCGGGCGTTTGGGAAAACAATTGAATATGCGCCGCCCTTTTATCCTGGTCAATCGTTACCTGCGACCGGATCGTGTTGGGCGTCCATTCTATCTCTTTTATCGAATCGGCATACGCAATATAATCCGTCTTCAAAGCCCAGTGAGGTTTGCCGTCCCATAGCCAGATATGATCCCGGGTATAGTCGTCGCGGTACATGATCAACCGGTCGTCCGTACGGGGGAACCGGGTGAACCTGTCGGCGCTTCTTTCCCATTCCAGCCAGGTATAGGTCTGCGTAAGCTGCTCCTTGGTCTGTTTCACTTCGGGGTTATCATGCACAGGCGTCCTGTTTATCCCTCTAACCAGGAGTATATCAGCGCCCTTGTTCTTTAAGTATTCCGCGCGTATTTCCAGCGCAGACAAGGGAATGCCGTTCTTTTCAAAATGGTGATCATATTTTGCGTCGCACATGAACCATTTTCCGTAAGTCCCGGCCCATATTTCATTCATAGCATGATGCTGATCGAAGCGTCCGGGTTCTCCGGGGCCCGATCCCAGACAACGGGCAACATACCCATACGCATGCAGGAGAGCATTCTGAACGATCATATAATGCCCGCAATGGAATGTCTCTCCCCTGGCCGCCGCATCTAATATCCTTTCAGGGTCTGCTTCCCCGTTATAGAGCCCGGTTTCTCCAATGGGCATCCTGTTCTTTATCCAATGCCGAAGCGCCAGTATTCTTTTCATTCCATCCGCTTCGCCTTTAAAGAGGGTATCCAACCGGTATTTATCTTTTAGCGAATCCAGCCTGGGGTTCATCATGTCTTCTTCTCCTATGAACAGGGTATTGCTTATGAACGCAGGATTGCTAACCTCGAGCTGTGTAAAGGTCGCGGGGTCGGCGCAACTGCCATGCAGCAGTACCCAGAACACATACAAAGAAGGCAAAAACCGGTTCATGTTTTTCATCATTGTTTACCAAAGCCATAACAGCGCCCATTACCCAGGCTGTCCTGTTCCCTATGTACATTTAATACCTGAAGGACAAGGAATACAAGGCTGAAAATTATTTTTTCACCGCAATCTTCCCCAATCCATACCAGCCGTCCGGCGTTCTTCCCTTTATGGCCAGTTTAACCGCAGGCGAGGGCGTTTTATCCAATCTTCCTGTTTTATCCAGCAAGGCTATTTCTATATCGTATTCCCCGGCAGGCATATCCCCCGGGATAAACACGGCATCGTTGTATATATTATCGCCGGGCAGCCAGTCCCGGATATCCACTGAGGTAGCGAGGATGGCGCTGAACCCCTTATTTTTTATCCTGATGGCCAGCGGATAATCGGTATAACAGGGCGCCACGCCTTTATTATCCCACCAGGATTCGAACACAAGCCTTTCGCCAGGTTTCACGGCTTTGGGATATTTAAATCTTCTCAGCACAAAACGGTATCCCATTTTTTTCAACCATTCATTTACCAGCGGCTCCCATTCCTTTGGCACGGGCGACGACTTGGCATTGAACGAGGAGATATGCCATTTAAGCGTTTCATTAAATATATATTTCACGTCCTCAGCCGTGTACTTCTGCACATCCCTCCAGTTGAGGAATGTTCCGCAGATCTCAAAGCTTAGCGGCGCTTTTCTCCAGGCATCCTGCAAACCATATTCGATGATGGATTGGGGATAGTAATCGTACATATGCGTCCATCCGTTCTGCTCTGCCTTCCAGAAGCCCAGGTCGCCTATGCAATCCACCCTCCATCCTGTTTTGACTCCCTTTGAACTGGCATATTCATTTGTCGCCTTATCCATCATCAATACGATCAGCGGCGTTTTTCTGAACGATTCCGTGTAGGCGTCGATCAAGGCTTCCATGGTATGCCGCGTCAGCAATTCTGAGCCCGCGCCCTCGCCCCATGCCCCGACGATGGACAGGTCTACTCCTTCCAGGTAAGGATGGCCGTCGTACCGTCTCCCCATCTCGCTGATAAAGCCCCCGAAATATTGCACATAGCGGGGATCCTCGGGATCAACCATCCATTTGTTTACGGGATTATTATACTTAAAATCTTTTCCGGAGCCGACCATTTTCCGGTACCAGTCGGGCACGTCCCTGTCAACCGTAGTCGTTCCGTACGGCGCTATCCTCAGCAATAGTTTCTGTCCCCTGCGCCGGGCGCTGTCCAATGCCCTGTCGATCATATCCCAGCGATATTTTTGTTTCTCCGGTTCCAGGTATCTCCAGTACACGCGCCAGTAGGCAATAGTTGTCTGGGGATGATCTTTATTCTCCAATGTTCCCTTATAATCCTGGTATTCGATCGGGAAGCCTTCGCGCCAGCCCATTCCCGGGAACAGGGTATCGCCGTTAAAACGCTGAAACGTGTTAAAGCCTATGCCCGGATTGGTCAATACGCTATCCAGTTCCTCAGGGCTCACGGCCATAACATCGTCTGTTATCTCGGAAGAAGATCTGATCTGGGAAAAGGATCTTAAAAAGAACAAACTGAAACATAAACAACAAACAGCTTTTAAAACAGGGTTATACATACCGGGATCTTTTGCTTTTAGAATATATAAAAGGGCTGTTAGCATTGTTGGGCGAGCCATCTAACAGCCCTTAAGCATAGGAATCTAACCTTTTTTCCTGAAACAGGTCGCGTTTATTTCTCCATCTGCGGCAACAGGCCCGGGCGCTGAAGCGGAAGCCTTGAAAGGCCCCAAGCAATGCATGGCCGGAGCAACCAATCTCATTCCCGCTTAAGAAACGCTAAACGTCAGGGCTGTTCCGGCGGAAAGGTATTCTGGCGCGGGTGATAAAAAGGAAGCCCGGCTTTCTTATCCCACCACACCTTGCTCATGTAAACGTCTCCATCAGAAAGCTTGGCCACGGCCGCTTTTACATTCTCTTCATTTTTCGCATACTCATCAAGGGGATACCTTACTCTTCTGGGAATATTACCGCCGGTATCAGAAATATCCGCGCCCACCCATATCCTGGGATAGCCCGTTCTTCTGAATTCCGCCCAGGCTTCATTGGACTGATAATAGATGGCCAGCCATTTCTGCACGATGATCTGTTCGAGTTTTTCCTCTTCGGAGCCGGCAAGGGTACCCGCCGGCGAAGCCAGGTAAGTCGCGGGTGTTATATTGTATTGTTGGAGCGCTTGTGCAATACCCTGTTCATAGAGATCCTGCGCATCTTCAGAGGATAAGCCGCGAAGGGCCGCTTCTGCCCTGAGAAAAAACACTTCTGCTGCATTCATTACGATAATACTGTATTGGGCCGACCAGAAGAACTCATCCAGGGTAGCGGTTTGCGCTTCCGTATAGCGCGGTTTCTGAGCAGTCTCCAATCCCACCGGACGCCCCCTGTAACCCGAAACGCCGTCCGCCGCAGGGTCGGCATATACCGGCAAACGCGGATCGTTTAACCTGATCAGGTTATCAGTAGTGGTGAAAGAAGCCCACATGGGATAAAAGGATTGATTCACATACCGGTTGTATAGGGGATTGCGGTCATTCACATTCACCGCGCCTGCGCCGAGGGTGGTCATCTTGGCATTTTGCGTATTGTCCGTAATCAGCGGAGCGCCGGTCAGTTCGGCAATATTTTCCCGGGCGAGGGACTCATCCGCGTAACTAACTCTTAGGGACAGCCTAAGACGCAGGGAGTTGGCAAACCTTTTCCAGGCGTCTGTGTTTCCGCCGAACAGGAAATCCGCGCTGCCGATGGCCAGCTGATCCGGAACCGCGCCCAATTGAGCGGCGGCTTCTTTCAGTTCCTTCAACATATCCTTATAGATGGTTTCCTGGGAATCGTATACCGGCTGGTTATTCACCTTGTCCGATTCCTGCACCGCCTCAAAATAAGGCAGATCGCCATAGGCGTCGGTCAGCATATGAAACAGCCAGACCTTCCATATCCTGGCCATGGCATGCTGATCGTTTAAAGCCGGATCGTCGGCGGTCAACCGCACCACTTCCGCAATATTGATCAGGTAGCTCTTATAAAAATCCGCGAATGGAGAAGACCATTCCCGGCTCCTGAAAATAGTCCCGGACTCCTGGTTGCTGTAATAGCCGCTGTATTCTGTGATGACGCCGTTATTATAAGAAGCAAATATTGAATTTTTCAAAACGCCTGAAAAGATCAGGGAAGGTTGTACAATATCCTTGGTCACCAGCGCCGGGTTGGTATTTAATGCATCAAAATCTTTTGTGCAGGATACGCTGAAGATCAGCATAGCGGCGACAATAAACTTTGAAAGTTTTATATAGTGATTCATGTTGAGTTAGTTGAATGATTAAAAGGATAAAGACAGGTTCAGGCCGATACTCCGGGTAGTCGGGATCCCTCTTGCTTCATAACCCTGGGCGGCGGCAGTAGGCGCAAAAGCAGTTTCGGGACTAACGCCCATCAGTTTAAACTGGGGATCCCGGTACAGGTAGAAAAGATTTCTTCCTACAACAGAGAACCTGGCGGAACTAAGAACTCCTTTTTTGAAAACGGTCTGTCCGAAATCATAGCCGATCGTCGCTTCCCTGAGCGCCACATAATCCGCATCGATCACAAATTCTTCGCCTATATCTCCCCAAGCTCTATTCGCGTAGTAATCCTGGCGCAGCAGCGGGATCGTGCTGGGCGTATATTTTCCATCAGGCTCTTCAATGACGCCCTCCGCGATCAGGCCTTCTCCCCCTCTTTCCGTGAACTTACCGGTGCCCTTGGCCATCTGGTCATACTTGGTAAAGGAATATACCTGCCCGCCCTTCCTGATATCTATCAACCCACTAACCGTAAAGCCCTTAAAGGAAAATGTATTGGTGACGCCTGCAAGAAAGTCGGGCTGGATATTTCCCAGCACCACCCTTTCCGATGAAGGCTGCCATTGACCGGCGGACGTTAACAATATCTGGCCATCGGGGGTCCTCATGTAAGGATTGCCCACAATATTACCAAAGGGTTCGCCCACCCTGGCTTCGATACTACCGCCATCCCCGGCGAGCAAGGTGAGCGTGTTGATCTTGTCCGTAAGGGATTTTACGCTGGATTTGTTTCTGGAGAAGTTGATGTTCATATCCCATTTAAAGGGCTGGGTTCGGATGATCCCCGCCGAAAGAAACAATTCCACTCCCTTGTTCACGATTTCCCCTGCATTGATCACGCGGTAATCATATCCTGTGGCAGTGGAGAGTTCCACATTAAGGATCTGGTTGACCGTTGAAGAATTGTAATAGGTAAAATCTAAAGAAAACCGGTTTTGCAGGAACCGAAGTTCTGTGCCGAACTCATAGGAACGTTTCAACTCATTTTTCAAATCGGCCAGGGGAACATAATTAGAGGCATACATAAAGGGCTGGCCGCCAAAGCCGGTGGAATTCAAATTGTAACCCGAAGTGGTCATGTAGGGATCAGAATCGCTGCCCGCCTGCGCATAAGAGGCGCGGAGTTTGCCAAAGCTAAGCGCTCCTCCCTGCATATTGAAAGCCTCTGTAAACACAAAGCTTGAACTGATGGAAGGATAGAAAAAGCTCCAGTTATTCCTACCCAGCGCCGAAGACCAGTCGTTTCTTCCGGTGATATCTACAAACAGGAAGCCCTTATAGCCTAACTGCCCCAGGAAATACAATGAATTGATCTCTTTGCGACGAACGCCATTGGAAGGGGTTACCAGTTTAGCGTTGCTGATATGATACAGGCCGGGCACGTTCAGATTGCTTCCTGTTACGCCCACCTGTTGGGTGCTTTGGCGCATATGATTGCCGCCAATGGAAAAACTTCCCGAAAAATCGCTGGAAAGGTTCTTGGAAGCCGTTAAAAGAAAATCGGTATTCTCTTCTTTTACATGGTATTCATTATTGGAAAGCCACCCTGTCCGGTAATCGCCGGAAGGCGTTCCTATTCCTATGCGCGCAAAGCGCGTATCCGCATAAAAATCCGTTCCGGCGCGGGCCTGCAGGCTCAGCCAATCGGCAAACTTATATTTTGCCGATAAGAACCCGATCATACGATCGCGGGTATCGTTATTCAGAAACTCATTAATGATCCAGTAGGGGTTATAAGGAGATCCCGACTTGTAGTTGGTCATGTTGCCATCCACTGTTTTATAATCCCTGAACCAGTCAAGATCCGCCCACTGGGGAATGATATTCAGGCTCGCCGCCACATTGGCATAGGAAATACCGTTTTCCGGGCGATTCTTTCCTCCCTGCCGGATATAGTTCACTTTTCCTTCCACGCTTAACCTGTCGGTAACCTCAGTGGCTATACGAAGATTTAGGGTTTGCCTGTCCAGCGAGGAATTGGGAACTATTCCTTTATTTCTCAGGTCAGAGGCGGAAAACCTATACGTTGTTTTACCGCTGGCGCCTGAAACGCCGATAGTATTGGTATAAGTAGATCCCATCTGATAAAACTCCTTGATGCGGTTGCTATTGCGGGGAGAAAATGTAACAGGCCCTAATTCCGGCCAGGTTTCTACATACATCTGCCTACCGTCCATTTTGCCGCCCCAGTTATCGATCAGCCAGCTCGGCCATTGGCTGTATTCCTGGCCGCCGACGGTGATGGTATTAAAACTGGTGTAATTATCATCATAGCCTCCTCCCCACACGTCCTGGAAAGTGGGCACCACGTTGATGTCTTCAAAAACGGCATTCGAATTAAGATCAACAACCGCTTTTTTTCCTTTGGCTCCCTTTTTGGTAGTGATGAGGACCACGCCGAAGGCGCCCCGGGAACCATAAAGCGAAGCGGCAGAAGGGCCTTTCAGCACGGTGATGCTTTCAATATCGTCGGGATTGATATTGTTTACGCCATCGCCGTAATCCCTGCCGTTAAAAGAATTGGCGCCGCCCAGCGACTGGTTGTCGATGGGAATACCGTCTACCACATAAAGCGGTTGCGTATAACCGGTTAAAGAGCTGTTTCCCCTGATCACTACAAAACTGGATGTTCCCGCTCCGCCCGAAGTGCCGTTGATGTGCACCCCGGCCACCTTGCCTTTCAAAGAATTTACCACATTGGTTTCCCTGGCTTCGGTAAGTTGGCTGGCATCCACTACCTGGGTAGAATAGCCCAGGGCTTTTTTGTTCCTTTCAATGCCCAGCGCAGTCACCACCACCTCAGAAAGCTGCTGGTCCCCGGCCGCCAGGGTTATGTCGAGGTAATTGCGATCGCCGATGCGAATGGTTTGGGAAATATACCCTAAAGAAGAGATCACCAGGTTAACGTTCCTGTTGTCTACATTCAGCGTAAACTCGCCCCGGTCATTGGTTACCGTGCCGATGGATGTGCCTTCCACCACCACCGACACGCTAACCAGGGGTTCGCCGTTCTGGTTGACGATCCTACCCCTGATCTCGATCAAAACAGGCGCTGCCGCGGTCGATGCCGGATCTGAAGCGATTGTTTTCTCCTCTTGGTGACTGATCACAATGGTTTTGCCTTCAATGAAATACGTCAGCCTCTGCCCTGCCAGTATTTCTTTCAGGGCGGTCTGAAGCGACACATTTCTTAGTTTAACGGATACGGGTCTGGAATTTTTGACATCCGCATTGTTGTAAAAAAAAGCGTAGCCTGTCTGCTTCTTTATCACCTGGAAGACCCGCTCCAGGGGAACATTGTCGGCGGCATAGGTAACGCTTTGGGAAAGCCCTTTTGCGCCTACCTGTAGAAATGTTAGCATCAGCAAAAAGGCGGTCAACTTCATGGTTCTTAAAAGTTGATTAAAAGCTCTGCGGGGCGCGGAGCTACAAATTTTAAATTGCATACATTTGCAGTGTTTGGGTGAAACGATAATTGAGTCCGAAAAATTTACATTATTGAGTTGCCCAAATAATACTCCGGAGGTGGCCCTAATCACTTCCGGTTTTCTTTTGGCGCCTCAACCTCTGTTTATCCTTAAAGATCTTTCAATAGCGTTTTATTTTAGTGAATAATATGTTTATGGCAAACCTGCCGCGCCTTGCGCTTTCCAAACCATTCATGGCAGGATGATCAGCTTATTGTCTTTCTCGATCCTGAAACGAACCTTGGTCTTATCCAATATCGCCAGCACGCTGGACAGCGTGAGCGTACGGTCTATCTCTCCTGAAAACCTCTCATTCCGGGGAGTCCCTTTATATGAAACTTCCAGATCATACCAGCGCGCCAGATGCAGCATGATGGTTTGGATATCAGCATTGCTGAAACTGAAGAACCCGTTCTTCCAGGCCACAGCGGCGTCAACATCCGCGTTTTTAATGATCTCCAGGCGATGAGCGCCTTTGATATAGGCCTGCTGACCGGGCTCCAGTACGCGGGTTTCGCGGGCATTGCGAACCCTGATCTTTCCCTCCAGCAATGTCGCCCTGGCGCCGGGCTCATCATGATAGCTGTTGATATTGAAATGCGTGCCCAATACCTCTATTTCCGCATCGTCGGCAAAAGAAACCTTAAAAGGCCTGTTTTTTAGCTTGGCTACTTCCAGGTAAGCTTCACCGGATATCTTTACGCTTCTTTCACGGTCTATGAATGCCGTTGGAAAAGTAATGGAGCTCTCGGCATTCAGCCATGCCTTGGTGCCGTCGGGAAGCACAAGCGAATATTGGTTTCCGCGGGCGGTGGCAATGGTATTATAAAGAACCTTACGGTTAAGTCCAACGCTTTTATAGGACAGCTGCCCGTTATGTTTGACAACCCTGGTATTCTCTTCCTGCCCGATCCTGCCATCCATGGCGCTGTCGAGGTTGATCCTTGATCCGTCGCTTAAGATGATCATGGCGTTGTTCCTGCCCGGGAGCACATCGTATTGTTCCTGCGGCGACGTTGCCGCCAATGTTTGCTCCCCATCCTGCTTACCGGCAAAAAACCAGTAAAGTCCTGCGCACAGCAATACCAGCACGGAAGCGGCAGCTGTCCATTGCAGTACGCTCAACCTTTTCAGACGCCCTTGCTTTACAGGGCCGGCCGCCGGAACGCCAGCGACATCCCCCCTATCCCGGATCGCTTCCGACAGCAGGGGTTTGAACAGGTTGTCATAAGCGGCGGCGGACTCATCCTGCATTATACGCTCCAGCGCTCTTTGGGCCCTGTCTTCGGACAGGAAACGATCTATTTCGACCTTGCCGAGGTCCAGCTTTTTTATTTCAAGGTCTATCAGCGCCCTGATCTCATCCTGGCGCCCTTCCAACCGGAGCGCCTCAAAAAGCTCGGCCTTCTCCTGATCAGAAAGCGTATTGTTGATATATCCTTCAAACAAGGATACCAGTCGTTTTGATAAGCGCTTCATAAAAGTGTTTCCGGACCGCATTATCACGGGCCGCCCTATCATCAGACACTTGAGCAGGAAAAAGGGGGTAGTCGGGAAGAATTTTTTTTAGGTTTATAACAGGTTATCCGGGAAGCAGCCATTGGCGCGAAAGGGAATCGAGCAGCGTTGAGAAATAATCAAACCCGTATTGGCTACATTTGGGGATTGAAAAGAAATCGTATTGACCATTCTATTTATCCTTATCATTAGTTTTATTGCCGCTTTGGTCCGGTCCACCTTAGGTTTTGGCGAGGCGTTGATCGCGGTTCCGCTATTCCTTTTTTTCTTACCGGCGGATATTGCCGTGCCGCTGTCGGTTATGCTGTCGGTCGTAATCGCGCTTGTCATCGTGATACAAGACCATAAAAAAATTCATTTTAACAGCGCAAAATGGCTGATCCTCTATGCGATACCCGGCGTGCCTTTCGGTATTCTTCTACTGACGCATGGAAACGAAACCCTCGTCAAAACAGGCCTTGGCGTTCTTATCATAGCGTATTCCCTTTATTCGCTTTATTTCAAAAACAATAAAAGGCTAAAGGAAGACAATAGATTCTGGTTGTTTACCTGCGGGTTCTTATCCGGTATTCTTGGCGGAGCATACGGCTTGAACGGCCCGCCGCTGGCGGTGTATGGCAATCTACGACGATGGAATGCAAAGCGCTTCAGGGCCACACTTCAGGCGTATTTTTTACCGGTTAGCCTGGTAAGCGTGCTGGGATACTATGCAAAGGGACTTGTCACCTCGGAAGTAAACGCTTATTTTTTCATTTCCCTGATCACGACCATTCCTGCTATTTTTCTGGGACGATACTTTAACCATCAACTAAAAGGCGGCGCTTTTTTCAAATATGTCTACCGGGGGCTTATTGCCGTCAGCCTGGTTTTAATTATTAATTCCCTGTTATAACCAGCCGTACAATTACCTGGGATCTACCAGCTTTTTTAAAGCAACCGGTACAATAGAAGGAGGAAGACGATATCAAAAATATTCTGCTGCAAGCCCAGATATGCTTTTACTGAACGCAGCGACATCATCATATGTTTTTTAACCGTGCCCAGCGATATTTTCATGCTCTCCGCGATCTCTTCCTGTTTGAGACCGTGCATGCGGCTTAGCTGAAATACTTTTTTCTGCTGCGGAGGCAATTGCGCCACAGCCTCTTTTAAATTGCGCTCCAGCTCGTGCAAAACCAGGGTATTGAATACCTGATGATGGCTATCGCGTGCCCATCGCGCCGCCTCCTTAAGGAACAATTCTTCATTGGCCTTTTTACGCAGCACATTGAAAATATGATTTCGGGTAACCCTGTTCAGATAGGCGTTGAAATTTTCAACCAGGGGAAGGTTTTCACGCCTGTTCCAGATCTTGGCAAAGACTTCCTGCAAGGCATCTTCCGCAGCCATTTCGCATTTCAGGAGCTTCCAGGAAATGTAAAATACTTTTTCCCGATATTGATGATAAAGCCTGCCAAATGCGGCCTGGTCGCCTTCGGCAACCAAACGAAGCGTATAGCCTTCATCATATGGATGCAGGGATTGCAATATCAGGCAGTTTGTTTTAGTTATCGGATACCAGCGCCAAATAGTATATGACCAGCATAAGCCGTTATTAGCTGCTTTGCTGAAATTGTTCCATTATAAAACTACGCAATTATTTCATTTGTAGCCTGAGAAAACCGACTATCCTTGCTTCGCCTGCCATTTATAAATATTTACGCCTGTTACTACCCGGGTGATCGCTCCCTTGGCAGACGGACTGTCCGGTTTTAATCCCAGCTGCAGCGACTTAAAAAAGCCCAGTATCTGCGCCGGCAATACAAAGCCTATCGATAAAAAATCTTCCTGCAGCTTTTCGCCGGAACGATCCGACGAAACGATATTCAGATCAAGCCCCAGATCATCGGGGTCCGACTCATAAATACCCATGCTGTACAAGCCTTTCTCTCCCTGGCTCACCGCCTTCACCAGATCTGTTTCATATTGATGCGCGTACTCGTCATTGGAGAACAAATAGACCATCAGGGTGGAAGCATTGATAACGGCTTTTGGGCCATGCCTGAATCCCAGGAAAGATTCATAACTGCAGATCACCTGTCCGTCCGTTAGCTCCTGCAGTTTCAGGTAAGATTCTTTTGCCGTTCCCTGCAAGGGACCGGAGCCAAGGAATACGGCGCGTTGAAAATCGAGCTGCGCTACCTGCCGTATCTTATCGGCATATTGACCGATGATATGCGCGCCATATTTGGCAAGCTTTTTAACCTGGGCGCCCAGCGCCTCTATCTGGTTCAGACCCGAAATAAGAAAGCCGGTCAGCAGCATAGACGTAAAGCTGCTCGTCATGGCCAGGCTCTGATCGTCCGCTTCTTTTGGCAGCAGAAAAACATAAGCGTTCTTTTTATCTGCCTGGACGGCTAATTTTCCCGATTCGTTACAGGTAATGATCAGGTGGTAGGTCTTTTTTGCAAAATCGTTCGCAATATCCACAGCAGCCACGCTTTCGGGGCTATTGCCGGAACGCGCGAAAGACACGAGCAATACCGGCGTCTCCTTATCAAAATACAACCCTGGATGAGACAGCAGATCGGTCGTGGCGATCGCCCGCGTTTTCCTTGCGGTATTTCGCTGGTAGGGCCCAAAAAGAACCTTGCCGATATAGGCCGAAGTGCCTGCCCCCGTTAAGATGATATCAAGATCTTTATTACTATACGCTTGCTCCAGGAAACTGCCAAGAGACTGCTTGCGGCTGTTGACCAGCTCCCATATCTTTAACCATAGTTCCGGCTGCTGGCTTATTTCCCGGGCCGTGTGTATGGCTCCCCTGGTCGTTAACTCATCTATCGATAAACCAAGATATTGGGTAGCCTTGTTTACTGCTGATGCCGGGTTATTCCTATTTTCCATTATCAAACTGTTTCGTTTCGTTTGTTTTGACAAAAATAACTCTTATTTTTCTCTTTCGGAAGATTAATTTTCTTTTAAAACCCTTTGTTTTGAGGAAGGCTTGCGAATGGCAACTGGTTGTGTTAAAAGGGAATCTGTCACCGGCAAACGGCCACAAAGACCATCCGCTGGTTGCAAGTCGTTGCATTCCGGTAATGATTGGCGCACAAGGCTCTGCCGCAGACGCCCGGGCGGTAGAAGCGTGAAACCTGGATGATTACAATTCTTTGATCAGCACATTGGCAAACTGAAAGATATTGCCTGAAGCATGATCGTCCTGCAGCGCAATAGGCCCTTCCGACGGAATGCCGGGCAACTGTGCGTTGTCAATAACCAAAACGCCATTCAGCTTAACGCTTACCCGGTCGCCTTTCATCGTAACCACAAAACGATTCCATTTTCCCAGGGGCTTGTCGGCTTTTACCTTCGGCGTTGCGCCAGCCCTGACGGATTCGGGAAGCGAACGATCTACCCGGTATCCATAGATCTCTCCAGACCCTATATACCGGTTGCCGATATTGACCTGGCTTTTTGAATTGCCCCTTAAATAGAGGCCGGTATCTCCGGCGTAGGGCATATCCACTTCCTTGCTGGTTCCGTCGCTGTTCAGCACATTATCTCCGTTTGGCAGTACCACAGGGCTCTTTGCCATTACCGGTTTTTCAGGGAAACGCACATCGGCAACCAGGATAAAATCCTTATATATTTTTTTCGTCCACAGGCTCTTGTCTTTCTCCTGGCTATTGCCATCATAATAGATCACGCCGTCCCGCGCCGTCCAATGCCCCTGGTGGCCGGGTTTGAGTTCCCAATCCGACAGATCGCTTCCATTGATGAGCGGCGTATATCCCTCACGGATATACTGGTTGGCAGATAATGGCCGGCTGGTATTACAGCCCGTCAAAACAAGAAAGGCAAATACCAGCGCAGACCTGAAATAAAGGATCATCATAATATGATGTTTACAATACGATCGATTTGCCGGGATCGGGCACGGCATAATTGCCGTCCTTATCGCGGGGCGCAGGCGGCGGAGTGTCCCAGCTCATCTTTTCCGGCGCCAGCCTGAGATCCGAATTAATGGCGTCATCCCATTGCACCAACTGCCCCGAATGAGCGGCCATCCTTGCCATAATAGTGGTCATGGTAGAATTCGCGCCCCATTCCGTATCATTAAACGGCTTGTCGTTGCGAATGGCGTCAAAAAAGCGAATATGTTCTTCTACATAAGCATCCTCTCCGTTGTCTTCATTAAACTTCCAGAGCTGGTTTCCGCGGAGATCTTTGATCCCCTCTTTTACATTGCCTGTTCCCTTGCTTCCCTGGAAAAAGGCGCCGCCCTTGGTATAGGTCCCCGCAATGGTGCGTATCTGGCTATTCAGTTTTGTGCCGTCGGCATATTCGTATTCGATGAAAAAATGATCGAAAATATCGCCATAGTCCTGCCCTGTCAAAGAAGATTTGCCGCCAATACCCTGCGCGCGCACGGGATAAGAACCCTTGACCCAGTTAACAATATCGGTATTGTGGATCTGCAAACCGGCGGGCGATCCTGCCCAAAGCCAGTTAAAATTGCGCCAGTTGCGCATCTGGAATTCCAGTTCAGACTGGTTTGGCTCGCGTGGAACAAACCTGACCGGGCCAATCATATAATAATCGGTCATGGAAACAATATCTCCTATGGCGCCGTCTTTAAGGCGGGTTACCATTTGGATGAAAGAAGGATTATAACGGTTTTGCAATCCTACCAACACTTTCAGATTTTTTTTATCAGCGAGTTTGCCAACCTCCAATACCTTTCTCACGCCGGGGCTATCAACGGCAAGCGGCTTCTCCATGAACACATGCTTATCCGCGTTCACTGCCGCTTCAAAATGCAAGGGCCGGAACGTCGCCGGCGTAACGAGAAATACCACATCAGCGAGCTCTATGGCTTTCTGGTAGCCGTCAAACCCCGTGAATTTATTTTTTTCCGGAACATCGATCTTTCCCTTAAGCGATTTTATGCGCGTCAGCCGGTTGTATGTTTCATCCAGCTTGTCGCGAAAAGCATCTGCCATGGCCACCAGGGTAAGATTGGAATGCACGCTGAGCGCATTCACCACCGCGCCTGCGCCTCGTCCGCCGCATCCTACCAGCGCTATTTTGAGAACATCGTCTGTTTTGCGGGCCATTGCGCCGATCGGAAGGGACGCGCCTGCAAGAGCGCCGCCGATGATCGTAGCAGAATTTTTTAAAAAATCGCGCCTGGGGTTGAACTTATTTTCCATCGTTTACTTTTATTTTTTTGAGATTGACAATGAGCTGCCGGTATTGGCGAGGCAACCCGATTATTCAAATATAAAGGTTCCAAATTTTTCGTGCTCATGAAAATTACCCGAGGTGAGCTGCCACGAGTAAGTAGATTCTTTTCCGCTGTCGTAGTCAATGCGGTATAAATTACCCTTCCAGCGCGTACCGGATCGGGGAATTTCATCAGTAATCATTTTCATTGCCTTGAAAGGAATAAAGAATTCTGCCATCCAGCTTTTCACCAAAGCCCGGCTCTTTTTTTCTCCGCCCTGAACCGTGGTAAGATGCCTGGTCTTTTGATCTTCGTTATAATGAAAGGGTTGCCAGCTGTTCAGGCGCCCGGAATCATTATAGATCAGGATGGGAAGCTCGTAGTTAAGGGGAGAAAGCTCATATTCGAAATAAGCAGGCCTTTTAGCATCCGGCTGAATAAACACTTCGATCACATCCTCATTCCATAGGTCAAGGAAATCGGCTTCCATCGTAGCCGTTAATTTTTTGTCTTCGCAGAAATAAAGAAAATACATGCCCGTAGAAGAGTAAAGCGTTTTGACCCGGGTAGCATAACCGGCGGAAGCGTCGCGCCCCGGGAGTTCCAGCCAATCCGTTTTCTCCCAGTTTGCATGCGAGCCGTCTCCCGACAAAGGAAAATCGGCCGTTCTTTTTATGCTGATCATATCAGCTTGTTTACCGATCATATCAGGTTGTTTACCGGTAAAGGAAAGGATTGCGCACAAAGACAAAACGGCGAACAATATGCCGCCTGGTATGTTGAGCATGGTTGTTTTCATACAAGCTCGCAATATAGCGTTTTATTGCCGGGCTACGCCTTTATCCTTGTTAAAAGCAGGAAACCATTTTTCTGCATTTTTCCGATAGATCTTATCCACTACTTCCTTCGGAAGATGCAAGGCTTTGAACTGCCCCTCAACCTCGGGCGCTTCCATCATTTCATCGGTAACAAAATACCTCCAGTGCCCGAAACGGAAATCGTGCATGTGTTGCATGACTTCCGCAGGATCCCGGCTATCGCTGGTCGAAAGATCGGTAGCATACAGGAGCCTGTCCTGGTACTTGATGATAAAATCATATACTTTCTGGAAATCCCTGGCCGATTGGTATTGCAGGTGAGAAATGCGTTCGGCCATATCCACGGCGAGATTGGGAAATTTATCCAGGCGTTTGGCCAACTCATCCACGCTCCATTCCAGGCTGGCCATATGCGCTCCGGACACCCTTAGACCGGGATGTTTTTCCAGCATCCGGTCCCTCGCATTGATCTGATCCTCGTAAGAAGGATATTCAGGATGCAGGTACATATGGTACTGGGGATGGTTGGAAAAATAATCGCGGTCGTTCTTTACCGTCATTTCCTCGATCGGCAGCCAGCAGTTTTTAGGCTCCCCGATATGAGCGATCAGGGTCTTGTCGTTTTTTTCAATAAAATCAAAAATGGTATCCAGCTTTGGATCGTCGATCATGACGAATTTTCCATTTTTATCCCTGAGTTCCATACCGATATTCTTCCAGACCTTAACGCCTATAGCGCCCTTCTTAAAGGACTCGTCCAGGTAAGCGAGCGTCTTCGCCTGCCAATCGTCGTCGTCCCAACCCGCTACATCGAAAGTGGTTGCATATTTGATCTGTTCAGGAAAGGCTTCAACCTGATGGATGGCATACTCTCTTTCTTCAACGATAGAACCTCCGGCATTGACATTAACGGTTACCAGCCTGAAATTCTCTTTTTTAGAATGCTCGACAAAATAAGGCTTATCGGTGTCGACATGCACATGCACATCGTATTTTAACACCTTATCGTAATCGTCGAGGCTGTAGAACCCGCCGCCCTGGCTATCGCGGGGGGCGTCAGCGCAACCCATTGCGCCAATGCCGAAGCAGGCGGACAGGAGGAAAAAAAATCTATTGTTCATTAGGCATTTTTTACGATTTCCAACTTCTCTTTAACAAGGCGGGTAACTGCATGAATAGCGGGCGGGAACACTTTCCTCAGGTCGATCTCATCGCTCGATACAATGCAATCCTTTAATGTGGCCATGAATATATTTTTGATCTCGGTGGCCAGGTTGATCTTGCAGATCCCTCTTTTGATCGCTTCTTTTAAGGTATTGGCCGGGATGCCGGATCCGCCGTGCAATACCAGGGCCGCATCGGTAATGGCATGGATCTGCTCCAGTCTTTCCAGGTCCAGCTTAGGCTCTTTTTTATAAAATCCATGGGCCGACCCGATGGCCACCGCCAGGGCGTTGACGCCTGTTTGTTCCACAAAATATTTTGCTTCCTCCGGCTCTGTAAAACCGGTTTTCTCGGTCGACTGCCCCAGCTTGGCGACATATCCAAGCTCGGCTTCCACATTGGCATTGTATTTCGCCGCCGTTTCCACCACCCTCCTGGTGATCTCGATGTTTTCTTCCATGCTTTTTTCGCTGGCGTCGATCATCACCGAATCAAAACCGGCGTCCAGGCAACGCTGAACAAGTTCATAAGAAGAGGAATGGTCGAGATGGATCCATCCTTCTACCCCAAATTCCTTCAATCCGCTCCGGGCCATGGCCACGGCCACCGGCAGGGTCATATAATCTATCGAGCTTTGCGTAAGCTGGAGGATAACGGGTTGTTTCAGTTCCGACGCCGCGCGCAGCACCCCGCTTAAGGTCTCATAGTTGTAAAAATTGGTTGCGAGCAACGAAGCGCCGCTCAACTGCATTTCCTTAAGTTTTTCGATCATACTCTTATTCGCTGAACCCAAATCTTTCTTTTGCATTTTTCATGATGTTTTTTTTGTCCGTAAAAGCCGCGGTTCCCCCTGCGGCAGTCGTAGAGATCGCTCCCATAAGGTTGCCATATTGCTGGCAGGTCTCTATCGGAGCGCCCTGAATGAATTTATATACAAAGCCCGCATTAAAACTATCGCCGGCGCCAATCGCATCTACCACCTGTTCATTTATAAACGCCGGTATCGTAACCAGTTGGCCCTTATGATAAGAGGCCGACCCCTTGCTGCCCAACTTCACCACGATGGTATTGGCAAAACCCTTGATGCTGTCGATCGCCGATTCCAAAGTATTTCTTCCGGTGAGTTTCATCAGTTCTTTTTCATTGGGAAGAAACACATCTACATAAGGCAATACGTTTTTCAGATCAAGATCCCATTTTTCCCAGGGGTCCCACTGCACGTCAAACGAAGTGGTGAGGCCTGCTTTTTTGGCTTCGCTGAAGAGACGGGCAATATCTTTTTTAAGACCGGTCTGGAGAAAATATGAAGAAAAATGCAGATGCTTGCAACCCTTAAATTTATCCGGCCCGATATCGTCAATGGTAAGATGATCCATCGCCCCGGCATGGGTTATATTGGCCCTGTCCTGGTCAAAATTCAGGACTACCGTCGCGCCGGTGTTCAGGGAGTCGCTTTGAATGATCAGGCTGGTATCCACTCCTTTTTTTTCAAGGCTTTCCAATACAAGACTGCCGAAAACATCCTTTCCTATTTTCCCCAGGAAAGCTACTTTGGCGCCAAGACTGCTCAGGTTGCTCGCAAAAATAGCCGCCGAACTCCCAAGCGTCAGCGTCATGGTCTTTGCCAGGATTTCCTTGCCGATCTCCGGGAAAGTAGCAATCTGATTTAGTATAAGATCAACATTCAATTCGCCTACCACTATAACTTCAAACTTTTCCGGAGAAGCCGTCATCAAACAACAATTTTTAACGTTAATCAAAAATCAAATGACGCTAAGCCCTTAGGCTAGTTTCATTTCCTTGTAAAAATAAAAACTAATTTTATGTTTCAATATATTTTTTATTTTTAAGAAAAGGTTACGAAAACCATTACCTCTATGTCCTTACCACATCCCAAATCAACGGTACAGCGCCGGGTGCTCATCCTGGATAAATTAAACAAGCACGGCCAGGTTGACGTTATTTCGTTAAGCAAAGAACTGAAGGTCAGCGAAGTAACCATCCGCAACGATCTTACACGGCTAGAGCAGAAAAAGATGCTGATCAGGGCCAGGGGAGGCGCTATTAAGGTAGACCATGTGGGGATCGATTTTGCCCTTTCAGACAAGAACAAACAGCATTATGAAGAGAAGAAAAGAATTGGGAAAGCTGCAGCGGGACTGATCACCGACGGGGACACCATCATCCTGGATTCCGGCACCACGACCATGGAAATCACCAAAAACCTTTCTTCCTTTAAAGCGTTGACCGTAATTACGAATGCTTTGAACATTGCCAGCCAACTGGCAGAACATACCAGCGCCAACGTGATCATACCGGGAGGCTTTCTTAGAAAAACATCGCAGTCGCTGGTGGGCGCCACGGCCGAGACCAGCCTTAAGAATTTCTTCTGCGATAAATTATTTCTTGCCGTGGACGGACTGGATATCACCTATGGCCTGTCCACCCCTAACGCAGAGGAGGCCCATCTGAACCGCATTATGATGTCCATTGCCAAACAGGTCATCGTGGTTGCCGACTCAAGCAAATTCCACAAAAGAAGCTTTGCCTTTATCGCCCCTGTTACGGAAATCGACGTGATCATCACCGATGCGGAAGTATCGCCCGAAGACAATCAAAAACTGGAAAATGCAGGCGTACAGCTGATCGTCGTATAACCGCGCCTGATATACCGGTATTGCCGGCCCATACCGGATCAATACTGATCGTCCAGCGCGAATACGGGCTTTCTGTACATCCATTGCCCGCCGCTAAAATCGGGGAACTCAACCGTTTCATTTCCCAACCCGATAGATTGTTCGCTCAACGGAGTGATGGCGCTCCATGCAGCGGCGTCATATACATCCATTGGCGTAGGGACCTGGCGTTTGATCGATTCAATGAGCGCATGGATCACAAAAAAATCCATTCCCCCATGACCGGCTTCGCCGGTAGACTGCCCATATTTTTTCCATAAGGGATGATCGTATTTTTCCAGCCATTTCTCCTGATCGTCCCACTCATGCGGCTTTGCCGCCTTGGTTTCCAGGTAAACGCCCTTATTCAGATCCATCCATATCCCCTCCGTACCCTGCACCCTGAACCCAAGGGAATAGGGCCGGGGAAGATTTGTATCGTGCTGCAGCAAGATCGTTTCGCCGTTTGCACAGTTGATCATCGTGGTCACCACGTCGCCCAGTTTAAAATTTACTTTTGCATTGGGATGATCCCTGCCTCCTTTCTTAACAATATAATCGTGCAGTCCCCTGGCCTTCGAAGAGAAGGAGCACAGGCTGCGAAAACAATTGCCCCGGTTGATATTGACATAATGCGCCAGCGGCCCGATCCCGTGAGTAGGATACAGATCGCCATTCCTTAATACCGAATGTTCCGTTCTCCAGCGCGCTTCTGAAAACGCTTTCTCGCCAAACTCGACGCCATGACCATAAGGGTGCGCGCCATCATTAAATTTTACTTCCCTGAGATCGTGCTGGTAACCGCCCTGCAGATGGATAAGCTCTCCGAATAAACCCTGGCGCGTCATGTTCAACACAGCCATGACATCGCGACGATAACAGGCATTCTCCAGCATCATCACCTGGGCATTGTGCCTTTCGGCCGCTTTGACCACCTCCCAGTGATCCTGCAGGGTAATACCAATGATCACTTCAGAAGCGATATACTTAATGCCCGCTTCCGCGGAACCAATGATCATTTCCTTATGCCATTCCCAGGGCGTAGCAATGAGTACCGCGTGCAAGCCCTTCAGGGCAATCAGTTTTTTCCAGGCGTACTTGTCGCCGGTAAAAATCTCCGGCATCTTACTGCCGCTTTTGCTGAACAACGCCTTTGCCGATTCGATCATGCGACTATCTATATCGCAGATAGCGCTTACTTCGACGTCTTTTCTGCGCAACAATTCTCCCAGGTGATTCTGCCCGCGAAGACCTACGCCTATCAATCCTATTTTCACTTTGTCAACAGCGTATCTTTTTTCCTTTGCCTGCAGGACATTTTGAGGAAATAACGCAAACGAGGCGGCGGCAAAACCTGCGGTTTTTACAAATTCTTTTCTGTTCATCGTTAATGAAGTTGTATAAATATTGAGAAAGATTAATCGAAAATAACATTTTATTTTACTGTCCCGGCAATTAAATTGTTTGATCCGGATATCCTGGCAAGGCACGCAACGAACCCTCAACAGATCCCGTCTAAGAAAATATTATTCCAGTTCTTAAATCGTCAATATCTTAGCAAGAAAATGTAAACGGGCGCCCTTACCTTGCGTAGGGAGACCGCTATAACAAATAGTAAGGACGGGCGGCCCTCGTTAAAAGGCAGACAAAAAACTTATCAATGAAAGGAATATTTAAGCGTAGCATGTTTGTTTCCCGGATGTATATGGCCATTCCGCTCTTATTTTTATTGGGCCTGGGCATCGTCAACCAATCATTTTTACGGCATGAACAACAGACCCCTTTTAAGTCTTATACGGCCAGCATTACCGGAACTCAGGTAAAATTTGATATGGTCGCTATTCCCGCCGGACAAATGAAACTGGGGAGTCCGGCCAGTCAAAAAGGACATCAGCCGGATGAGGCCCCTGTTCATGAAGTAAAGCTGGACGCTTTCTGGATGGGTAAGTTTGAAGTTACCTGGGATGAGTTCGAACTGTTCATCTCTCCCGAGCTCGAAAAACTCCATCAGAAAAATGGCGAGCCTGTTGTCAAGAAGGAAGTAAAGGTAGACGGCGTGGCCCGGCCTACCCCGCCATTCACAGATATGAGCTTTGGCATGGGTAAAAAGGGTTTGCCCGCCGTAAACATGACCTATTATGCAGCCCTGAGTTATTGTAAATGGCTTACCGACAAAACGGGGCATTTTTACCGGTTGCCTACGGAAGCCGAATGGGAATACGCCTGCCGCGCAGGGTCCGACAAAACTTATTCTTTCGGCGATAGCGAACAGCAATTGGAAGAATACGCCTGGTATAGCAAAAACAGCGGAGGCGCCTATCATAAGCCGGGGCTGAAAAAGCCCAATTCATGGGGATTGCACGACATGCACGGCAACGTAGCGGAATGGACCCTTGACCAGTATATACCGGATTATTATAAGAGCATGGCAAAATCCGTTGCCGTTAATCCCTGGGCCCAACCCGAAGAATTATACCCCCATTCGGTAAGAGGAGGATCCTGGAATGACGATGCAGAAAAGCTTCGTTCCGCCGCCAGGCAAAAATCCAACCGCAGATGGAAAAGACGCGATCCGCAGATCCCCAAAAGCGATTGGTGGATGACAGACGCATCCTTTGTTGGGTTCAGAGTGGTGCGCCCGGCAAAAACGCCTACTGCGGCTGAAATTCAGAAATACTTTGCAGGCCCCATTGAAGATCTATAAGTCCCGCAAGGATTGGCTTAAGAACGCGCAAGGCGACAATAAGCATTGCGACAAAAACCTTTATGCCGCATATCAACATGAAACCGGCTTCCGGAACAAAAACCTAAGGAGAACAGGTCCGCTAATAACTTAACGACGGCTTTAACCGATTGTCTGTACTGGCGCCGGAGCATGCTGTCAATGGCTGGATACCAACTTTAATCCAACAATAGACCCGATAAGAGTGAAAATAAAAAATACGCGCCAGAAAGAGGTAGGCTCATTAAAGAACAGTATTCCCATGATTACCGTGCCTACGGCGCCAATACCCGTCCATACCGCATAAGCAGTACCCAGCGGCAACGACTGCGACGCCTTATACAATAACAACATACTAACGGACAGACATACAAAAAAACCTGTCAGCCACCATATTGCCGCAGCTCCCGAGCTTTCCTTTGCCTTGCCCAAACAGGTTGTGAACCCCACTTCAAATAAACCCGCGATAATCAGGATGATCCAGGACATGTTCGGTATAGTTATTGGTTTATATGGCAATAT
Source organism: Chitinophagaceae bacterium UBA2791 (assembly GCA_002352105.1). Taxonomy (GTDB): domain Bacteria; phylum Bacteroidota; class Bacteroidia; order Chitinophagales; family Chitinophagaceae; genus Flavitalea. The sequence goes on along the minus strand of DEHV01000055.1, from coordinate 31,873 downwards.
ACTTGTCCTTTTTATTTTAATTGCTGTAAATAAAAAATATACGCTATCTTTTCTTTTTGATATTTTAGATTTACTTTAACAAGTTCTTCATTCCAATAAACTCATATAATAAAACATAGCAATTTATGCCAGAGAATATGGACCAGGTGTTCAAGGAGACCATCGCCAAGCCTTCTGATTTTAAATTCAATAGCAAGGTAGCGGGCGTTTTCGACGATATGGTAAATCGCTCGGTTCCGTACTATGGAGAAATGCAACGCATGATAGGCGAACTCGCCGCAACCCATGCCCTTCCCGACTCTAACGTGTATGATCTCGGGTGTTCCACCGGCTCCACCCTGATCCGCATGAATGAAAATGTTCAGGAAGATATTCCTTTTATCGGCATTGATAACTCTTCGGACATGCTGGAAAAATGCCGTAAAAAACTGAATGATATGGGCATACGGCGGCCTGTAAAACTGGAGATCGCCGACCTAGACAATGGCGTGACCATCAATAATGCTTCAGTGGCCGTACTATGCCTTACCCTTCAGTTTGTGCGGCCCATTAATCGCGAGAGGTTAATTAAGGCCATCTATTCCGGAATGGTCGATAAAGGCGCGCTGATCCTTGTGGAAAAGATCCTCGCGGAAGACAGCTCCTTCAACAGGGACTTCATAAGATATTATTATGACTATAAAAGGCGCAACGATTACAGCGAAATGGAGATCTCTCAAAAAAGAGAAGCGCTGGAGAACGTGTTGATTCCCTACAAACTGAGCGAGAACATAACGCTTTTGCGGAACGCCGGGTTCAGCCATTGCGAGGTATTTTTCAAATGGTATAATTTTTCTGGACTGATAGCAATTAAATAACGATGATTAGGATTGGCGATTTCTTTTTTAAATACCGGAACTACCTGTTTATTTTCCTTTACCTGCTTCTTTTTCTGCCNNGGAAAGGATGGAAAAGTATATGCCGAAACCCTGGTAACCGGCGGCATGTTCGAACACTGCCGGAACCCGCTGTATGTCGGGAATATATTGATGCTGTTGGGCGTTGGCATCTTATCCAATTCCCTGCTTTATACCTTTGTGGTGATGCCCGTATTCATGCTGATCTACCACGCGATTGTGCTGGCAGAAGAAAACTATCTCTCTAATAAATTCGGCGAAAGCTATGCCGCTTATGCCAGGCGGGTCAACCGGTGGATACCTTCGCTGGCGGGGCTGGCCGATACTTTCCGCGGCGCTACCTTCAATGCCAGAAGATGGCTGCTGAAGGAATACAATACGCAGTATATATGGCTTACGGGTATCGCCCTGATCCTATTGTTCGGTTATCCCCAGCTGACCGATTACAGCGAATCCAAAAGAAACGCCGCATTAGCCATTATACTTCCTTTGCTCCTGGCGCTGTACGGCCTGGTTCGCTATCTGAAAAAATCCGGCAGGATGAAAGAATAGCCAATTTAAGAAGATCCGCTATCAGGATTGAAAAATGAAAGAGCCTTAACCAGTTTAATCCGGCAGGGCAAAAGCGATATACGCGTCGCCGGACCTGCTCCCCAGTTTACCGCCTCCGCAGGCGATCACCACATATTGTTTTCCATTGACGGCATACACCGAAGGCGTGGCATAACCCGGAGCAGGCAAAACCGTTTCCCATAAGATCTCCCCGGTCTTTTTGTGGATAGCCCTGAATTTACTATCCCTGGTAGCGGCAATAAACAATACGCCTCCCGCCGTCACCGCAGGCCCGCCATAATTCTCGGTACCGGTAGCCGGAATGCCTTTCGCCATCAGTTCGGGAAACTCCCCCAAAGGGATCCGCCATTCTATCTTACCGGTATTCAGGTTGATGGCATTGAGCGTTCCCCAGGGCGGATTGATGGCGGGATACCCTTCCTTCGTCAGAAACTTGTTGTAGCCGGTAAAAGAATAAGGTTGCAATTCATTGCTGTCTATTTTATTTTTTTCCGGCACAAACCGTTTCGATTGCTCTTGCTTACGCTCCAGCACAAACGAAGCAATAGCTTCTTTTTCCTGTTGCGTCAACTGCTTGAAAGAAGGCATCATCCTCCGGCCATTTGCCAGCAGCTCGTGAAACTGGCCGATAGCATATTTCTTATCCATTCCTATCAGGGCGGGATAGTTGCCTGCGCCCCGGCGGTCGGGGCCATGGCAGCTCATACAATGCTGCCTGTATAATCTCGCCCCTGCGCGGGCATATGTTTCCAGATAATCTTCGTCTTCCTCGGCATCGATCATCTTCAGTATCCAGGGCATTTCGTTGGCATTTACATATAACCAACCGCTTGCAGGATCAAAAGCGGGGCCGCCCCATTCCGCTCCCCCGTCAAATCCCGGGAAAACAACCGTGCCTTGTTTTGAAGGAGGGTCGAACATATGTCCATTAAGGTACCTGTTGAACCTTTGTTTGATATCCTGGTAAGAAGAATCGGGCACAAGGGCGTTCAGATCGGCCTCGGTAAATGTCTGGCGGGCAAAAGGCTCGGGCAGAACCGGCGCCGGCTGGGTAGGCGAAAGCTCCTCGCCTATCAGTTCGGTATGCGTCGGAACCTTCATTTCCTCTATTGGGAAAACAGGCTTTCCGGTCTCCCTTTCAAAAACAAAAACATAGCCATGTTTGGTGGGCTGCGCCACCGCGTCGATCTTTTTTCCCTCGCGGGTAATCGTTACCAGGGCGGGCGGCGTGGGCAGATCCCTATCCCAGACATCATGACGGATGGTCTGAAAATGCCATATCCGCTTGCCGGTGGCAGCGTCCAGCGCGATCAAGCAGTTGGCAAAAAGATTGTCGCCCAATCGCTTTCCTCCATAAAAATCGAAAGCAGCCGAACCGGTAGGCGCAAACACGATGCCTCTTTTTTCATCAAGGCTGAAGCCCGACCAGTTGTTAACAGCGCCGGCAAAACGGTATGCGGCAGTATCTTTCCAGGTATCATATCCATATTCGCCCGGTTGGGGAATGGTATGGAATATCCACTGCTGTTTGCCTGTTTTAACGTCAAAAGCGCGGATATGGCCAGGGGCGGCCGGCAGGTTCTCATTGGTGCGGCCGCCGACAATATATAAATTTTTATAGATCATTCCCGGAGAAGTGGGCATTACATACAGGTGGTCTACATCTCTTCCCAACCCCTTGAGCAAGTCCACTCCTCCTTCCTCGCCAAAATCCGTGATAAGTTTGCCTGTCTCCGCATTTATGGCAAATAAGACCGATCCCACTGAATACAATATGCGCTTATCATCGCGTTCCTCCCAATAAGTTACGCCCCTGTTAATGTTCATCGCCCTGGACCGCCAGCGTTTGTTCTGGGTGGAATCCCTCGAATCGAATTGCCATTTGAGCGCGCCTGTAGCTGCATCTAGCGCCACTAGTTTTAACATGGGCGAAGTGCCGTAGAGCACATTGTCCACTATGATCGGGCTGCATTGGATCTGCGAGCGGTTGGTCGTATCCGCATCCCCGGTATTGTATACCCAGGCTATCCGAAGGCTCTTCACATTAGCGGTGTCTATCTGCTTCAGCGACGAATAACGGATATTTTCTTTGCTTCCCCCCGCGACGCTCCACTCGCCGTATTTTTCATTGTTCGCATTGCAGGAAAGAATAACCGATAACAGGCAGGCCAGACCGGGCTTGATCAAAGATTGACTGGTCGTTTTAATTTGCTTCATCTGAATTTGGAATAGGTTTGCGGGATCTCGTCTCAGGAAAAGCCTAAGTTACTTAACGCTGTTGACGTTTAGATCATTTATTTCAAAACAGGAGAATATGGTATCTTCAAAGAACAATATTTAAATCATGATCATGAAATTCGTGTTCCTTCTCCTGCTTGCCGCTATTCTGAATTCAGCTTACGTTGCAGCGCAACGCCCGGTCCCGACCAACTATGACGAGTCGAAGGTCCCCCCTTATACCCTTCCCGACCCCTTGCTGGCGGCCAATGGCAAAAAAATAACCACGGCAAAAGAATGGGAAAGAAAGCAGCGACCTTATGTTTTAGGCCTGTTTACAGAGCATGTTTACGGAAAGATACCCGGAAGGCCCAAAGGCATGCATTTCGAGCTGACGGATATTGATACTACCGCATTAAACGGAACAGCCATCAGGAAACAGGTGACCGCCTATTTCGGCGAAGGCAACGACGCTCCCTCCATGAATATCCTTTTATACCTGCCCAGGAATTCATCAAAAGCGCCCGTTTTTGTGGGGCTCAATTTTAAAGGCAATCACCGCGTCAACGCCGACAAAGGCATTTTCATCAGCAGGCATTGGAAAAAAGAAACGCCCGACGATATTCCGACCCTGGCTTCGCAAGAGGCTTTAAGAGGTACGACGGCCAGCCGGTGGGAGATCGAGGAAGCGATCAAAAGAGGATATGGCATCGCCACTGTTCATTATGAAGATATTGAGGTAGACGATAAAGACGGATGGAAGCAGGGATTCAGGACCACGCTGAAGGACCGCCTTAATATTCAGCCCGAATCATGGAGCGCCATCAGCGCATGGGCATGGGGGTTAAGCCGGATACAGGATTATCTTGAAACAGATCCTGCCGCGGATGCCGGGAAGACCATTGTGCTGGGCCATTCCAGGCTGGGCAAGACCGCCTTATGGGCCGCTGCGAACGACCAGCGTTTTGCCATAGCCATCTCAAATAATTCGGGAGAGGGCGGCGCGGCGCTTTCCCGCAGACTATTCGGAGAAAGGATCTGGGACCTGAATAATGCCTTCCCGCATTGGTTCGTCGCCAAATACAAAACGTATAACAATAAGGAAGACCAGCTGCCGGTAGACCAGCACATGCTTTTATCACTGATCGCCCCCCGCCCGCTATACGTGGCCAGCGCAAGCGAGGACGCCTGGGCCGATCCTAAAGGCGAATTTCTTTCCGCCAAAAACGCAGAGCCCGTTTATCGTTTATACAAGCTTACCGGGCTGAACGGCGAAGAAATGCCTACTGAAAATCATCCGGTAGGCGATAGGGTCAGGTATCATATCCGGACAGGCAAACACGATATCACCCTATACGATTGGAACCGGTATATGGATCTTGCAGACAAATACCTCCGTTAGGAAGACAAGTCATACATGCGCCCCGGCAAAGCTTGCCGACATTTTCAAATACCTGCGGGCTGATAAAAAACTAAAGAGGCTGGCCCTTTCAGTAAACCTGCCGCTTCCGAAAACCGATCAGGACAACGCTTCATCGGCGAGGTAAAGAATGGATTCATAGTTTTTCTTTACTGCTTCCGACATGGCGATCTCGCAGGTCTTTGTAGAAGAATAATAGCCGTCATATTGGTTTTGGGAAACCTCCAACGCCTCGTCTCGGGTGGCCGACGCCGTGAGTTCAGGAAATAAAAATCCCCTGTCGCCGGCCATGCCGCAGCATCCTGCGTGGACAGGCACGGTCACAGATCCCGCAAAATGCTTGGCGACCGCTACAAACTGCTGCTGAGTTCCCATTTTTTGCAGCGAGCATACGGGATGCAACACAATACTGCCTTTTTTAACAACCGCAGGCGATGCCGGTATTACCCGCTCATAGAGATATTGAACGCTGTCCATGATCTTTAACCGGTCGAACCGCTGTTTATTGATCTCCGATAGCGCAGGGCGGATATTCATCAAGGTATATGCGCAGGAGCTTACATCCGTAACCACCGGCAGCCTTCCTTCCATGCTGGTTTCCCATAACCTGTCTATTATCTTATTTACCGTAAACCGGTAAGCGTCCTGGTAGCCCTTTGAAGAAAATATCTGGCCGCAGCAGGTCCCGGCCATCTTTTCGGGAAGGATCACTTCTATGCCGGCTTTCGCCGAAACGCTGAGGAAGGTTTCCATGATATTTTTTTTGCCGCCCTCTCCCGCCCCCAGCAGTCTCGAAATGCAGGCGGCGAAATAAACAATAGCCCCCTTATCCTGAAAGTTTTTTTCCGCATCGGCAGAAGACCGGAACGCCTGCGCTTTGCCGCTGTTTTCCTTTGCGCGCCGGGGAATTGCCGGAGGAGCGTTAAGCCGGGTCGACCAAAGAGGAATGGCGCCGGAGACCTTTCGCGCCAGGCGGGTTAGGACGGTCATGGTCCTGGCCCCGAAAATGGCATTGATGATTGAGCCTGTTTTTAAGCCGAACCTCGCGAGCATTTCCACCATCTTAAAATTTCCAGCCACCCATAACGCCACACGGTTGGCGAATGCAGAATGATTCTCCCGCCGGAGTCTTTTTACCAGGTCGCCGGTATTAATGTCTACCGGGCAGGCTGTCGCACAGAGTCCGTCTACCGAGCAGGTATCCAACCCATCGTATTGGTATTGCTGAAGCAGCAGCTTGTATTTTTGATCTTCGCCCGACAGCTTTAATTTGGCCAGCTCTCTTCGCGCTACGATCCTTCGTCTTGGCGTTAACGTTACATCCCTGCTGGGACATTTGTGCTCGCAATAACCGCATTCAATACATTTGTCCACTTCCTCTTCTACGGTCGGAAGCTCTTTCAGGTTCCTGATATGCAGTTTTGGATCGTCATTGATAATTACCCCCGGGTTCAGCAAGCCGAGGGGATCGATGGTTTGTTTCAGCCGCTTCATGATGCGATAGGCTTCGCCTCCCCATTCCGTTTCGACAAATGGCGCCATATTGCGTCCCGTTCCATGCTCCGCCTTAAGCGTCCCATCGTATTTCTTCACGACCAGGTCTACCACTGCATTCAGGAAACGATCATAACGCCCGACCTCCTCCTGTTCGTTAAAGGATTGCGTAACCACGAAATGGATATTTCCATCCTTGGCATGTCCGAAAATAATGGCGTTATCGTACCGGAATGTTGCGAACAGCCGTTGCAGGTCGATGATGGCGTCGCCTAATTTTTCCACCGGAAAGGCAACATCTTCCAACACTACCGTTGTGCCGCTCCGCCTGACCGCGCCCACGGCAGGGAAAAGGCCCTTGCGCACCTTCCATAGGAATTGCTGTTCCTTATGATCATAGGTAAACGCCGGAGCATACAATAAGGAAAGCGCAGGCGTAAGCCCCAGGAAGCGATCTACTTTTTGCCTAAGGATTTCCAGTTCTTTTTCCTGGAATTCCACCAGCAGGGCAGCAGCCGGGGCAGGCAGGGTCTGCACTACCGCGGGCATGCCGGGAATACGTTCCACAGACCGCAAAGAAGCCCTGTCCATCAGTTCCACCGCTTCCGCGCCTGCGTCGCGCAGGGGAACGATCGCCTGGCAGGCCGCATAAATATCCGGGAAATACAATAAGGATGTCGCCTTACAGGGATGGTCGGGAACGGTTTGCAATACCGCTTCCGAGATAAATGCCAGCGTGCCTTCTCCACCGATCAGCAGCCTGGCCATGATATCCAATGGATGCTCATGATCGATCAGCGCATTCAGCGCATAACCGACGGTATTTTTGGTCTTGTATTTTTTCCTGATCTTATCATGGAGCTCAGGGTTGCGGATGATCTCCGTTCTCAATTGCAACAGCTCATTGAATATATCGGGGCGTTCCTTTTCAAACCGGGAATAATCTTCGGGGCGTTCGGTATTGAAGACTTTGCCATCGGGGAGAATAAAACGGATATATTTCGTGGTATGGTAAGCGTTATCCTTTACGCCGCAGCACATGCCGCTTGAATTATTGGACAGGATGCCTCCCATCATGGCCGAACTGATACTGGAGGGGTCCGGACCGATCTTTCGCTGAAATTTCCGCAGGTAGGCATTTACCATGGCGCCGGTGATCCCTGGCTGTACGCGCACCAAAGCGCCTTGCGCCTCTATCTGCATCCGGTTCCAGAACTGGCTGAGGTCTACCAGTATGCCATCCGTTATCGACTGCCCGGAAAGGCTGGTGCCCCCTGTACGAAACGTCAATGGTATATGGTGGCGCCGGGAAAAATCAAACAAGGCAATGACCTCTTCTTCATTTACGGGGCGCGCCACCGCTTTGGGCAGCAGATAATAAAACCCCGCATCTGCGCCATACGAAACCAGGTCTATATACCGTGTCTTGATACGGTCGGCAGGCAATATCTTTCTAAGCGCCGCTTCAATATCCATGTTATCCATTTAGGAGGAAAGGGGAATCATGCCCATGCTTTTACCCTCTGCCTGGAAGAGCCCAAACCATCAATACCCAATTCCACTATGTCGCCCGCCTTTAAGTATATGGGGTCGGGTTTGATACCCATGCCTACGCCTTTGGGCGTGCCGGTGGAAATGATGTCGCCGGGCAGCAGGGTCATGAACTGGCTCACATAATGCACCAGGTAAGGCGCTTTAAAGATAAGGTCGGCGGTGCTGCCGTCCTGCATCATCTTATCATTCACCTTTAGCCATAACCTGAGATTATTGGCGTCCTTTATTTCGTCGGCAGTGGCAATAAAGGGGCCCATGGGCGCAAAGCTATCGCAGCTTTTGCCTTTTACCCATTGTCCGCCTCTTTCCAATTGAAAATGCCTTTCGCTATAATCGTTATGAAGACAATAACCGGCAATATGAGATTCCGCGTCTTTCTCTTCCACATAACTTGCTTTTTTACCGATCACTACGGCCAGCTCGACCTCCCAGTCTGTTTTCTGCGCTCCTTTCGGAATGATCAGGTCGTCATTCGGCCCGACCAGCGCGCTGGTCGACTTAAAAAACAATATGGGTTCTGCGGGGATGGCCGCATTCGACTCCTTCGCATGATCGACGTAGTTCAACCCGATACAAATGATCTTCGACGGGCGGGCAAATGGAGCTCCGAGACGGGATCCGGCGGGGATGGTCCTCAGTTCGCCGCGATGTTGTTCAATATATTTACGCAAGCGGGATATGCCATCCGTCCCAAAAAAATGTTCGTCAAAATCTTCTCCAAAACCGGAGAGATCATACCATTGATCGTCTATCTGTATTCCGGGCTTTTCTTTTCCCTGTTCTCCAAACCGAATAAGTTTCATAATAACTATTTGATTTTTGTATAAATGTGCTGATTGATCCGGCCCATATGGTTAGCGCCTGGTTCGCGGATCGCCGGCGCTATTCCTGTTCTAATCTCCCCTTAATTATTCAGATAAACAAATCCGCCGTCGATCGGGTAATCGCAACCGGTAATAAAGGACGCCTCGTCCGAACAGAGGTACAATGCCAGCTGAGCCACTTCTTCCGGTCCGGCCATCCTGCCGATCGGCTGGGTAGCCGACAATTTCTTAAACATTTCATCTTCCTTTCCGGGATAGTTTTTGGCAATGAATCCATCCACGAAAGGAGTATGCACCCTGGCCGGAGAAATGGAATTACAACGGATCTTATAAGAAATATAATCCTTGGCGACGGACATAGTCATGCCTCGTACGGCAGCCTTCGTCATGCTATAGGCGAAGCGATCGGGAATACCCACCAAAGCCGCGATGGAAGCCATATTCAGAATTACGCCTCCTTGCTTTTTTAAGTGCCCGATGGACGCTTGCAGCACATGGAACACGCCTTTCACATTTACGCTCAGCAATCTTTCCATATCTGCTTCGGAAGTCTGTTCCAGGTTGCCGACATGGGCAATGCCCGCGTTGTTTACGACGATATCCAGCGCTCCTGTCGCCGCCACAATTGCCGCCACGGCCTGCTGCGTTTCCTGCTGAGAAACAATATTGCATTTTATAAAAACGGCGTCGCCGCCTTCTTTCCGGATGGATTCAACCGCCGCTGCAGCATTTGCCTCATCAACGTCAAGAATAAACACCCTTGCTTCCTGCTTTGCAAACAAGACCGCTATCGCCTTTCCAATACCGCTGCCGCCTCCGGTGATCAGCGCCGTTTTACCTTTTAAACTAAACATCATCAGTCGTTTTTATGTCGAAGACCCTGCAAGGGCAGAACATGAACTATCAATATATTACCTGTTTGTCTTACTCCTTTTCTCCTTACCCGGCTTCGGGGCTATAAAGTTAACCCGTTAAGGAAAACAGTAGTTCAACTTTTTACCCTCATTCTAATAGTATTTTACCATTTCCATTTACCGGGCGCCCGGTCTTCAATCATTATCCTTTCCCGATTGCCGCCGCTTCAATTCTGCAAATAAGGCAAAGAAACGTTTATCTAACCCTTATAAACATACGATATATTTGCCGGCTTAAAATGGAGAGGGACTGATCGCCGTCCATCCCCCGTCGATCACCAGGCTCTGCCCGGTAATATGGCTAGCCTGTTCCGAAACCAGGAACAGCGCGGCATTGGCTATATCAACAGTGTTCGCGGGTCGCCCCATAGGCGTAATGCCCGACCAGACCTCCTCGTAGCTCGGGTCGTCCACTGTCCTTTCCGTCAGGGTAGCGCCGGGAGCAATCGCATTTGTCGTGATTTTATAGGGCGACAATTCGATCACGAGGCTTTTGGCAAGCATCTCCAGGGCGGCCTTTGTCATTCCATATGCCGAGAGATCCTTATGCGCCTGGTGGCCGGTAACCGACGACATGAACAGGATGGCGCCGCCTCCTCCCTGGTTGATCATTTGCTTTGCCGCGCCCTGGGCGAGAAAAAATGATCCCCCCAGGTTTACATTCAACACCTTATAAAAGGAACCGGCAGGATAATTGAGAAAACTGCCAAATAACGTGATGCCTGCATTTGCAATGGCTATATCGAGCCTGCCAAACGCAGCAGTCGCCTTGTCGATCAGGCGCTGAACAAGATCCAGATCGGCGGCATCCCCGGCTACGGCAATACAGGTTCCTTTTTCTGCCTGGATAATGGCGGCGGCTTTTTCCGCCAAAGCGTCGTCGACATCATTTAACACCACGGCAGCGCCTTGTTTGGCCAGCATCCTGCAGATCTCAAAACCAATCCCCTGTCCCGCGCCGGTAACAATGGCTACCTTATTTTCGAAAAGTCTGCGATTCATAACCTATCATTAGTGAGAATCCCTGGTCACAACGCTTCCGGATCCTCCTTTTAAAAAATCAAAATCAGCGCCCAGGTGCGCCTGTTCAACATGCTGTTTATACAGGCAGGCATATCCCCTGTCGATAAGATCTGCCGGGGGACTGAATAATTGCTTGCGACGGTTCAATTCCTCTTCCGATACTACCAGGCGCAGGGTCCGTTGATCAACATCAAGCTCTATGATATCGCCCGAGCGGATCATGGCAAAATCGCCTCCCTCGGCAGCCTCGGGCGATACATGCAGGACCACCGTCCCAAAGCCGGTCCCGCTCATTCTTCCGTCTGATATCCGCACCATATCGGTAACGCCTTTCTCCAGTAATTTCTTCGGCAGACCCATATTGCCCACTTCCGGCATGCCGGGATAGCCCTTGGGCCCTACGTTCTTAAGCACGAGCACGCTATGTTCATCTACATCCAGGTCGGGATCGTCGATGCGTTCTTTGTATTCTTCAATATTTTCAAACACCACCGCCTTTCCGCTGTGTTTCCGCAGTTGTTCGCTGATGGCATTGGGCTTGATGACGGCGCCATCGGGGCATATATTTCCTTTTAACACGATCACGCCCGAATCCTTTTTAAATGGCGCATTGACGGAGGCGATCACCTCCATATTGATATTTTCAGCGCGCTGTATGTTTTCACCCACGCTTCTCCCGTTCACGGTGATACAATCTTTATGAAGATGATCGCCGATCTCCCGCATTACCGCCGGAAGGCCCCCGGCATAGTAGAAGTCTTCCATAAAATACTGACCGGAAGGCTGCAGGTTTACCATCAACGGGAGGCCGGAATGCGCGATATCAAAATCGTCTATTGTCAGCGGTACGCCGATCCTGCCCGCGATCGCCAATAGGTGAATAACAAAATTTGTAGACCCTCCGACCGCAGCGTTAATCTTAATGGCATTCTCAAAAGCCTTACGCGTAAGAATATCCGATATTTTCAAGTCTTCCCTTACCATCTCTACGATACGGATGCCGGATAGCTGCGCCAACACTTTCCGGTTGGCGTCTACGGCAGGGATGGCGGCGTTGCCGGGCAGCGACATGCCCAGGGCTTCCACCATGCAGGCCATTGAAGAAGCGGTGCCCATGACTGCGCAATGCCCGCGGCTCCTGCACAATCCGGCTTCAGCCTCATTCAGCGCTTCCTGCGACATGGCGCCGGATTTTACCTCGTTGGCAAACCGCCAGATATCCGTTGTGCCGATGTTCTTCCCCCTGTACTTTCCCGTAAGCATCGGTCCGCCCGAGACAACAATCGTAGGGATATCCACGCTGCATGCGCCCATTAATAAAGAAGGAGTGGTTTTATCGCAACCGCATAGCAATACCACGCCATCCATCGGGTTGCCCCTGATCGATTCTTCCACATCCATGCTCGCCAGGTTCCGGAAAAGCATGGTCGTAGGTTTCATGAGCGTCTCTCCCAGGGACATGACCGGAAATTCAACGGGGAAGCCCCCTGCCTCCGATATGCCTCGTTTTACTGATTCTGCAAGCTCCCGGAAATGGGCGTTGCACGGCGTTAACTCCGACCAGGTATTGCATATCCCTATGATCGGCTTTCCTTCAAATTCATAAGAAGGTATCCCCTGGTTCTTCATCCAGGCGCGATAGATAAACCCGTCCTTACCCTTTTTCCCAAACCAGCTTTGACTACGCAGTTTTTTTTGCATCGGCGTAAAATAAATAATGAGGAGGCAGACGCCTGTTGTAAAATTAGGAGATCGTTTTACAGGAAAATATCGGTTTATTAGCCTGTTCTGTTAATCAATTATCATTTAGGCCGCGCATGCGTTAATCCGCTGCGTTATTTGCCGACCGGTCCTGCTTCAGGAATCCGATCAGCGCAGCCTCCCTGGCCTGATGCCTTTCTTCATAAAAAGAAGGAGGCCATTCATAGTATCCTTCCCCCGATTTAGCGCCGAATTTTTTATCGGCCACCAGCTTTTTCAAACCGGGGCTGGCTGCGGAGGCATTGCTTAGATCGCTGAACAGATAATCAGATATGGCAGAAAAAACATCCAGTCCCCCCATATCCGCAGAAAGCAGCGGCCCGGTTACCGGAAGCCTTCTTCCAATCCCATAGGTAATGGCCGCATCGATATCTTCTTTTGAAGCGATACCCTGCTCCAGTATGTATTGCGCCTCCCTCAGAAGGGCAAACTGCAGGCGGTTGCCCACAAAGCCCGGCGCCTCTTTTTTTATGTCAATGGGTTTTTTATTCATCGATCGCAGCAATCCGAAAGCCCGCTCTACGGTTTGGTCGTTTGTTTTCTCTCCCCTGACCACTTCCACCAGCGGGATCAGGTGCGCCGGATTCCAGAAATGCGTTACCACAACCCTTTGCGGAAAGGCGGTCGCAGAAGCCATTTCCGTGGGGCTAAGTCCCGACGTATTCGTGGCCAGGATGGTTTCCCGCGAACAGGTATTGTCGAGATAGGCAAACAATTCCTTTTTCAGCGCCATATCCTCGGGTATCGTTTCAATAATAAAAGAAGACGCGGCTGCTATCTCGTCCAGGGATTGGGTAAAGAGGATACGGCTCCATATTGTTGCGATCTCCCCTTCCCGGATAACATCATTCTGCTGTAAGGAGCGCAGCTTGCCGGCAAGGCCCTCCTGCGCCCTTTTTATTTCAATATCATTCAGTCCATGTACTTTCACAGGCATTCCCGCCCAGGCGGCGGCAAGCGCAATAGAATGCCCCATCGTTCCGCAACCGATAATTCCAAGTTTTTCCATTTCGCGCTATTAATAGAGAACAGGTAAACAATAATTTTCTTGCCGCCCTATGGTGAATTTAAGTGTTTTGGCGCAAATGGACCAATGCCGATCCATGGCTTCCATCATCTTTAAAGAACGGTCTATTGGGCAGACCATCCGCCATCCATAGGCAGGGCGATGCCGGTAATGGAAGCGGCATTATCCGAAGCCAGGAATAGCGCCATATCGGCAATTAACTTCACCGGAACAAAATCCTTTACCGCCTGCTTTTTTAGCAGGATATCGTTGATCGCCTCTTTTTCAGAAATATGGCGCGAACTGACCAGGTCGGCAATTTGTTTTTCCACTAATGGCGTCTTCACATAACCCGGGCAGATGGCGTTACAGGTAATATTCAAGCCAGCTCCTTCCAGGGCGACCGTCTTGGTAAACCCAACAACGCCGTGTTTAGCGGCGACATAAGCGCTTTTGTATTCAGAAGCGAATAATCCATGCGCAGAAGCAATATTGATGATCCTTCCAAATCCCTTTTCCTTCATATAAGGCCATGCGGCCTTGGTGAGGTGGAACACGGCATTCAGGTTGATGTTGATGATCGCATTCCATTTATCTTCCGGGAAATCTTCTACCGGCGACACATATTGGATACCCGCATTGTTGATCAGCGCGTCGATGCCGCCAAAACGGTCGACGCATCCGCGAACCAGCCCGCGCAGGGATTCGGGCTCCAGCATATTGGCGTCGGAAAAAAAATGGTTGACCTGATATTTTTCCGCTACGCGTGAAGCAATGGCCGCGCCGTCTTTTTCGAGGCCGTTAAAAACGATATTGTATCCTTTCCCTGCAAAAGCCTCGGCAATGCCTAAACCAATACCGCTGACGCTTCCGGTGATCAATGCTGTCTTTTTGCTCATACGATGACTTTCAATGATCAGCTAATATACCCCATAAAGATTATTATAAATACGGGACCGTCCGTAGTTAATAATTTCCCCGCCAGACGGATCCTTGGCAGAATTCTCCGGCGCGGGTAAGATTATGACAAAGAAATGAAAATAATATTCTAACTTCCCTTAGTATCGATTGCTCACGCCATAAAGAAAAAATGAGGCTTTTACACACTGAAATTACGCCGCTTATCAATGGATTTTTGTCTATTGATCTGAGGCGTCAGCAATTCCTTCAGTCTCCTTTTCACAGCCAGCCATCATTTCATGCCCACCCGGAACTTGAGCTCGTTTTTGTTATAGAAGGATATGGCACCCGGATCATCGGCAATAAGGCAGAGCCTTTTGAATCCGGAGATATGGTATTCATAGGACCTAATGTTCCTCATGTCTGGCTCAGCGATGAAGCTTTCTATAAGAAGAACACCAAGCTTCGCTCCAGGGTAGTGGTGACTTATTTCAATCCTAAAATATTTGAAGAGGTTTTTAATTCGGTAAAAGAATTCAGCAGCATCAGGTATCTGATCCGGCAGGCTTCCAAGGGAATTAAAATCTTTGGGGAAACCAGGAGGGTTATCGCCGAAAAGTTGATCGCCCTATCATCTAAATCTGGATTTGAAAAAATTGAAGGGCTGTTGCAGATCATGCACCTCATTTCCACCTCTCAGCATAAAAGCTTTATCGTAAACAAAGAAATTGAAGGTCCAGGATCTCATTATTCCGACCGGCTGATAGATGTTATAAAGTTCATCAAGGACAATCTACACAACCAGGTGTCGCTGAAACAGGTGGCGGCTATTGCCTGTATGACGGAACAATCCTTCTGTCGCTTTTTCCGGAGCAGGACAAAAAAAGCTTCTCTCAATATCTCTGCGACCAGCGGGTATCCCATGCCTGCAGTCTGCTTATCCAAACGGATAAATCCATTTCCGAAATCGCCGAGCGCTGCGGCTACCGGTCGAGCTCGCATTTTTGCAAGGTATTTAAAGACCAGCTCGGTCAAAGTCCATATCAATATAAAAAGAGCGCTATGCAGAACAAAAATTGGAAATAAGGCGGCGGCCTATTGAATTTTAATCGCCGGGAGCGGGACAAAGCCGGCAAACCGCTACCCGTAAAAATAAATTCCTTCAATATTAATTTATTCATAACTTCAGGCGCGAAAAAAAGCCCTCCTAGGAATAGGACGGCCTCTAACGATTGCTTGCCATATGAAAAAATGTGAAAGGTATTGTTGGCGCTGGGTTTTACAGCTTACCTGTACTCCAGGTCTCTATATCCGTGCTTAGCGATTGCCTGCCTTATGATTCATTTCCTTTTCTGGTACAAAGATAAGACGCGTAGTATTGCCTGAATATCAAGTTCAGCGTAATATTATTATGTCAAAAAGAATAAAAATCGACTGCAACCCTTATCTGTACTGGATTTGGTCAGTATTTTTTAATTATGTCCAATCGGTTTTCAGATATCTTATTCCAGTTAATTCATTCCCTTGAAAAGTCAGAAAAAAGACATTTTAAGCTATATATCAAGCGGAATTCGGCAAATGAAGAGCTCAAAATTGTCCAGTTGTTCGACGCGCTGGACAAAATGAAGGACTACGATGAAAAGCTCCTGCTCAAAAAGCTACCCAACACAGGAAAATCGCAGCTGTCCAACTTAAAAACCCATCTGTACCGGCAGGTCCTGGCCAGCCTGCGATTGCTCAAAAGAAGCGAGAACCTAGAGCTCGATCTAAACGAGCAACTGGATTATGCGCGTATCCTATACTATAAAGGACTATATCTTCAGAGCCTGAAGATCCTGGATAAGCTGAAAGAAACCGCTGTTCTTTATCACCAGGATACCATCCTGATCCAGATCATTTCCCTGGAAAAAAAGATAGAAACCCTCCATATTACCCGGAGGCTTCCCTATAAGGCGGATCAACTCGCCCGGGAAGCAAATGAAGCGCAGGAAAGAAGAAAGATGATCACCCAGTTGTCGAACCTGGCGCTAAAACTGTACAGTTGGTATGTCAAAAACGGGCATGCCAGGAATGAAAAAGACGAATCGGGCGTTAAAAAATTTTTTCAGGAGAATCTTCCATCCAACAGCAATGAGCAAACAGGGTTTTATGAGCGGCTGTACCTGTACCAGAGCTATAATTGGTATGCCTTCATTTGCCAGGATTTTTTACGGTATTATCGGTATGCGCAAAAATGGGTCGACCTTTTCAACAGCCAACCCGAAATGATCAATGTGGAAACCGGTCATTACATCAAGGGAATGCACAACATTATGAACGCTCATTTTGACCTGCGCAATCATGCGAAACTGGATCGCGCGTTGGAAGAACTGGAAGCCTTCTCGCATTCCCCTATCGTGCAGCGTCATGATAATTTTAAGGTACAGACCTTTATTTCCATTCAGCAGGCCAGGATCAACCGGCATTTTATGCGCGGAACCTTCAGGGAAGGGCTTCCGTTGGTTCCCTATATAGAAGAAAAGCTGGAAGCTTATGCGCTGTTTCTCGACAAACACCGCATCCTTGTTTTCAATTACAAGATCGCCATGCTGTATTTTGGAAGCGGAGATTACGCCGCTTCTATTGATTATCTGCAAAGGATCATTAACGAGCCCCCCGACCTGCGAAACGACCTGCAATGTTATGCCCGGCTCGTTCATCTGCTGGCGCATTATGAATTGGGAAATTTCGAATTGATGGAATCGCTCACAAAATCCGTTTACCGGTTCATGGCAAAAATGGAAAACCTTACAGTGGTCGAGGAAGAGATGTTCTGGTTTCTGAGAAATTCTTTCCGTTTTTCGCGTCATAAGCTCAAGCAGGAGCTCGAGCAGTTCCTCCAAAAGATAAAGCACCTGGAAAAAAATCGTTTTGAAACGCGCGCCTTCGCCTACCTGGATATTATTTCGTGGCTCGAAAGCAAGGCATATCAAAAACCCATGAGCCAGGTTATCCATGATAAATATCTCGCCAGCCGAAGAAGGGCTTAAGGACGGTAACCACGGAAAAAGAACCCGGTAAAGGATCGCTCCAGAACCGGGTCAGTGGTTTTCATAGCTATATATTCACTTTGACAATCAATACATGCTAAATGACTTAAGATTTTTAAATTTAGGAAGTTGCAAAAAACTGGCCAATAGAAAATCTACCAGCCAAAATGTGGATTATACGGTGAAGCGTTTCTAAATGGTTTACGCCTTCGTCAAATGGATCCTTATTTTCCGGATGCGGATCGACGCCCATCGCTCATCCTAAAAAAAAGACAAACTGAAAAAATAAAAAGCACATGTTCGTTGGGGCCAGCCATTGCGGCACGGGCGGAGATATGGTTTTGCCCTTCGCCTTTCGCAGGAGATACCAACAGCCCGTTGCCAGATTAAGCGCTACCGAGGCCGGCTTACCCAATACAATGATTGTAGACGCCACAAACCCATTTGGAGCAAGCGGCAGGAACTGCGCCAGGCAGGCCAGCACAAAGCAGACATTGCAAATAAAGGCTACGCGGGAAAAAAATACGAGTATACGCATATCGCTGCGGGTAAAATAGGGAACTTGGCCCAAAATACATGAATTTGCAGTATTTTGCTCACTAATAATCAACTGATAATGAATAAGTCATTGTGGCAAAAGATCCAACCTCACGCAATTGCTATCGGGATATTTTTTGTTATTTCCTGCCTGTACTGCCTCCCGGCGCTGCAAGGCCTGGTGGTATATCAGCATGATGTAGCGGGTTGGAAAGGAATGGCCCAGCAATCACTCGAGTTCTATGAAAAGCATGGCCGTTACCCGCTCTGGACCAACAGCACGTTTAGCGGGATGCCTGCTTTCCAGATCCTGATAGGCTCCAGTTCTGATGTTCATCTTGCCCAACTGCACCATCTGTTCATGCTGTTCTTACCCGCGCCGGCCGGCCTGTTTTTTCTGGCCTGCCTGGGATTCTATATTCTTAGTCTCTCGCTTGGCATTCGCAACTGGGTAGCCGTGCTGGGCTCGCTTGCCTATGCTTTTGCTTCTTATAATGCAGTTATTGTAGCCGTGGGGCATACCACCAAGTTTTCTTCGATGGGATATGTGCCGGCCGTTTTAGCGGGAATTATATTGTTAACCCAGCGCCGGTATTTGCTTGGTTTTATTACCACATTGGTATTCAGTACCCAGCTGTTTTTCCAGAATCATGTTCAGATCGTTTACTACACCCTGCTGATCGCCCTGTGCCTGGTCGTTACCTATGCTATACGCGCTATACGGGAAAAACAATTCGCCCACCTGGCGAAAACAACAGGCCTTGCCCTCGTAGCCGGGATAATGGGCATGTTATCGTATGCTATTGTTTTATTTCCAACATACGATTACACCTCGGAAACCATGAGAGGCGGAAGATCAGAACTTAGTTCGCCGCAGAACGCTTCCAATAAATCGAAGGGAGGTCTCGACAAAGATTATGCATTCGGATACAGTTATGGCATTACGGAAGTGTTGACCGTTATTGTTCCCAGGATGTATGGCGGCAGCTCCGGCGAGCTGCAGGAAGACTCCAAAACGGCGGAGACATTTGCAGAGCATACCGGGATGTCGGTGGATCAGGCAAATGATTATGTAAGGCAGTTTCCCGCTTACTGGGGGCCGCAGGGCGGCACTTCGGGGGCGGTGTATTTTGGCGCCATCGTCTGCGTACTGTTTATCTTCGGCATCCTCTTTTATACCGGATGGCATAAACAATGGATCATTGCCGCAACGATACTGGGAATATTATTGGCCTGGGGTAAACATTTCGCTTCTTTTAACTATTTCCTGTTCGATTATCTTCCGTTTTACAATAAGTTCCGGGCGCCTTCCATGGCGATGGTGATCCCGCAGCTTGGTTTTCCTTTGCTGGCTGCCTTGGGTCTAAACCAATTGCTCGAACAGCCGCTGGAAAAAAATATCTTATGGAAAAAGTTCAAACTGGCGCTTACGGTTACCGGCGTCGTAGCGGCGCTATTGGTCGCCTTATACTTTATGCTCGATTATAAAAGCGATGTAGACGGCGCCATCAGGGAGAATCTTACCAACGGCATGCTTCAGCAACTCTCCCGGCAGGGCGAACCAACGCCCCAGATGGAACAGCAGGCGACAGAGTTTGGAAGATCCGTAGTCAACGCCCTGAAGCAGGACCGGCGATCCTTATATGCCAACGATCTCCTCCGGTCTTTTCTATTTATTGCTTTGGGAATGGGATTGCTGTTCCTCTATATAAAGAACCAGGTTAAAAAAACCGTGGTCGTCTTTGGCCTTATCGCCCTGACGCTGATAGACCTGCTCGGAGTCGACCTCCGTTACCTCAGCAGCAAGAATTATGTAGACAAGGAGGTATTCCAGGATGAGTTTACGCCGACGGCCGCCGATCTGCAGATCCTGAAGGATACGTCTTATTACAGGGTATTCAATCGTTCCGACGGGGACCCCTTTCAATTGTCAGGAGCAACGCCGCGCACTTCATATTTACATAATTCAGTGGGAGGATACCATCCTGCAAAGCTGGCTTTATACAACGACATTATTGCAAGACAGCTGTCTAAGGGCAACATAGCGGTATTCAATATGTTGAATACAAAATATTTTATTGTCAACAACCCTTCCAATAATCAACCAGTGGTGGAACAAAACCCCGAAGCACTGGGAAACGCCTGGTTTGTATCGGGCATTAGATATGTCAATAATGCAGACGAAGAAATGAATGCGCTGGATGATTTTAATCCCCGCGATACAGCCATTGTAGAGACAAAGGAACAATCAAAAATCTCCTTTCTCCCACAGCCTGATTCGACGGCTTCAATAGAACTGATCCATAATTACAACGACCAGATCTCCTATAAATCCGTTTCTTCTTCCGATCAGTTTGCCGTGTTTAGCGAAATATATTATCCGAACGGTTGGAAAGCCTTTATAGATGGAAAGGAAGCGCCCATTGTAAAAGTGAATTACCTGCTTCGGGGCCTGCCTGTTACAAAGGGAGAACATACCATCGAGTTCAGGTTCGAACCGAAATCGTATATCGTCGGCGATCGCATCACAACGGCTATCGGAGTGGTATCGATCCTTATGCTTTTATATGGATTGTTCGCGCTATGGAAAAATTACCGGAACGCCGGCAGGAGCATTTCAACAACCAAGCCATCCGATGATAGCGCCGCTGTCAAAAAATAAACTCATCCCTGCGATGGATAAGTTCCTTCCATACGATGATGAACTGGGCCTGCTGATACAGGCGCGCGCAAGCGAGCTTTATTACAGGATGCGCCGTATCAATGCCGATACGCTCGGCATGCCCCCTCATTGCCTGGAATATTTTAAGAGCAGTCATGCCGGCCGGCTTTTTTTTTCGATCGAAACCAGCGCTCATCTCTTATACAGGTCTATAAAGATGACAGGCAAGGACCCTGCGGAGATGGTAATGATGGACTATGGCGCGGGCGTCGGCGCCTTATACCTGCTGGCAAAAATGACCGGCTTTAAAAAAGTGATCTATAACGACCACCTGGAAGACTGGCAAAAAAGCGCCCGTCTGGTTGCGGAAGCCGCTGGCATAGAAATAGACCATTACCTTGTAGGAGATATAGAAGAATCCCTTGCCGACCTGGAGCGCCTGGGGCTTATCTGCGACCTGATCACGTCGAGGAATGTGATCGAGCATATTTACCGGCTGGATCTTTTTTATAATGCGATCCACAGAAAGCAGCCCGGCGCACTGATCTACTCTTCCACCACCGCCAATAAATACAATCCGGCATCGGTGGTAAAACACAGGCTATGGCATCGGAAATGGGAGAAAGTGTATAAGGGCAAGCGGCTGGTCGTCATACAATGGCAGGCTCCGGGGCTATCTGCCGCTAAGGCGAATGCCCTGGCAGCTTCTACCAGGGGCCTTGCAGGAGAGGATTTAAAAGAAGCGATAGAAGAATACAGGAGATCTGGTAAAATGCAGGATCCTTCCGTTTATGGCAGCAACACCTGCGACCCTTCAAATGGCGTTTGGGCGGAACATTTATTGAGCGAGCAGGAATACAGGAACCTGATCAACGAGCAATTTTATCGCCTTAGCGTTGAAGCGGGCTTCTGGGATACGCATTATGCCTCTGCTTATAAAAACAAGCTCTGCAGGCTTCTGAACAGGAAGATCCGCCGCGGCGGAAAAACAGCCCTGCGGCTGGCCCCCTTTATTTATGTTATTGCCAACCCCAGGGAAAATGTTATACATGGCTAATACGGAGGAGGTAAATAAAAACTAAATGCCGAAAAGCGTTAACAAAACCAGTAAACAGGCAGTTAAGATGGGGCATAAACAGGTAAAGATCGTCAGTATAATCCCTTATAAGATACTCCCCGCCAGGCTGGGAGGCGAAAAGGGGATCGCTTTGTTCTACGAATACCTGGGCGGACTGGCGGCAATAACGGGCATATCCACCAGAAATAACGATCCGGCATACGCGAAAAATTACCAGTTGCTTAACGCGCTATCCAATAGCAGGCTGCGGTATGCCAATCCATTCCTGTATTTCCGCATTCGCCGGATCATTCTTCAGCAGAAAGCCGCCTACCTTTTTATTGAGCACCCTTATTTTGGCTGGTTAGCCTGGGCCTTAAGGAAAACGCTTCCGGTTGTCTGGGTCGTACATTCGCACAATATTGAATACATGCGTTCGCGGTCCATCGGCCGTTGGTGGTGGAAGGCATTGAAAATCTATGAGCGTTGGGTATACCGAAAGGCCGATAAGGTATTTTTTATTTCAGACGACGACCGGCAACACGCTATTAACGAGTTGGGCATTTCAGCATCCAAATCATTCACCGTCACTTATGGGATTGAGCACGATAAGATCCCCGGCGACAGCGAAATACAGGAAAGCCGCCAGAAGGTCTGCGCATTGCATGGGATCGGGCAAGACGAAAAGATCCTGCTTTTCAATGGCGCCTTGTATCACCACAGCAATTATGATGCATTGTCGATAATACTGGACAAGATCAACCCCGTCCTGTTAAAAAACCCTGCATTTAAATATAAGATCATTGTCTGCGGTAAGGGGCTCCCCGAATTCTTTCATGAGCTGAGGGAATATGCAGATAAAAACATCATTTATGCGGGCTTTGTGGAAGACATAAGCCTTTATCTCAAAGCCGGTGATGTATTTTTGAACCCTATCCTCAGCGGGGGCGGGATAAAAACAAAGGCTGTAGAAGCATTGGCGATGAATTGTGCGGTTGTATCAACCGAGTTAGGCGCAATGGGCATAAAGCAGGAAATCTGCGGCGACAAACTGCATATTATCCGGAACCGCGACTGGCGCCTATTCGCCGAAACCGCTATCCACAGCGCAAAAAATGAAACCCCAACGCCCCCTGCGTTTTTTGATTATTATTATTGGGGGAGTATAGCTAACAGAACCCTGACACTACTAATCGGAAACTGAATAGTCCACTTCCAGCTTAGGTCTTTTTTGCGGATTTTCGTGCTCGCTGCTACCAAATAAAATAGACCTGTATATTTCCTCTTTTTGGAGTTCAAGGCAAAACCCGAAATTATTATTGGCTTTTACCATCTCCCTAACCATATCGGTAACGTCTATATCAACAGCATCAAAATTCCACTGCGCTGTTGAAGCCGGAACGGCTACCCGATGTTCATCGGTAGTAGCGGGCTTATTGTTCCAGGTAATTGTGGAATCGGTCCAATCGCTCAACACCCTTTTCAACCAAGCGGGATTTTCGCCATAACCCTCATAAGGCGAGCCGGGATAGTAAGAATTACCCAAAGGAGCGGCAACGCCCGACTCTACGCCATAAAGCGATAGTTTAGCCGAAATGATCTCAGCATTGAAAGGAATTTCGGAAAGACCTAAGAATTTTATGTATGTCCTGTTTGTACCGTGTCCGGCTCCAACTTCGTTATAAGTCCAACGAATAGCCGTAACATCCGGATTCTTTTTATGATTTGATTTCGCATAGTGGTCATTATCCGTTTGCCGATAGGCCACCAAACAATCCTGGCCATCGGCTGGACCTGGCTGTAAGGTTAGTTTCTTCTCTTCAGACTCTGGATCTTCACTATTTACTTTCTCACAGGTAAATGAAGAAACTAAGACGCCAAAGGCGAGAAAAATGTATATTCCAATCTTTTTCATCGTTAGTGTTACATTAAGTTATTACCAAATATATCTAAAGTATTTTATAAAAGAAAGGGGTTCCTCGAAGTATTATAGGCGTGTAGCGCCAGATTGTCAAAATATTGCGTAAAAAACCCAGCATACGGCTAAATTCCTGTTTATCCCATGTAAACGAAAAAATAATTTTAAATAAGCTCGCAGCAAAAGCCAAGGGGGCTATAAATGAATATGCAAACAAATGAAATAAAAACCAGCCGATACCAAATTGTTTTCTTATTCTAACAAAGTTAGAAAGCATTATCTGGAGCCCTTTTCTGTCATATAAATTATAATACCCTCTTCCGGAAGATTTAAAAGCGGTATTAGCCGTTTCACCCTGCAAATGAAATATTTTGTACTGGCCATAAATAACCAATTTACCTGCTTTTCTCAAACGGGAACACCATTCAGCCTCTTCTGCGTATAGAAAAAAGTCTTCGTCCATCAGTCCAACCCTATCAATAGCCGTTTTTTTTACCATCAGGAATGCGCCATTGATCCAGTCTACCTCAACAGGCTCATTAGTATCAGGAATATTAGGCTTTTTCACAGAAAAAAGCATTCCCAGTCCTTTAAGAACAGGGCCCACATACGGAAGCGGTAATAAGTTATTGAGTCCGCCTTTCATAAAATAATTGCCCGAAATCTGGGGCGTGCCGTCTTCATTCAATAATTGTACGCCGCAAGCGACATATTCGGACCTGACAAAGAGCTCCGCACAATCTTTAATATTATTATTTATATTCAAGGTGTCGGAATTTAGCAATAGTACGATCTCACTGGCCGACTGCCGAATCCCTTCATTATTAGCTCTTGCAAAACCGGCATTATAGGGCATTTGAATCCATTTCACAGAAGGATACGCGTCCCCAATTAACTCCCGGCTATTATCGCCTGAAGCGTTATCAACAACAATGATTTCCAAGGGCAAATCTCCCTGATGACCAAAAATAGAGCGCAAACACCCGAGCAAAAGCTTCGGGGTCTTATAATTAACAATAATAACGGATATAAAATAAGACATACGCCCAAGAGAAATAATTGTACCTGCCGACCATGCGCTGAAACGCTATTCCATCTCCTAATATACAGTAAATCTATCATTTACCTAATAAATCAAAATCATTTCAGCAATCTAAAATCACTAATTTGCAGGAATAAATTAACGCATTAATGAAGACAGCGCTAATAACCGGTATTACGGGCCAGGACGGAGCCTATCTTGCAGAGTTTCTCTTAAATAAGGGATATATCGTACACGGTATTAAAAGAAGAAGCTCTTTAATGAATACAGACCGGATAGATCATATCTTTTTCGATAAGTCATTAATGGAGAAATTCCATCTTCATTATGGCGATCTTACTGATTCTTCAAATCTTCTTAGGATCATTAAACAAATCCAGCCAGATGAAATATATAACCTTGCCGCCCAAAGTCATGTACAAGTAAGTTTTGAAACTCCCGAGTATACTGCAAACGCAGATGCAATTGGCGTGCTCAGGCTTCTGGAAGCTATTAGAATACTGGGGTTAGAGAAAAAAACCAGGTTCTATCAGGCATCCACTTCTGAACTCTATGGAATGGTACGGGAAATTCCCCAAAATGAAAAGACGCCGTTTTATCCCAGATCTCCTTACGGAGTGGCTAAACTCTATGCATATTGGATAACAGTCAATTACAGAGAAGCGTATGGAATATACGCGGTAAATGGCATACTATTCAATCATGAAAGCCCGCTAAGAGGAGAAAATTTTGTTACCAGAAAGATAACCATAGGAGTTTCAAAAATACTTATGGGACTGGAAGATATTATATTGTTAGGAAATCTTGATGCCAAAAGAGACTGGGGCCATGCCGCAGACTATGTCGAAGGAATGTGGATGATGATGCAATCAGACGCTCCCGAAGATTATGTCCTCGCAACAGGCAAAACCACATCCGTCCGCGACTTTGTAATACTTGCCTTCTCTTACGCCGGAATAGAATTAAAATTTGAAGGCGTTGGCGTAGAAGAAAAAGGCTTTGTTGCCAAATGCACGAATCCATCCTATCAACTACCTATTGGCAAACAGGTGATAGGTATCCATCCCCGTTATTTCAGGCCTGCAGAGGTGGATATGCTCATCGGCGATGCCGCTAAAGCAAAAAGCAAACTAGGGTGGGCCCCCAAATACACGCTTGAAATGCTGGTGGAAGAAATGATGGAGAAGGAGCTTATCTTCCAAAAACAGGCAGGAAAAACATTAAAAATTTTAGCGCCGGGAAAATAACAATCACTTGGCGTTGGCCTTCAATATTCTTTTCACAAATAGATTCTTCGCCAATCTAAATGGGAATATCATAAAACCCATTGCTACCTCCTTATAAAAAGAAAGATTAAACCCATAGGTTTGATTATTGATCAGGATATGTTTCCAAATAGCTGGAAATTCAAGGTAACAAAGGAGATTATAAACAATGCTTCTGGTCGTTCTGAAATGAAGCGGTATTTCCTGATTATACTTGACCCTTGCGTTCTCAAAATCATTCATCGCATTATTCACACAGGCCGCAGCTTTATCAATATCAAAATCTATCAATTCTATCAACATAATGTCTAATCCAAACCGTTTAAAATCCCTCGACGGAGGGTTTACCCATTTTGTATAAGGATCAAGAAGCTGCGCCATTGGCAGCCGTTTGGCTCCATCCGAAGTAGAAAGCCAGGTAATACCGCTTGAACAACCGATCAGAAATGAACAATAATGCGTAAGCGCAGCCGTTTCCCTTATCGTCAATACGCTACCGTCGATAATTCGGCTATTCTCATGCGTAATTTTTCTGGAAGAAGATAAAATAATCGCCGTATCGTCTCTTGTTACCAGCTTTTCGGAAATTAAAATCGCCTGTTCATGAGTAATAGACGATTGCCCGCTTTGAGGAGCAAACTCAAACAAAATAACATTTCGAAAATCGGACAATCCATGATTAAAAGCAAACTGCCTGGCGTTTTCCTTCTCCTTTTCTGTTAACTGAAGCACGATAGTCGCTCCTACTGTGATCGACCTGCCATAACCTCTGAATATTGCAGACCTGATAGACCCGTCATAATTGGCTTGATTAGCGCCCATAATATGGGTAATAAAAACCTCATCCCATTTGCCAAGACGCTTGTCCTGATTGACCTGTTTTATAAATTTTCTAAAAGCGAACTCATCGTTTTTGGCAACCGAGGAAACTTCAAGCGTTTCATCCACGTAAGGGTTGCCAGCGATAATACTTTTGCAAGCGGGAGATATGGCCCAATACAGACGACAGCCGGGGAAATCCTGTTTAATCTGTTTTGCAATAGCCGTTGCATACAAACAGTCTCCGTTAGAAAACAATTGAACCAATAGGACTTTAGTTGGAGCCATATGCGAACTTATTCATCGATCATCATTTTGACCAGTTCCGAAAAACTGATTTCAGGTTTCCATCCAAGGCTATAAATAAGAGAAGGGTCAGAAACCAACCTTTTATAATCCGGCTTAAAATCATCCTGCGTCGCCACATAATCCTTCCAATCTTTATCAATCAAGGCAAAGCATTCTTTAATATATTCCATGATCGAATACCCTTCGCCCGAACCCAATACTGCCTCCTCAATTTCCTCCTGTTGAACAAATGTCCAAACCGCTTTAACAATATCGCCTGCAAATGTCCACTCCTTTACCACCGAAACATCTCCTATTTCAACTTTTACCTCTTCTCCTTTGGCAATTCTTTTAACAGCATTGGCAATCATTTTACTTACGTGCCGTTCTGTTCTTCGAGGACTATCATGATTAAAGAAATAGCCGACATATGTTTTTAAACCCAGCGAGCGATAATACCTTGCCGCATAAACCGATTGTATTCTACACAACGAATAGGCGTCTCTGGCCTCAAAGGGATCCGACTCCTTTATGGGCAAACCTGCGTTTCTAAATTGAAGTCCGCTGCCGGAAATAAAAACTTTCGAGTGCGACGACAAAAATTTAACCGCTTCCAATACATTAATAGTCCCTGTAGAAACCGCCCGGTAATTATCAAAAAGCGATTGATGATTAGTCGTCGAAGCAGCGGCAAAATGAAATATATATTCCGGTTGATACCGTTCGACCAAATCTTTAACCCATTCAAAGTCGTGAATTCCGGAACTCTCAGAAGCATCCTTCCTTGAAACTCCTATTACAGTAACTCCTTGGGTTTCCAAAAGCCTTGAAAGATAAAATCCATCCTGACCATTTATTCCGAATATTATTGCGGTAGCGCTCAAAACTAATTAGAGATTATTCAATTTCTTATAAAGATGGTATTAATACTCGTTTCGGCATAAACCTTATAGTCCTTATCCAAAAGAAAATCTTCAATCTCAGTTCTTTTATACTCTTTCTGATTTATATCATACCCTAATGTTTCAATGCAAAAAGCAAGCGGCCGATAAGTATTAAAATCAATGGATTTCAAAATCTCCAGGTCAAGCCCCTCGACATCAATGGAGATAAAATCCGGAAGCGTGGCGCAATAACGCTGGAGAATATCATTGACCCGCAATAAAGGGACCCGGATTATCTTATCAAAATCTATCTTTCCTACTTTATCCATTCCCACATTCTTCCAGTAATAGGCCTGCTCCTTCGAAAAAGTGCTCAACCCGTCAAAACGCCCTGAAAACAGATAAAAATCTGACTCTTTCTCATCCCCGATCCCTACGCCAACATTTAATACAGTATCCGATGTTCTGACCTTCTTAAACTTTCTAAATAAAACAGGATTAGGTTCAATACAAACCCCTCTGCTCCCTCTGGCATAAAAATAATAAGTATTGCTCAGGTAGGAAGGATGATTAGCTCCTATATCCAAATAAGACGGCCTAAAAATATTCTCTTTATAAAACAATCTTGCCAGAATAAGATCTTCTCCAGCCTGCGCATAAGCCAGTTGCAGATTCGGAAGCAACATCCTGCTAACAACCTTCCCCAATATATTTCTTATACCCATTAGCTATGCGGATTATAAAAGCATTTGCCATATTTATTTACTTCTTAAAAATCTCAACTTTCGGTAATGGGAAGATCAACCCTGTTCCCTGATCTAAAATATCTTTTTCTCTCTTTAAAAACTCCTCCCTAAAATGCCAGGGAAGCACTAAATAAAAATCAGGCTTCATGTTTCTGCTTTCCTCTTCGCTAATAATAGGAATATTTGTGCCTAATGTAATAGCTCCATATTTATCGGGGTTTCTTTCAGCCGCACAGTCAATCAGATTATTATCCAGATTACACCATTGCAAGATAGTATTGCCTTTGGTGGAAGCCCCGTAGATATGGATACATTTGCCTGCATTTTTTATCTTAATCAGGAGATCTGACAATTCTTTTTTACGATCTTCTATCCTACGCTGGAATTCCACATACGGCTTATCCGTATCCAACATCATATCAAATTCCTTCTGTCTAATCGAATATAAAAATTGCTGGTCGATCTTATTATCAAAAGAATCATTTCCGAGGTGCGTGGCATAACATCGAATACTCCCGCCATTTATGCTGTTAAATGAAGCCTTAAACAATTTCATTTCTGCTAGCGAGCATATCCTTTCTATTACGGCAAGGCTATAATATTCCAGGTGTTCGTGGCAGATAGTATCATAAGAATCCGACTCAAGCATGTGAGGCATATAGCTCATCTCAAAAACCCATATCCCTTCCGGCGACAGTATTTTCTTAATCTCTTTAACAAACTTAACGGGGCTTTCAAGATCATAAAACATGGCAATGGAAGTAACAACGTCAAGCTTGGCGCCTTTCAAAATAGAAAGTAGTTTTCCGGAAGGAAAGATATCCTGAACTACAGTAGCGCCTTTAACTTCCTGGGCAATATCGCTGGGATCGCATCCATATTTGTTGAAAGAAGCGGGATAGTTATTTAAAAATGTCCCGTCATTGCATCCAATATCAAGAACAGAAGCTGTTTTCTTGTCAATAATCGCCAATATAGACCCGGCAATTTCCCTGAGATGATTCCTCATGGTGTCATTTGTGCCCGATCGATACCAATAAGCGTTATACAATATTTCAGGCGGAACAGAGTGTTCCATCTGAAGTAGTCCGCAAGCATTTTCATCATCTTCCGGCGAGCAGCGCACGAGAGAGCATGGAATCTTTCTCATGGAAGGGATCTCTTTGCCTGGCTTTATAAAAGATCCCTGAAGGTACTGCTCTCCAATATCAATGACTTTTTTTAAGGATGCCGAACCGCAGACCCTACAGGTTTTTCTCGTTGTTATATGCATAAATGCAGCAGATTATTCGGGTATTGTATTTCTTGATTGTTTAACTAATTCAGCGAATTGTTCATTGATTGAATCAATACACTTATTTCTTTCCAAATTCAAAATAGCGAGCTGTTTAACTACCATGTCTTTTTGTTGGGGGGGGACTCTTTCAAAATCATATACCTTTTCCTGTTCATGCCATAACCTGCAATTAACATCGGCCAACTGATAAAAAACCTCGCCTATATTCCCTTGCACATCAGGTACAATATTCCCTTCCTTTTTGAACACTTTATTTGCCGCAAAAGTAAGCTGACTTTCATCAATATCGCCTTTGACAGCGCGAGCGATATATTGATCGATCTCTTGCTGGAGATTCCTTGCCTGTATTTTCAGGCTTTCCAACCGATCGCTATCTTCAGTATGGTATTCCTTAAGTTTAACAATAGTCAGTTTATCGCACAACATTCCCAGGGTTTCAGCCATAGTTTATTAAATATAACGCTAAATTAATTCTATTATTCCAAAATAGGCAATACGCCCTCAAAATGAGTTCATTAGAAGATAAAAACTCTCATACCTGCTTTCTGTCAACCGTCATCAATATTGAGATCAGCTAAGCCTCGCCAAAAACGCAGATAAGGCCTTTTTCTTGGATTCGTCGAGCGCGTAGCTCATGTCGCGGGTATAGTAAGTCTGGAGATCGTAAAGGCCGTAGGGGCCTATGGAAGCGATGACTTCGGGGATATGATTCACGCCATATGCATTGGCTTCGTTGAAATCTTTTATAAAGGCGGCGTCCAGGGATTTGTTACTCACCCAGGCCGCAAACACAAAGGGCATCCCGGTATGTTTTTTCCAGGCGTCTCCCAGATCATACTGGTAGGGCGAGAACTTTCTTTGCTCAAAACACTCATCGCCAATGACCAGGCCTGCCGTATTGCCTTTTATATCCTT
>DEHV01000055.1:0-686 GCA_002352105.1 Chitinophagaceae bacterium UBA2791 | reverse complement strand
TATTTTCCAGGCCATACAACATCGGCCGGGTATTCAGATAATTCACTATTCCAACCTTAATCTTCTTCAATTAGTTTATTTTTACGGCGCAAAGGTAATGCGCCAAAACTAATCATAATCAATTTTAATGGAACTTAACGCCCTTACAGCTATATCTCCTATTGACGGCCGATACCGTAAACAGGTTCACCACCTGGACGAATACTTTTCCGAATTTGCCTTGATCAAATACCGTGTGTTGATCGAGGTGGAATATCTACTTTTCCTCGCCGATAAAAAGCTGTTCTCCCTGAACGCTCCGGGGAAAAAGGCCATCAGGGAAGCTGCGGACCATTTTTTCATTGACGATGCCCTTGAAATAAAAAAAACGGAAGCGATCACCAATCATGACGTTAAAGCGGTTGAATATTTCGTTAAGAACAAACTCGAAAAGGCCGGTTGCGACGCCGTAAAAGAATGGGTGCATTTCGGACTGACCTCCCAGGATATCAATAATACTGCTATCCCCCTCTCGTGGAAACATGCTATCGAATTCGAATACCTGCCATCCCTGCTCAACCTGAATCGCCAGATCGAGCTGCTGGCCGGCTCATGGAAAGAGATACCGCTCCTGGCCAGAACGCACGGCCAGCCCGCCAGTCCGACGAGGCTTGGCAAAGAACTGATGGTATTCGTCGAACGCATAG
>DEHV01000072.1 GCA_002352105.1 Chitinophagaceae bacterium UBA2791 | reverse complement strand
AGTATCCAGTGGGCCTGCAAAATAGTGCTCACCGGTCCGATACTGGATATGATCGCCATATTGTTCGACCCGATCCTCGACATCCCGGCAGCCATTAGAAAAGTGGGCAGGACCGTGGCGGCAATCGCCAGTAGCAGTCCGTATTGCCAGATGCCGCCCGTTGCCGTCAGGTCTGTATAATTCCGGCTGAAGCTGAAATGAATGAATATTCCCGCAGTAGCGGCAAGCATGCTATATGCGGTGAACCTCGACGGTCCGATATAGGGTATGATCCGCCCGCTTCCCGCAAGGTATATCGCATAGGTGATCGAACATAAAAATATCAATATGCTTCCCCATACAAAATTGGGATTGGCGGTATCGAATTGCATTTCGTCATAATAAGCCAGCCCTATGCCCAGGTAGGTGAGCAGCAAGGCTATTCCCTGGATACGGGTGATCCGCTGACGAAAGAAAAACGCGTTGATCAGCACAACGATGCTGGGATATAAAAACAAGATCAGTCTTTCCAGTCCCGCGGAAATATATTGCAGGCCCACGAAATCAAAATAGCTGCTTAGATAATATCCGAATAGTCCAAGCAATATTATCCGGAGATGCTGGCCTGGACGGAGTTTTACATTAGCGCTTGTATTGCCCGCCCATAATGCCGCCGCCAGAAAGAAGGGCAGCGAAAAGATCATGCGGAGGGTAAGCAGCGTCAATGCGTCGACCGGGCTATTGGCAAAAGCCAGTTTTACGATGATGGCTTTTGTGGAAAACAGCAGCGAGCCAACAAAACAAATGAGAAACCCCGCGAATGAAATGTTTTTTCTGCTCAAAATGATGGCAGCCGCAGGAATTATACGGCTACGTTAAAATCCCGCAATGCGTCGTTCAAGCTTGTTTTAAGATCAGTGCTGGGCTTTCTTTTGCCGATGATCAGGGCGCAGCTGACGGAATATTCGCCCGCGGGGAACTGCTTTTTGTAAGACCCCGGGATAACGACGCTGCGCGCCGGCACCCGGCCCCTGTATTCCACCGGTTCCGTACCGCTGACATCAATGATCTTTGTGCTTTGCGTTAAGACCACATTGGCGCCCAACACCGCTTCTTTCTCCACCCTGACGCCTTCCACCACGATACAGCGGCTGCCGATAAAGCAACCGTCTTCCACGATGACGGGGCTTGCCTGCAAGGGTTCCAGCACGCCGCCGATCCCTACGCCGCCGCTTAAATGCACTCCTTTCCCGATCTGCGCGCAACTGCCTACGGTTGCCCAGGTGTCCACCATCGATCCCTCGTCGACATAGGCGCCAATGTTCACATAGGAAGGCATCAACACCACATTCCTGCCTACAAATGCGCCGTATCGGGCTACAGCATGGGGAACGGCTCTGACGCCAAGCTCTTTATAGTTGGATTTTAATATCATCTTGTCATGAAACTCAAAGGGATCAATGGTCCAGGTTTGCATGGGTTGGATGCTAAAATATAGTAAGATGGCTTGTTTTACCCACTCATTAACGACCCAGTCTTCGCCCTGGGGGGAAGCTACCCGCAGCCGGCCTTTGTCTGTTTCTTCAATAACAGCCCTGACGGCTTCTGCGTATTTCATCTCTTTTAGTAACTCCCGGTCTTGCCAGGCCGCGGATATCAGTTGTTGCATTTCCATCAAAAATATTTTTTGGCAAAAATAATGTATTGATCCTGAACTATACCGGTCATCTTAAACGAATGGCAGTAGATTTGCTAAATTTGAAGATGATATCATTTGAAAAGGATATAGAACATTGCCTTACCGTCCTGCGCCAGGGAGGAACAATTCTTTATCCTACGGATACGGTGTGGGGTATAGGATGCGACGCTACCGACCCTGAAGCTGTGGAGAAGATCTATCGATTGAAAGAAAGACCGGCCGCCAAGGCGATGATTGTGCTGGCGGCTGATGAGAAGGATATATTGAAATATGTGGCTAACCCGGACCCCCGCGTGTTCGAATTCCTGAAAAAAACCGAAAAGCCTACCACGGTGATCTATGAGGGCGCTATCGGGCTGGCCGATAATCTTATTCATGAGGACGGCTCTATAGCCATCCGGATCGTTCATGAAAAATTCTGCCGGAGCCTGCTTAAGCGTTTTCGTAAGCCGATCGTTTCCACCTCGGCAAATCTTTCCGGAGAGCCGTCTCCCGCGAAGTTCAGCGAAATATTTAACCATATACGCACCGGGGTCGACTATGTGGCGCATTACCGGCAGGAGGAAGAAATTCCTGCATCGCCTTCTTCACTGATAAAATGGAATAACGAAGGGGAGCCTGTCATCATCCGCCCCTGAAACAGATTATGCCCTACAAATTCCTGGTCATACAAACCGCTTTTATCGGAGACGTCGTACTGGCGACTGCCATTGTCGAGAGCCTGCATGCGGCGTATCCCGACGCCCGGATCGATTTCCTGTTGAGAAAGGGGAACGAGGGGTTGCTTAACGGTCATCCTTACCTGCATGAGCTGCTGATATGGGATAAAAAAAAGAATAAACTGGCTAATCTCTGGAAATTATTGCGCAGGACGAGGAGGAACCGGTATGATAAAGTGATCAATGTGCAGCGCTATGCGGCAACGGGGCTGATCACCGCGTGCTCAGGGGCAGGGGAGACCATCGGATTTGATAAAAACCCGTTTAGCCGGTTCTTTACTACAAAAGTGAAGCATGTTTTTAGCGGGTATGCAAAAAAGAATGACCGGGATCTTCCGGTTTCGGCAAGCGCCCGGCCGCCTGTTCATGAGATTGAGCGAAATAACGAACTGATCTTTCATTTTACGCATATGCCTTCGCGTAAACCCGCCCTGTATCCTGCCGCGAAAGATGAAGCCGCCGTAGCGGGATATAAAGCCGGCCCTTATCTCACAATATCCCCGGCTTCCGTATGGTTTACCAAACAGTATCCCGTTCAGAAATGGGTGGATTTTATCAACAAGGTTCCTGCGGGGTATACGCTTTATTTATTGGGGGGAAGGGAAGATGGGCCCCTGGCGGAGGAGATACTGGCCAAGGCGCTTCGTCCTTCTGTAGTGAACCTCTGCGGAAAACTTAATTTTCTTGAGTCTGCCGCTTTGATGAAGGGTGCGTTGATGAATTATGCCAATGATTCGGCTCCCATGCATTTTGCCTCGGCAGTGAATGCGCCGGTTACGGCGGTATATTGCTCTACCATTCCTGCATTTGGTTACGGGCCGCTGAGCGATAAGCATTTTATCGTGGAAAAAAAGGGACCGCTTTATTGCAGGCCCTGCGGATTGCATGGCTATCGCGCCTGCCCCCAGGGGCATTTTCGTTGCGCCGCGGATATCCGCGATGAGCAGTTGCTGGAAACGATCGGCGCAGCGGGTTAAACCTGGCGGACTGTCGTTGTTGGTTTCAGAGATCATCCCCGATCCCAATAGAGCTTTAACGTTGGGCGGATTACCGCCGTTGGCTGGTCAATCGTTTTGGATTCCTGTCCGCCCCTTTAACCTGTGGGGATGGGCGAGCTGCTGCCGTTAGCGCGGTATTTTGGTACATTTGCAATTCCTATGGATATACAATGCACGGAAAAAGAATTGTTTGTTTTTAATAAGATCGCAGCCGCCGCGCGGGAGCTGGGAATGCCCTGTTACGTGATCGGCGGCTTCGTCCGCGATAAACTGCTGGGGAGAGAAACCAAGGATGCCGATATTGTGTGTATCGGCGACGGTATCCGGCTGGCAACGGCTGTCGCCTGCCGGTTCAGGCCCGCGCCAAAAATATCTTTCTTTAAAAATTTCGGCACGGCGCATTTTCGGCTCGATGATTGGGAGATTGAATTTGTCGGGGCGCGTAAGGAAAGTTACGGTTATCACAGCAGGAATCCCGAAGTGAGCCCAGGCACGCTGGAGGATGATCAGCTCAGAAGGGATTTTACCATCAATGCGCTTGCGATCAGCCTGAATGAGGCTGATTATGGCAAGCTTATTGATCCTTTTGAGGGGGTCGGGGATCTTCGGAAAAGAGTTATTCAGACGCCGCTGGATCCGGTCCGGACCTTTAGCGACGATCCGTTGCGGATGATGCGCGCGATCCGTTTTGCTTCGCAGCTGAACTTTGAGATAGCGCCTGCTACCTTTCAGGCCATCAGGGACAATAGGGAAAGGATCAGGATCATATCCCAGGAACGCATAACCGAAGAAATAAATAAGATACTCCTGAGTCCCAAACCGTCCATAGGGTTGGATTTGTTGTATAAGAGCGGCTTATTGCATATTATTTTCCCTAAAATGGTCGATCTGGCAGGTACGGAAAATATCGACGGCATAGGTCATAAGGATAATTTTTATCATACGCTCCAGGTGGTGGACAATATCTCGGTTCATACCGCGGATCTATGGCTTCGGTGGGCGGCCCTGTTGCATGATATCGGGAAACCGCTTACCAAAAAATTCGAGCAGGGGCATGGTTGGACCTTTCACGGCCATGAGGTAGTAGGAGGAAGGATGGTATCTAAAATATTTTCGGCGTTTAAGCTGCCGCTGAATGAAAAGATGCGCTTTGTGCGGAAAATGGTGGAATTGCACCACAGGCCCATCAGCCTGACCAAGGAGAACATCACCGATTCCGCGATACGTCGCCTGCTGTTCGACGCGGGGGAGGACATAGAATCACTGATGATATTGTGCAAGGCCGATATCACATCGAAAAACAAATTGAAGGTCAGGCGTTACCTGGAGAATTTTGATTATGTGAGTCAGCGCCTGAAAGAAGTGGAGGAAAAAGATAAGATCCGCAACTGGCAGCCGCCGATAACAGGGGAAATGATCATGGATATCTTCGGATTGTCTCCCGGCAAAGAAGTGGGCATACTCAAAAATGCGATCAGGGAAGCGATCTTAGACGGGGAAATAGGCAATAATTATGATGATGCTTTTGATTTTATGATGAAAAAAGCGGAGACGTTAAACTTAAAGCCCGTTAAACAGTAAGCAGCTTACAGGTCTGGTTTGCTGTCTATGGGTATTAAACTATTTACCTATTTTTGACCATCAACCATTATAAGCAAAAGATATGGCGATACTAAAGTTCAGGGTGTATTTTGAAGAAGACGACAGCGTTTACAGGGATATTGCCGTCAGGCATACGCAATCCTTTGTGTCGCTTCATGAAGTCATATTAAAGGCCTTTGAATTTGACTCCAAACACTCCGCTACTTTTTTTCGCAGCAACGACAACTGGCAGCGCGGCCGGGAAATAACGCTGGAAAAATATGATAAAGCATATAAGGCGGAGCCGCTGCTGATGAGCGATACGACCATCGGCGCAGAAATAAAGAACCCCAATCAGAAGTTTATTTATCTCTACGATTTTAATAAAAACTGGTCCTTCCTGATCGAGCTGATCAATGTCAGCAAAGAAGAAAGCGCCAAGCTGGAATATCCTGCCATCGTGAAAAAAGAAGGAATAGGCCCCTCGCAGTATGGCATAAAGGGCTTGGTTGGCGATAAGCTCACCGAAGTGGAGGAGAAATATGATCTTTCCCGCGGCGCCGAAGGGTTTGGCGTAGAGGGGGAAGATGATGACGCCCACGCGGACGATGGCGGAGAAGACGATGATGGTTCAGGTGAAATCTAGACCGTGAATCAAAAAACCGTAATAATTATTGCAGGCCCTACGGCTTCGGGTAAAACAACCCTTGCCATTGAATTGGCCAAACATTTCCGGACGGAGATCATCTCCGCCGATTCAAGGCAGTGTTATACCGAAATGAATATCGGCGTGGCCAAACCTTCTCCCGGGCAGCTGCGCGCGGTTAAGCATCATTTTATCCATTCGCATTCCATTCATGAAAATGTAAATGCAGGAACCTTCGAGCAGTATGCCCTGCATGCTGCAGAAGCTATTTTTAAAGATCGCTCCACGGTTATCATGGCGGGCGGAACGGGATTATACATCAAGGCTTTTTGCGAGGGATTGGATGAGATGCCGGCGATCGATCCCTCGTTAAGGCGGCAGATCGTGGATCAATACAACAGTAGGGGGCTGGAATGGCTGCAGCAGGAAATAAAGGAAAAGGATCCGGTTTATTATGCTTCGGGGGAAATACTGAATCCCCAGCGATTGCTTCGGGCGCTGGAGGTAAAACTGTCCACCGGCTTGTCGATCCGCGATTTTCAACGGCGGCAGCCCGCCCCGCGCGATTTCAGAACGCTGAAAATGGTTATTGACCTGCCGAAGGAGCAGCTCCGGCTCAATATCAATAACCGGGTCGACCAGATGATGGAGCAAGGATTGTTGGAGGAAGCGCGCTCGCTATTGCCGTTCAGGGAACTGAACGCTCTTCAGACAGTCGGTTATACGGAACTGTTTGAATATATGGATGGGAAATTAACCCTTGACGAAGCGGTTGAACAGATTAAATCGAACACCCGCAAGTACGCGCGGCGGCAGCTTACCTGGTTTCGGAAAGACCCGGCCATGCGTTGGATAGCAGGCGCCGATCCGGAGCAATGGATACCCCTTGTTTCTTCGCTGGTTTCGCAACCTTAGCGCCCGCGCCCATAAGCAAAAGCTGTCTTCATCACCAGCGGCGCCTTTCGCTGTGCTCATGAAAACCGCCGGCCAGACGGATTTTCTGACAACCGGTTCGGGTTTTTTGGCGGAGCTAATCGAAATAGCGGGCGAAGGACGAACTATTCCTGTTTTCTGACAACCCGGTTCGGGATTCCCGTCAAAACGGATGCCTCAAAGGGTTCCTCTTCCCAATCCTTTCTTAGAACTTAAATCCGACCGTCAGCAATACATTGCTGCTGTTGTTCTTCAGGTTGGCGAAAACATTGGCCTTGTCTGCCAAACGATAGGGAAAGTGCACATCCTTATGCATGCTATAGATATAAGCAAGATCTACAAATATGCCTTTGTCGCGATACCCCAGCCCGCCGCTGATATTCATCCGGCTGGCCTTGAGTTCCTTGTCGTCGTAAGGCTTGCCATACCAGGCGAAACCGAGACGCGTCATGAACGTGCTGAATTTTAATTCTCCTCCCGCGCGGAAATTAAAAGCGCCCTTGTAGGCGTATTTCACGCCCTCGTTTACGGCGCGGAAATATGCGTTATCGCCTGTTTGGTCCGCTGAAGAGAACCGGGAAGAGCCATGGGTTACATATTCAATATCTGCGGTGATAAAGCCTTTCTGTTGGGTAACATCATCCGACTCTGTGAAGAAATAAGAGCCGCTGATCAAAAATTTCCAGGGCGACACCAGGTCGAACCGGTATTCGGGAATATCGGCTCCGAACTGGGTATAAATAGAATCGGCGTTGGCAATGCTTAATCCGGGATCCCTGAGGTAGCCTTCCAGGTCGGCCTCGATCCTGCCGGTCGTTTTCTCCCTTAATCCATATAAGGTCGGCGAGTGGACGGACAGGCCTGCCCTTATTTGGTTGGCAGGTTTGAAGATCAGGCCCAGCTTGGCGTTAATGCCAATGCCTTTTGAAGAGTAGTCTTCCTGGTAACTGGCATAGTTGAAATCGTTATCGGCGTCGCCGGAAGCGTCTGTTTCGCGCAGCGTAGCGCTTCTTTCATAATTGACGATGGGTATTCCAAGGCTGCCTCCTATGTATATCCTGTCGTCCATATTGGCGGCATAACCGAGGGCCAGTTCTGTGATGCCGCCCCTGGTTTGAATATCATTTTCCTGGAGGACAACGGCATCGGAATTGCTGAGAATGGCGCTTCGTTGCGGGAGGCCGATGACCTCGATATCGCCATTGACGGTAAGCGTATCTATCAGGTAAGTATAATTGGCTAATTTGGTTCCCAGCGAAAGCGGCGCGGTATACAGCACTACGTTTATGGGCAGGCCCGATTGTGAAAATTCTTCCGCAAATGCTTCTGAAAAAGAGCTGTAGTCGTTAACCCCCTGGTAGAAGCTTCTTCCGTTGAAGTTGGCTGTCCGGTTAATGGCTATACTGAATGCCGTGCTGTTCCATCTGCTCGGTCTGTTGCCGCTCGAGCCAAACACGAAGCCCGTGGTCCCCAGGTTGAAATTATTCTGCTTTTCCGCTGAAGAGAAATCGCCTAGGTAATTGCTTTTTCCCTTTAAGAAGGATACGCTTGGGCTCAACACAAATTCACTTGTTTTAAAGAACCCCAATCCTGCCGGATTTACATATAAAGAGGTGATCTCCCCTCCCAATGAGCCCATCGCCCCGCCAATAGCCTGTTGCCGGGCAGTGCCGGATGGCGCGTTCCAGGACATCCGGATCGCGTCTTCGGGAACCTGGGCGATAAGCGGTAAACCGGCAAAGACTGATATGCACAGATAAAAAACTTTCTTCATGGTCATAGATTGATTCTTATTTTAGGCGGCTCGCTATCGATCGTTCAAATACTTCGTACAAAGGTAGAGAATGAAATCCTGAGTACAGGGCCGATCTTAAGCCAGGCAGGCGGTTCGCGGCCGGCCTTTATGCAAGGATAGGCAAAACAGGCAATAAAAAGAGGAAATAGAATTTAAGGTTTTCTCAAATTTTATTTCCTCTTCGAATCCTTTATGACAGCTTCGTTTATCGCCTGCTGGGCCTGCTTCCCGGAGCGGAGCCGCCGCTATTGTAACTGCCGCTGTTTCCTCCGCTAACGCCGCTGCTGTTGCTACGGGTATTATTGTAGGAATTGTTATTGTTGTTATTATAAGTGGAAGGGCGATAAGTTCTTACCGGCCTTTCATTTGGCTGCGAATAGTAGCTGCTCCTGCCGCTTCCCTGGTTGGTTCTGGGCGTTTCCCCGGAGAATATCCGGCGGACCGAACTGCCCAGCGTAGCATTGGGAGCGGTGTTGTTTTTGGGAACGTTTAATCCCCTGTAATAGGTCTTGCCGGCATTTACATTGTTGTTGTAAGTGCGGTTCGTATAGCTGTTAAGGTTAAAGCTTCTCAGCATGGTATATCCTGCCGGGTTGGTTTTCGGATTATAGACAACTCCCGAAGGATAGTATGGGTTGTAAAAACTATTCCAACTCCAATAGCTGTTGTAAAAGCCGTTGTATCCCAATCCATAAGGATTGATATAGCCCATGCCTAATCCCATGCCCATATGACTGTAGGGAGAGGAGAAAGGCGAATAAAAGGGCGAATAGTAAGGCGAGTACCCAAACGCATTATAAGGCGAATAGGCCCAGGGGCTAAAATAGTCATAGTCGTTAAAAACAGACCATCTTGTCCTGTTGCGGACCATCATCCTCAGGTAGCGGTCTTCCGAAGGCAGGTAGTCGTCGTACGCATTATAGCGGTTGCTGCTGCGATTATCGACCTGCACATAGGAAGGGGCAGAGGCTTCGCGGCCAGGAGAGTAGTACACGTCATCAGGCGTTTGGCCTGTGCGGTATACCGAACAGCTGCTCGCCAGGGCTATCGCAGCTATCAGGAGTATATTTAATTTTAATGAGTTCATGGCGATGGTTTTATTGTTTTCAGTCTAAGTTGCTACTTTTGCGACTTCCATGTCTAAAGTTACAATAAAGACAGGGAATCAGGGAAAAAGATTGCCAGGCGATTGTTAAAATACTGCTATTATGGCATTTGCCTCGATTATTGGCCTTAAATAACGAAGAATCAGCAAAATGAGCAAGGAAATTACATCCAGGAAAGAAGATTACGCCCAGTGGTACAACGACCTCATCATCAAGGGAGACCTGGCCGATTATTCGGCGGTAAGGGGATGCATGGTCATCAAACCCTATGGATTTGCTTTATGGGAGAACATGCGCGATGTATTGGACAGGATGTTTAAGGATACCGGTCATGTCAACGCCTATTTCCCCCTGTTCATCCCTAAGAGCTTTTTAAGCAGGGAAGCGGCCCATGTGGAAGGCTTTGCCAAGGAATGCGCAGTGGTTACCCATTACCGGCTTAAGAACGATCCGGATAAGGAGGGCGTTATTGTCGACCCGGAAGCCAAACTGGAAGAGGAGCTGATCGTCAGGCCCACCAGCGAAACGATCATCTGGAATACCTATAAGACCTGGATACAATCGTACCGCGACCTTCCCCTGCTGGTGAACCAGTGGGCCAATGTGGTGCGTTGGGAAATGCGTACCCGTTTGTTTTTGCGCACAACGGAGTTTTTATGGCAGGAGGGGCATACCGCCCATGCCACCGAACAGGAAGCGGTGGAAGAAACGGTAAAAATGCTCGACGTATATGCCGATTTTGTGGAAAACTGGATGGCCTTACCGGTGATCAAGGGCGTAAAAACGGCCAACGAGCGATTTGCCGGCGCATTGGATACCTATTGTATTGAAACCCTGATGCAGGATGGCAAGGCGCTGCAGGCCGGCACCTCGCATTTCCTGGGGCAGAATTTTGCCAAGGCCTTCGACGTTACTTTCTCCGACAGCAACAATAAGCTGGATTATGTATGGGCTTCCAGCTGGGGGGTCAGCACCCGCCTGGTTGGCGCGCTGGTCATGGCGCATAGCGACGACGATGGATTGGCGCTGCCTCCGCGGATTGCGCCCTTGCAGGTGGTGATCGTTCCTATCTACAAGGGAAACGATCAGAAAGAGATGATCGATGCCGCCGCGGATCAATTGGCCGGACAACTCAAATCGGCTGGCATAAGGGTTAAATACGATAACAGCGATCATGCCCGGCCGGGTTGGAAATTTGCCCAGTATGAATTAAAGGGCGTTCCTGTTCGCGTGGCGATCGGCGCGAGGGACCTGCAGCAGAACCAGGTGGAATTGGCGAGAAGGGATACCAGAGAGAAGATGACCGTTCCCGTCGAAGGGCTTCCCCAGACCATTATTTCCCTGCTGGAAGAAATTCAAAGCGCCATGTTTAATAAAGCTTTATCTTTCAGGGACCAGCATATTACGCAGGTAGATACCTGGGAGGAATTTGAGCGGGTATTGAAAGAAAAAGGAGGATTTATTGCCGCGCATTGGGATGGTGAGCCTGAAACGGAAACGAAGATCAAGGAACTGACCAAGGCGACCATACGTTGCATACCGCTGAACAACAAGCGGGAAAAAGGCAAATGTATCCTTACCGGAAAGGAGAGTGAACAGCGGGTATTATTTGCTGTGGCTTACTAGGCTTTGGATGTTATTAACGACTCATTTTATACCCAAACCTCTCTTTTATGGAACAGCAAAATTCAAATGTTTTCGACCTTCACTACGATCAGGAAAGCGCGGGCTATTTTGAACAATCGGCCAAATGGGCAAGGTTTATCGCCATCGTCGGATTTGTTTTCTGCGGGTTATTTGCCGTCGCCTCCTTTTTTATGGGCTCTATTTTTTCCTCGATGCCCGAAATGAGCGGGGTAGGCATGGGCATGCTAGGCGGCGGCGCTGTTACGGCGTTTTACCTGATTTTCGCGCTGATCGGTTTTTTCCCCTGCCTGTATTTGTACCGGTTTGCCACGCAGCTGCAGGAAGCGATAAAAGCCAATGATATGGCTAAAATGAATTATGCGCTGAAGAACCTGAAATCCTATTTCAAATTCATTGGCATCCTCTTAATTGTCACCCTGGCTTTTTATGCCGTTGCTATTATCGGCGGATTGATCTTCGCGGCGACAATGGCTTCGTCGCTTTAGTCGTGCTCGTGCATTTTTAATGAACGCGACCGGGCGTATCCACGCGCTGGCCTGTAATGATGCGCTATGGCCATGATCGAA
>DEHV01000060.1:92675-109985 GCA_002352105.1 Chitinophagaceae bacterium UBA2791 | reverse complement strand
CCGCCATGCATGGCGCACAACAAAAAGGGGTAGCACACCGTAGTACTACCCCTTTGAAAGTCTTGCTGGTATTGACTTTTACTTAATTCTTTTTCTTGTTTTTGGCTTATCTTCTTTATCTGTTAGGTCTTGAACGAGATTAGCAGCTGCAATTTGTAATGATTTAAATTTGTCTACCCAGAACTCTGCTGCCTGTAACTGTGAACCATCGNNGATTTTGTAATGTGCCC
This sequence comes from Chitinophagaceae bacterium UBA2791, assembly GCA_002352105.1. Taxonomy (GTDB): domain Bacteria; phylum Bacteroidota; class Bacteroidia; order Chitinophagales; family Chitinophagaceae; genus Flavitalea. The sequence goes on along the minus strand of DEHV01000060.1, from coordinate 109,755 downwards.
GGATTAATGTTCTCTGTGCCTTTTGATGCAAAGGATTGAGCTACGCTGTTACAAAGTTTAGTTATAGTATGCTGCTGTATTACTCTTTTTTCCGGCTTATCGGGCTCGTCATATTGGTTAAGAATTTTGAAGAGTGAAGCTAATTGTTCTACTGATAGGTTGGTTTTTATTTTGTCTCTTTGAGTAACAACGCCCGATCCCTCTGTGACTAAGGGACCCAACTGTTCGATGTAAAAATCCAACTCTTCGCTAAATCTTTCTTTCGCATAAATTATATCCTCATCTTCAACTTGTTCATACCCCAAAAAAACCTTCTGCGGCAGATTGCCACGATCCTGATATAATGAATAGCCCATGTCTATTAATTTCTGCTGTGAAGGCGGACCATACTTTTCTTTATGCGTTATGCCCGCAATAATTTGACCAAAAATTTCGGAAGCAAACTTTACGCCTGGCAGAAACGATGACTTTAAAAACTCAATAACTGCCATCTTATATGCAGGTTGAGATGCAAGAAATTTAATTTTATATACGGCAGTTTTGAAGTCAAACCGCTCTAAAACCTCCACGTTTTTTGTACCGTGTTCCAGAAAGTANNTCAAAGCGTTAACTTCTTCCGGGATGTTATTTTGGTTCTCCATTATAGTTCCAGTTTTATTTTATTAGCAGCTTCTTGTTTCTTTTGGTCAATCACCTTTGCATAAACCTGCGTTGTTTTCAGGTGCTTATGCCCCAGCATTTTTGAAACGGTGTATATGTCTGTACCTAAAGTTAATTGCAGGGTGGCAAAGCTGTGCCTGGCTGAATGGAATGTGATGTGTTTTATTACACTGGCTCTCATTGCCCACTGCTGTAATTTAAGGTTATGCCATGCACTGTATTTCAAGTGTTCAAATACTTTGTCTTCCGGATTTCGGCGTTCACCCAGTATCGAGAAAGCCTGTTCAGATATGGGTAACATTTCAGCACCTTTTGTTTTCTTCTGTCGGAAACGAATGAAATAACCCAGGTCTTTTGAATGCTGAATTTCTACCCAAAGAAGCTTCTCAATGTCTGACCAACGTAAACCAGTAAGTGCAGAAAAGATAAATGCTCTCTTAAGTTCCGGGTATTCACACTCCTGTTTTGCCATTGCCTGTAGTTCTTCGTAAGTAAGAAAAGAACGTTCGGTTTCACCAGGCTTCACTCCTTCCACTTGTTCAGCGGGGTTTCGTTGCAGGATACCATCTTTATATGCCTGCTTCAATGCTGCGCAAAATTTGCTGTAATAAGCAAGCTGGGAATTCTGTGAAAGCTTTCTGCCGGTGGATGTTTCTGTTGTTCGAAGATGCTCTTTAAAACCTTCTACCCAATCTTTGTTTATTTGTTTGAAGGTGATATCTTTCTCTACATAATCCTGCAGGTGCTTTTGCATACTGTACCAGTTAGCATGATTGCTTTCACTGGTATTACGCTTTACAAGAAGGTGTTCAACATAGCGAAGAAAACTGCCTTTGGCTTTTTCCCTGTTACGGAAACCATGTTCACCATTGACTATTTCCAGGTGCCGCTTTGAGCGGATAGTTTCCGCTAATTGGAGTGCTTCTTTGTTGGCATCTTTCTGCTCCTTGGTAAGTTTGCCTTTCTCCGGTTCCGGGGTCAGGTATAAATTAAGGTATTCATATTCTCTTCTGCCATCAACGTACTTATCGAGGTACAGGCTGATCTTATTGCCTTTTAATCGTTGTCTGAGTTTTACGTTCATAAAAGGACTATTTAAAGAGTTTATCAATTTCAGTTCGTTGAATAATACACCTGCTACCAATCTTACCCGCTTTTAATGCTCCCTTTGCAATTAATCTTTGAATGGTACGACGGCTGGCACCTAACATGGCTGCTGTTTCATCAAGGCTTAGAAATAGCTTCTGTTGAAGGCTGGTGTAATTGACTTCAGTTGTTGTAGTGCTGGTAAATGCGGGGACAAGATGTTCCTGGAGCTTTTCTTCCCTTTTCAGCTGCTTGTAATGTTTTTGATTACATGTGTGTGAACAGTAACGGGTATGCAGGGTATGGGCGGTAAACATTTTACCGCAAAAGTTGCAGGTCTTCTGTATTTCAATGTTACTGCTCATGGATGCCTATTTCTGACAGAGAGTGACTACATGTGTCAAAGTGTGACTGGATGTGACATCATCTCTCTTTATTGGTGCCGGGCAACAAAACTGTGTTACTTGGGCAACAAATAGGCAACAAATATACGCTATAATTTACGATTTGGGCAACAAAATATGAAAGATATTTTTCCGAAAGTGTTGCTGGATAAGCATTTGAAAGGAAAAGAAAGGTAAGTTACTTTCCGATACAGAACTGACTAAAGATGTAGTCTAACTGGTCTTCGTTGGTGATCTCACCGGTGATCTCGCCGAGATAGTGCAGGCAGCGGCGGATATCCAAGGCGAGCAGATCGCCGGGAAGGCGGGAGTCGAGCCCTTTTAGAATGTCTTCAAGAGCAGAGGCGACGATCTTTAACGCATCGTAATGGCGAGCGTTGGAGACGACCGCATCTTCAGTGTTTACATTGCCTTCCATAACGACTGCTACCATGCGGGATTTGATATGATCGACGTTCTCGCCGCTGGAGGCGGAAATACATATCATATCGGGGAAACTGCTAAACTTTATCTTCGATTGCTCGTAACCGTTAATATCTGATTTATTCCCTATAAGGATCAGCTTAGCGCGAGTCTCGGGAGAAGGTCGTTCTGCGAGCCTTGCCTTTTCATCAACTTTAGCGTCTTCTCGCGCGGCACGAGAAAGAGTTTCAGTATCCTTTTGACCTTCTTGGGAAAGAGCCTCCATATGCTGCGGCTCCGACGCTCTTTTATTAAAAGAGGACTTAGCGCCCGACCGCTCTCCGGAGAAATCCATTCCATATTTTTTCAGGGATTCCTTCAACTGCTGCTCGTCTTCTTCATTGGTATCGACGACATACAGGACCAGGTCGGCCTGGCGGATCTTTTCCAGGCTCTTGTCGATCCCCGCGCGCTCAATGGCGTCGGCGGTGTGCTCGCGGATGCCGGCCGTATCGATCAAACGAAACAGGATCCCTTCGATGTTCAAGACCTCCTCGATAGTATCGCGGGTGGTGCCGGCTATATCGCTGACGATGGCGCGGTTCTCGTTGAGAAAGGAATTGAGCAGGGTGGACTTCCCCGCATTGGGCTTGCCGACAATCGCCACCTGTACCCCGTTCTTGATGACATTGCCATACCGGAAAGAATCGATCAGCTTGCGGGTAATGACCAGGGTTTCTCTAACCAGCTCATATAGCTGTGCGCGGTCGGCAAATTCCACGTCTTCCTGCGAGAAATCGAGCTCCAGCTCAATGAGTGCGGAGAATTTAATGAGCTGCTCGCGGAGCTCGGATAATACCCTTGAGAACCCGCCCCGCATGGTATGCAAGGCGGTATTGCGCGCGGCCTCGGTCTGGCTGGCAATCAGGTCGGCTACCGCTTCTGCCTGGGCCAGGTCGAGCTTGCCATTGAGAAAGGCGCGCTGCGTGAACTCCCCGGGCCTGGCGAGCCGCGCCCGCTGCTCAATACAGGCTTCGATGATCTGCTGCTGGATAAAGGGAGAGCCATGGCAGGACAATTCTACCACGTCTTCCCCGGTATAGGATCTCGGGCCCTTATACAAGGCGACGACAACTTCATCGATCACCGTGTCTCCGCGCCTTAAAAAGCCTACATGAAGGGTATGGGAGGGCTGTACGCCCAGGTCTTTAGCGGGAAACAGCCGGTTGACGATCTCAATGGCCTTAGCGCCGCTTAAGCGGATCACGGCTATGGCCCCGATACCCGCCGGCGTGGATAAAGCTACAATTGTATCGTCCCATCCCGGGAGTTTTCCTAACATTGATTCTCGTATTTAATCAAAAATAGCGCAACGATTTCTGCGGATATTCAAACCGGGTTCATATCAATAGAACCGGCCAAATATATTTCTGATGGCTTATAACCTCATCTTCCGCTGTATACTCCAGCCCGCATTTTACCAATCTCAATATAGTAAAAATCAAAAAAGGCCGCCTCATACTTTTGAGACGGCCTTGCTATTAATTTGTTCTTAGAGATCCCGACTAATTTGTTTCCAAACGGAATACGATCGGCTGCTTTTTGTAGGATTTTACCTGACGTCCGTTCTGAACGGCTGGCGTCCATTTACCGCTTCTCTTGATCACCCTCACGGCTTCATCGCGGAGTTCCTGCGGACCGCTGACAGCTTCTACATCGCTGACCGTTCCGGTTTTGTCCACAATGAACTGTACAACCACCGCTCCCTGTATCTCATTATCCTGCGCTTCCTGGGGGTATCTCAGGGTTTTGATAAGATAGCGTTGCCATGCCGCTGCTCCGCCGGGATAGCTCGATTCGATCTCCACCTTGGTAAAGGTCTGATCATAATCGGTTTCATCCCTTTTCGGCGCTTCAACAATACCCTTTCCTTCATCAACGGGCGGGGCTACAATGCCTTCGTCCTTAAGGCCTTCCTGGTTGGTCAAACCGATCTTTACCTCCTCGAGTTTTTCCACTTCCGGCGGTTTCTCGTCTTCCTTCACTTCCTCGTCCTTTACAATTTTGGGAGGCGTGAACTTAGCCATCTCTATTTTCGGAGGATCTGGCGGCTTCGGAGGAGGAGGCGGGGGAGGCGGTTCTTCCCTTTCCTGTTGTCTCACTTCTTCCAGCTGCACTTCCTGTACAACTATCGCATTTTTATTATCGTCCGACGAAAAATTACTGGCCAGCAGGTAGCCTATCAACAGCAAAAGGAACAACCCGACCATGGAGACCATAGAAATGATCAGCCTTTTCCGGTAGCCTTTTCGCAATTCATATGCCCCATACTCCTTATTTCTTCCGTCGAAGATAATATCCAGTAAATCGGCGTTTAAAATTTTGTTTGCTTCCATGTTAAGTATTTTATAAAAGATGCAGAGCTTTCAAAAATTCCATAAAATTATGGGGTCGCCGGTTGCTGACCAGGCATGGGTCCGCCGCTTTCAGTGGCGCGGATCATCTGCAATTCAATATCAAACAGATCCACCAACGCATAACGCTTAATTTCGCTGATCGTCATTTCGTCGAGCATGTCTACTGTATTCTTATACGTAGATTCAGGGCTCGGCTTGATCACTACCACAAAATCTTCCGGGTTGGTCGTTCTCTTTTTATTGATCAGGATCTCCCTGATCTCCTTAAAATTAGTGGTTTTGAAGTTCGACCCGTCGGGCAATAAGGTGCCTTCATAATAATAGATGGCATTATCCTTACCGAGCATAATGCTCAGAGCCCCGGACTCCTTTATCTTGTTTTGCTCTTCCTCTTTTTCGGTATCCTTGGGCAAGAACAACCTCATCGAGGTCGGCTGACTCATCGTTGTCGTAAAAATAAAGAACGTGATGAGCAGAAAACCCAGATCCACCATGGGAGTAAGGTCCACACGGGTGGAAAGCTTCTTAGACTTTTTGACCCCTGGCCCTTTTTTTCCCTTCCCCTCCCTGCCGGAAGTATCCATTTCTGCCATAAAATAATTTTTTTATGTTATTATAAAATAATCCGTCTACTGGGCCGCTGTTCTCGGCGCGTTAATGGTTTTGTACAATTCCGTTCCCGCGGGAACGCCTTCGGGATCGGTAATCAACTGGAACTTAAGTTGCTCATTTCTCTTAAGCGCCGTTAAAACGCCNNCTTATCCAAACCTGGAGCTCATTGTTCAGCGTATCCTTCACCGGAATGCCCGTGACCTGCAGCGAGGAAAGCTCCTTAGCAGATTTCTGCAGATAGGATTTCAGTTGGTTGAACGGAACGCCCACATAAGAGCCGGCGCGCCTGAACGCTTTTTTCTCATCATCTGTTAACCCCAGGCTTTTTACCTGGTCCACTTCGTTAATGATGGATTCTTTCTCCTCCATAGCATCGTCGGAGACCGAAAAATAAACAAGACCATCCTTATCCATCGTGATCAGCACCACATCCTTCTGTTCAGCAGGATTGGTGGAAACCGATTTTGGAGTGACCACCGTCAACGCTTCATCAGGCTTAAACTTAGTGGTCAATATAAAAAAGGTTAACAAAAGAAAAGCCACATCGCACATCGCCGTCATATCTATAATGGTGCTTTTCCTTGGTAATTTCGCTCTTGCCATGATTTACAATTTCTTTTCTATTAGTAATAGAGTGCTTTTTAGCCAGATTCCATAACGCTCCGCGTTATTTTTCTTTATTATTTATATAAAGAAGCGAAGCTCTGGGTCAAAGTAAATCCTGACTCGTCAATACCATAAGTGATAGAGTCGATCTTAGTAGTAAATACGTTGTACATGATCACCGCAATAGAAGAGGTGCCAATACCTAACGCCGTGTTATACAAGGCTTCAGAAATACCTCTGGAGAGTTCAGCCGCTGCATTTCCGCCGCCTTCCTCGCCAAGCGCTGCAAACGCGGTGATCATCCCCAATACCGTTCCAAATAACCCTATCAGGGTAGCTACCGTAGCGATGGTGGAAAGGAAAACCAGGTTTTTCTCCAGCATGGGCAGTTCAAGCGCTGTCGCTTCTTCTACCTCTTTTTGAATACTCAGTACTTTTTGCTCTGTACTAAGCTCTCCGGCAGTGATCATTTCCTTGTACTTGCGCAATCCTGCTTTCATCACATTGCCTACGCTGCCTTTTTGTTTGTCGCATTCTGCAATGGCCTGGTCTACATTTTTATTGGCCAGATGATATTGCACTTTGCGGATAAATTCAGCGATATTTCCAGCGCCGCCAGCCTTGCTCACCGTTAAAAAACGTTCGATAACGAATACCACGGCAGTGAGAAAAATTGCGATAAGAACAGGTACAACAATACCTCCTTCATACATTCTCACCAGACCGCCTTTGGGACCTTCATGCTTAGGCCAGAATCCGCCGGCCGGGTCAGGGTTCGTAAAATTGCTGGGGTTGCCCAAAACAAAACGCCAAATCACAAAACCCGCGAGGATACACAATACAGGCGCTATCCATGATATCGAATTACTTTTTCTGACCGGTTGAACAGATGTGCTACTCTTTGAAACAGCGGATGCAGCTGGTCTTGTCTCTGCCATAATTGTTTGTTTTTAGTTGTTTGAAATTTTACTCAATTGGTAGATAAATATATAGCCTTAAAATGCTATGAAAAAAAAATTTGTGGTTTTTCTTCTGGCTGGATTTTCAAAGGGCCACAATATAATGAATAATCAAATGTGCAACGTTAAAAGTATGCCTTTTCAGTTAATAAAAACCATACCTGATCAGACTTCTTAAAAAAATAAAATACTGCATATATATTATTGTGTCCGGGACCGTCCTGCCTTCATTACAGGACGGTCTGACGCCCTTTTTCCTATCTTCGCTGCGGTTTCTTAATGATTCATTCTTAATAGATAATTAATGTCAGCCATATCTTTACATTGTAAAACCCCGCTGTTCCTTTTCTTACTGAGCTGCTTTTTTTATTCCGGCTTTGCCCAGGTGAAAAAAACGGATACTTCGGCCACAACCAAGCCGGCCGCCGCCGCGGCAAAACCCGATCAGAAAACAGCTCCCAAACCTTATAAAGAGGTGGTCACGGATAAAACAATAACCCAAAAGGGGTTGTTTACTATCCACAGCCGGGACGAAAAATGGTTCCTGGAGCTGGGCGATTCCCTGCTTGGAAAGGATATCCTGATCGTTAACCGGATCGCCAGGGCCCCCGCCAATATCCGGGCAGGCAGTTTTGGATATGCCGGCGACGAGATCAATAAACACGTGATCCGCTTTGAAAAAGGCCCTAACCATAAAATATTCCTCCGCGATATCTCGTATTCCGTTTACTCCGGCGACTCAACCCGGCCGATGTACCGTTCGGTGATGAACTCTAATATCCAACCCATCGCCGCCGCCTTTGATATCAAAGCTTATTCGCCCGATAGCGCCGGCAGCGTGATCGAACTGACCGATTTTATCGCTTCTGATAACGACCTCCTCTTTTTTGCGCCTTCTTTAAAATCTGCCCTGCGCCTGGGAAGCTCGCAGAAGGATAAATCCTACGTGGTGAGCGTGCGCACCTATCCGATCAACACGGAGATCCGGACGGTAAAAACCTATTCCCGCGCCTCCTCGCCCTCTTCTTCCTCCGCTGGCTCCCCTCCTCCCTCCATGGCCCCGGGATATGCTACTTATGAATTGAACACCTCTATGGTATTGCTTCCGGAAGCCCAGATGAGGCCTCGCTATTTCGATAACCGGGTGGCGTATTTCACCACAGAATACACCGATTTTGACGCCAATCCGCAGGGCGTAAAAGACGTCAGCATCATCACCCGATGGCGACTGGAACCCAGGCCGGAAGACAGGGAAAAACTCGAAAAAGGCGAGCTGGTGGAGCCGGTAAAACCCATTGTTTTTTACATAGATCCCGCTACCCCGGAAAAATGGGTTCCCTACCTGATCCAGGGCGTGAACGACTGGCAAAAAGCCTTCGAAAAAGCGGGATTTAAAAATGCCATCTACGCCAGGAAGGCGCCAGACCCCCGGGAGGATTCCACCTGGAGCCTGGAAGACGCCCGCTTCTCGGCCATCGTGTATAAACCTTCGGAGATCGCCAATGCCAGCGGCCCTCATATCCATGATCCGCGCAGCGGCGAGATCCTTGAGTCTCATATCAACTGGTACCATAATGTGATGAGTTTGCTACGCAAATGGTATATGATACAGGCCGGCGCCATTGATCCCAGGGCGCGCAAACCGGAATTCGATGATGAGCTGATGGGACAGCTGATCCGCTTTGTATCCTCCCACGAAGTGGGTCATACCCTTGGCCTTCCCCATAATATGGGCGCTTCTTCCGCTACGCCGGTGGAAAAACTGCGGGATAAAAAATGGCTGGAAAAGCACGGCCATACGGCTTCCATCATGGATTACGCACGCTTTAATTATGTGGGGCAACCCGAAGACGGACTGAGCGAAAAAGAAATATTTCCCCGTATCGGCGACTACGATGAATGGGCAATCGAATGGGGGTACCGCCCGCTGCCCGGCAAGACCAGGGAGGAAGAAAAACTATTCCTGAATGAACTGGTGAAAAAAAATGCCGCCAACCCCCGCCTGCGATTCCTGCACAGCAATAGCATAGACCCGCGCGCCCAAACGGAAGACCTGGGCGATAATGCCATGAAGGCGGGGGAATATGGACTGCGAAACCTGAAAAGGATATTGCCCCAGCTCCCCGGATGGCTGAATAAAAAAGCCGAAGGTTTTGAGGATCTCAGCGCTACCTATAACGAACTGGTTACCCAATACAGCCGGTATATGGGCCATGTGATCACTAATATCGGCGGTATCTATACCGATAACAAAACAACCGATCAGCAGGGGGCGGTATACGCCGTGGTCCCTAAAACGGCGCAGAAACAGGCCCTATCCTTTCTCCATAAAAATCTTTTTGAAACGCCTTACTGGCTGCTGGATAGAAAGGTGTTGGACCTGATCTCCCAGCCGAATTCCGACCGCATCAGTACGATCCAGGATAATTTTCTCGGCAACCTGTTAACCGCCTCCCGCCTCCAACGCCTGATCTCTTCTGCCAACCGGGATAAACAAGCCTATCCCCTGGAAGAATACATGGAAGATCTCAGGAAGGGGATCTGGCAGGAACTGTCCACGCACAAACCGATTGACAACTATCGCCGCAACCTGCAAAAATCGTATATAGAAAGACTGGGCGCCATGATCAAGCCCGCTTCGGCTAACAGTCCCGCTACCAGGGGCATAAGCATTACGATCACCATCGGACCGGTTATTGATCCCTATAAATCAGATATCATTTCTATTATGAAGGCGGAGCTCAGATCGGTGAGATCGGCAGTTAACGCCGCCCTGCCCTCTTACGCGAACCAGCGGGTTGTGCGCTACCACCTGATGGATATCGTGGAGCGTATCGATAAGATATTGAAGGTCGATTGACAGCGGTTCTGGTAGATGGATTTAGGATGATCCTGAAAATCGTTATCTGATCTGCGTTTTTCCGGAGAAGCATTTTTCGCGTTTCGGGGACCGGGCTGTGTTTTACTTACTCGTATCGCAGGGCTTCAATGGGATTGAGGCGCGAGGCTTTCAGGGCGGGATACAACCCGGCTAACAGTCCTACCAGCGAGCAGATGACAATGCCCAGCGCCACCCAGTCCCAGGGCGCTACGAATCCTGTATCCAGCGCCAGGGAAAAGATATTGCCGACGATCACCCCGAGCAGAATGCCAAAAAAAGCGCCCATCAGGCTGATGACGATCGATTCAAACAGGAACTGCAATCTTACATTCGATCTCTTGCCGCCGATCGCTTTTATCAACCCGACCTCCTTGGTGCGCTCGGTCACCGCTACCAGCATAATATTCATCAGTCCGATGGCGGCGCCCGCCAGCGTGATGAACCCGATGATCAGCGCGGCGCCCGTCAGATAGCTGAGCTGACTCAACAGCATCTCTACAAAACTGTCGCTTTTCTCTACGGTAAAATTATCCTGCTCCGTAACATTCAGCTTTCGTATCGCCCGCATGGCAGCAGTAGCCTCTCCTACAGCTGCTTCCATTAATTTTATATCGTTCACTTTTACCTGGACATTAAAGGAAGCATTCGCATTGGAATTAAAATATTTTCGGGCATTCTTATAAGAAACGACGATGATATTATCCCAGCTGAATCCCAGTGAAGACCCCTTTTCGCTCAATACGCCGATAATGCGGAAAGGTATATTGTTGACGCGGATCACCTTGTCTACCGCAAGATCCAGGTTGCCGCCGAACAATCGCCTGGCGGTCTCGCTCCCGATCAGGCAAACATTCCTGCCCGATCCGATATCCTGTATATTAAGCCCCCTTCCGTAGTCGATGTTAAAGCCGTTATGCCCCACGAAATTTTCATCGCTGCCAGACACGCGCACCGTAGGGTTTGTTTTTTTATTTCCGTACGACACTGTCATGCCGCTGCCGCCGAATAAATTAATGCAAACGCCGGCGGGAAAACGATAATGGGCCTTGAACGCTTCCGCCTGATCCTGGGTGATAGGCTTGCCGATATTGGACAATTTTACTTTCCGCTTGCCCTTTTCTTCCTTTTTCATTTCCTGGCCGCCGCCCATCTGGAACCGGCGCTCGTTATAGCGAATGGTAAACCCATTGGCGCCCATGGACGAGAAACTCTCCATGAACTTTTGCTGCATGGCGGTAATAGCTGTTTTAATGCCTACCAGGGCCATGATCCCAAAGGCAATAATGGCCACGGTAAGCCCTGTTCGCAACAGGTTCGCGCGAACCGTGCGAAACGCCAGCCGGAGGGTGTCCATCCAATTCATTGGCTAAAATTAGCAGATTCAGCCAAACGGATCACGCTAAAAAAAATAATACAGCAGATCGATGAGCGACTGGGGGAAGATGCCCAGCAGGATGATCGCCGCGGAGAGAACGGCCAGCAGGACCTTAAACCCGCTTCCCGCCTCTATTTCCTGGCGGGGACCGTCTTTAAAATACATGGCCTGTATCACGCGGAAATAATAATATACGCTGATGGCGGCGCATACCACGCCGAGAACGACCAGCCAGAAAACCTGCCCATTATTGATGGCGGCGGAGAGCATATAGAATTTACCCATGAAGCCGGCCGTGGCAGGGATGCCCGCTAAAGACAACATGAATACAACATTGGTAGCGGCTAAAAAGGGATGATGTTTGCCCATGCCATTATAGCCGTCAAAAGTATAATCGTTCATCCTCGCCAATATGGCAAAAGCGCCGATGGTAGCCATGCAATAGGCAAGCGCGTAATACAATAAGCCTTCTACCGCCATGCTGTTCAGGGATACGATGGCAAACATCATGAATCCCGCCTGCGATATACTGGAATAGGCCAGCATGCGCTTTACGCTCTGCTGGAATAACGCCGTAACGTTGCCGATCACCAGGGTAGAAGCGGCGATGATGGCCGCGATCAATTGCCATTGCCCCTGCAAGCTCGCAAAGCAACCCTGGAACAACCGGATAAAGGCGATGAATCCCGCCGCTTTCACGATCGTTGCCATGAAAGAAGTAATCACGGTCGGCGCGCCGTCATATACGTCGGGCGTCCAGAAATGAAAGGGAGCCGCCGATACCTTAAAGGCCATGGAAAACATCAGCAGCAATAACCCCGCCGACATCAGCGGCGTTATTTCGGCGTTGCCCGCTCCGATCACGTCCATATCAAAACTGCCTTTGGCGCCATAAACCAGCGTGATGCCCATCAGCATCAGGCCCGTGGAAAAAGCGCCCATCAGCAAATACTTCAGCGAGGCTTCGTTGCCTTTAAGATTTCGTTTATCCGCTCCCGTGAGCACATATAAGGGAATGGAGATGATCTCAATCCCCAGGAAAAGCATCAGCAACGTATTGAAGGAGGAAACGATAGAGACGCCGCACAGCACAAAAAACAGCAAAGCATAGTAATCTGCGGGAGAATCGCCTACCGTCCGCATATCGCGGCCCGACAACAAAAAGAACATCAGCGCGCAGGCAAAAGCGACGGCATTGAACAACAAAGAGAAGCTATCGAACGACAGCATGTTCCGGGTATCAAAGGGAAAAAAGGAGCCGTCCCTCATTTCAAGGATATTGGCGGCCAGCAATATGATCATGCCCAGAACCGCAATACCGCGGATCGCCGAGTCTTTTTTTACAAACAACCCGGAGAACATCATCACTACTCCCCAAATACCTGATATTACAATTGCATTCATAATTTATGTGCGCTTTCGCTATGGATGTTTTGAAATCATTCTTGTCAGGATCGCATCGACCGTTGATTGTGATACCTCAAGCAACGGCTTGGGATATACGCCTAAAAAGATTATTATGGCAACCAGCGCCCACAACACCAGCTTCTCATTGACAAAGATATCTTTAGCCCTTTCCGTTAACGTATTGGTATTTCCAAGAAATACCCGCTGGATCATATTCAGGGTATATACGGCGGATAGAATGATCGTTACCAGGGCCAGTACGGCAAAGATGATATTGTAGTGCGACACGGTGGAATTGAACACCCCGCTGAACATCAGGAACTCGCCCACAAAAGAGTTGGTGATCGGCAGCGCCACATTGGCGAGCGACAGGATAACCAGCAAAACGGCCATCGCCGGCGCTTTCTGCGCCAACCCGCCCAGCTCGGATATTTTCCTGGTGCCGAACTGCCTTTCGATCAGCTCTACCACGATCCACAAGCCTATGATATTGACGCCGTGATTAAACATCTGTATGATGGCGCCCTGTATCGCCATTTCATTGGTGGCGAATATGGCCAGGCACATCAGGCCCACATGCACGATGGAAGAATAGGCGATCAGCCGTTTGAGATCGTCCTGTTTCATGGCCACGAGCGAAGCATAGATCATCCCGATCACGCAGAGGGTGGAGATGGTGTCGCCCCAGGCCCAGGTGGCAATGGGTAACACCGGCGCCAGCCAGCGAAGCAGGCCGAATATGCCCATTTTCACCATGATGCCGCTCAACACCATCGTTACCGCGGTATTGGATTGTTCGTAGGTATCGGGCTGCCAGGTGTGGAAGGGGAAGACCGGCATCTTGATCGCAAAAGCGATAAACAGCAGCCAGAACAACCAGGACTGTTCGCTGTTGGTCAATACTACATTATAAAAAGACTCCAATGCAAAGGACTGATCGGGAGTTTTAAAATGCACGTAAATCAGCCCGATCAACATCAGCAGCGAACCGATAAAAGTATAGATGAAGAACTTGATGGTAACCTGGATCCTGCGCTCGCCGCCCCATTGGGAACACAAGAAATATACCGGTATCAGCGCCAGCTCCCAGAAAAAATAAAACAGTAAGGCGTCGAAAGCCACAAATACGCCCATCAGCCCCGCCTGCGACAGCAACATCAACGCGAAAAAATTATGCGCCTTCGTATATACGGATCGGTAAGTGGCAATAAAAATAACAGAAAAAGAAAGAGCGGTGAGCAAACCCAATACCTGTCCCATGCCGTCGAGGCCTACGGAAAAACTGCTTCCCAATAAGGGCAGCCATTCGGCATGCGCATACAGGCTTTCTTTTGTCGAAAAGCAGGTCAGTCCCAATACCGACGTCGTTAACGTAGCCAGCGAAGAGAGCAACGCCCATATCCTGGCAACGCCTTCCCTTTTAAGAAAAAACGAAACGATGCCGCTCAATAAAGGAATCGCTATAAGTAAAACAGGTATCATTTAGAGAGAATGAGTTATCAATTATTTTTTATAAAAAACTGTATCACGAAAAACACCAGTATGCCGAGCACCATCAGCAGCACATAACTTCCCACCTGCCCGCTCTGGATCCAGCGCAGCTGCCGGCTGCCGTATAGCGTCAGCCTGCCTATTCCATTCACCATCCAGTCGATCAGCCCCTTCTCTACCTGTACGCTGAAAAACCGGGCTATTGCATAGACGGGCTTAACGATGATGCGGTCGTATAATTCATCGATATACCATTTATTGCTCAACGCCTTGCCCAATCCCGCGGGCTCTCCCAGTTCGGGTTTCCTGCTGAACCGCGTCCAGGCGATCAGTGCGAAGACCAGCGATCCGGCAACGGAGATCGCTATCAGCGTCCATTCAGTGGAATGTGAAAGATGATGAGCGTGCTGATGTTTGGCGGACAGCGCGAAGATCGGCTCCAGGAATTTACCCAGGGCATGGCTTTGCGCGGCAAAAAGTTCCGGGATGCCCAGCCATCCTCCGGCAAAAGACAATATCGCGAGGATGACCAGCGGGATCGTCATCGCAGCGGGACTTTCATGCAGGTGTTCTTTTTGTTCCGGGGTTCCCCTGAACGCGCCGAGAAAGGTTGTGGCATATAAACGGAACATATACCAGGCCGTCATGAAAGCGCCCAATGCGCCAATGATCCAGTAAATATTGTTTTGTGCAAATGCCGCCGCCAGTATCTCGTCTTTGGAGAAAAACCCCGAGAGCGGCGGGATGCCGGCGATCGCGATACAGGCGATCAGGAAGGTAAGATGGGTTACGGGCAGCTTTTTTCTTAATCCGCCCATATTGCGGATATCCTGTTCATGATGCATGGCATGGATAACCGAACCCGCGCCCAGGAATAAAAGGGCCTTGAAAAAAGCATGGGTCATCACATGGAATACGGCGCCGGTATAAGCGCCTACGCCGAGGCCCAGGAACATATATCCCAGCTGGCTCACCGTGGAGTAGGCCAGTACTTTTTTAATATCGTTTTGTTTGAGCGCGATGGAAGCCGCGAATATCGCGGTAGCCAGGCCCGTGATCGCCACCACCGTTTGAGAGGCAGGGGCCAGGGTATATAAAATATTGCTGCGGGCGATCATATAGATGCCGGCGGTTACCATGGTAGCGGCATGGATAAGCGCAGACACGGGGGTCGGGCCGGCCATCGCATCGGGCAGCCAGGTGTACAGCGGGATCTGCGCCGATTTNNGCTTTTTCGAAAACCTCGTTGAAGCTAAGGCTGCCAAATTGCTGGATGATCCAGAAAACGGCGAGCAGGAATCCAAAATCGCCGATCCGGTTCATGATAAATGCTTTTTTAGCGGCATTGTTGTAATCGGTATTCTTAAACCAATAACCGATCAGCAGGTAGGAACACAATCCCACGCCTTCCCACCCGATAAACATGATCAGGTAATTGGCGCCCATCACCAGCAGCAGCATGAAAAATACGAAGAGATTGAGATAGGCAAAATAACGCGCGAAATGCCCGCCGGTCTCCTCCTTCATATAAGCGGTGGAATAGACATGGATAAGAAAGCTCACGCCCGTAATGATCAGCATGAACAGTATGCTCAGCTGGTCTACCTGGAAGGCAAAGGGGATCGACAGATCGCCAACGGGAATAAATTCAAACAAGGTAGCAATGGAAGTATTGCCCTGCTTTACGTCGAGGAACAAGGAAATGGAAACGATAAAAGAAGCGAGGATAGCGCCGCTTCCGATCGTTCCTGACAAAGATTTGGGCAAATGATTCCTGAACAACCCGTTGACGAGAAAGCCTATCAAAGGAAATAAAGGAACCAGGTAAACTAATTGACTCATACTCATCCCAAGATTAATGTTTCAGCCTGTTCAAAAAATTGATGTCTATGGAATGAACATTCCGGTACATCATTACTATAATAGCCAACCCCACGCTTACCTCGGCTGCCGCCACCACCATAATAAAAAACACAAATAACTGTCCGTCTATCCCCGCAGAAGGATTTGTAGCCCCATGCTGGAGATGATGCATTTTTGAAAATGCCACCAGCAGAAGGTTCACCGCATTCAGCATAATTTCAATGCACATGAAAACAATGATCGCATTGCGCCGCATGAGCGCGCCGGCGATGCCTATACAAAACAACGCTATTGCAAGAAATATGTAACGTTCTACTGGCATAATGATAACTTTTATTTTTTCCCGATCGCTACCGCTCCTACCATAGCGCTTAAAAACAGGATGCTGCTTATTTCAAAAGGAACCACATAATCGGTAAACAGGGCTTTGCCCAGGTTTTTTATCAGGCCGATATCCCCCGTGTAAAGCTGCATTTCCTTGCCGGCAGTCTCCGCGTCTTTTAGCGCCGCGACCATCACCAACATCAGGCAGCCCCCCGCCACTATGCCCGCCAGCTTAAGCCATTTGTTCTTCTGCGGCTCCGAATCGGCGTTCAGGTTCATGAGCATGATGACAAAGAGGAACAACACCATGATCGCGCCCGCATACACGATCAGGTTCACGATACCCAGGAACTGCGCATTCATCAGGATATAATGCCCGGATATTCCAAAAAAGGTCACGATCAGCCACAGCACGCTGTGCACGGGGTTCCTGGCAAGCGCCACCATGATCGCGCTCCCCAATGTAAGGGCGCTTAAAAAATAAAATAATATATCGGTTATCTGCATACGATCGATCAATTGGTTGTTGCATTATCCTTTTTAGGCTGTCTTATCGGGCGGTTTCCCAATGCCTCCTGGTAGGCTTCCGGATC
>DEHV01000060.1:3876-92603 GCA_002352105.1 Chitinophagaceae bacterium UBA2791 | reverse complement strand
ACGGCGCATAGCCCGCAGGCTGTACAGTTCTCCCGCCCTTCGGCATCGCGGTTCAACACCTGCAATCCCCTGAACACAGGGCTGAACACCCTTTTCTGCTCGGGGTAGTTAATGGTAGCCTTCTTTTTAAAAACGTGTTTCAGGGTGATCCACATACCCACCGCAATGTTCCACACGTACATCCTTTCCAGGAATGTCATCGGCTTCCGGTCTACCTGCCTCGATTTATTTGTTAATGACTGCATATCGAATTCGCCCTATACAGGCTGTTTATATCAGAAGTGTGCAAAAATATTTTTTATGCGCCCGCCGGCAAATTAAAAATTCCATCCATGCTCCCTGAACAACGACACAAAAGCCGTAATGATCATATTCGCCAGCGCCAGCGGTATCAACACTTTCCATCCCAGGTTCATCAGCTGGTCGTACCGGAATCTCGGTATCGTCCATCTTACCCAGATGAAGAAGAAAATGAATATGCCCGTTTTCAGGAACATGCTTAGCCCCTGCAACAATGCGGTCATATTCATGCCCAGGTTCTTCGTCAACTCCGCATCATTGACAAAGGGAATATCATAACCGCCCCAGAACAGGGTAACCATTACCGCGCTGCTGATGAACATATTAATGTATTCCGCGAACAGGTAAAAACCCAGTTTCATCGAAGAATATTCCTGGTGATATCCAAAGTTCAGCTCGCTTTCCGCTTCAGGCAGGTCAAACGGCGTGCGGTTACACTCTGCAAAAGAGCAAACCAGGAAAATAAAGAAACCCAGCGGCTGGAAAACCACATAATAAAGATTGTCGATCTGCCCGCCTACGATCTCGCTCATTTTCAGCGACCCGGTGAGCATCAGCAGGGCGATAAGCGACAATCCCATAGGCAGCTCATACGAAATGACCTGCGAAGCGCCTCTCAGAGCGGCCATCAGGGAAAACTTATTGTTAGACGCCCATCCACCGATCATCATGCCGTAAACGCCCGCGCTCACCACGCCGAAAATATAGAGGATGCCGATATTGATATCGGCGATCTGGAGACTCACATACCTGTCCTGTCCAAAGAGCGTAAAATGTATCTTATCTCCCCAGGGGATCACCGCCGAGGTCAGCATCGCGGTAAGCATAGCCAAAGCCGGGCCGAGTACAAACAAGAATCGGTTAGAGGTATTGGGAATGATCTCTTCCTTCAGGAACAGCTTAAGGCCATCCGCAAGGGGTTGAAAGATCCCGAAGGGACCGGCCCGGTTGGGGCCCCTTCTATCCTGCATTACGGCGGCCACCTTACGCTCGGCATAGGTTTCGTACATGGCTATGACAAGCGATACGGAAACAATGCCGACGATGAGAAGGAGTTTCTCCAGTATAAATACCCAGTCTATCGCAAGGAATACGCTCATTTCTTCTATATATTATTTAGATGCCTGATCAGCTTTATCGCTCAATGCCTTTGTTTCGTCGGTTTTTTTCTCAAATACGGCTCCGGTTGAAGGCCCCGGTAATTCGGACAGTTTTACTTCCGGCTTATTGACCTTGCTCACGGAATGAATATCCATCAACAACCGGGGATCGCGCCCGCCCATCACTTCTGGCAAGGTTTCCTTAGGCTTAACGGTTCCCACATAGTGCCCCTGGGAAATTACCGAATGACGGCTGACCTTTGTCGGCCCCTCGATCACCCAGTCGCTCGCATGTTTCTTATCGAACCGGCACTCGTTGCAGATCCATTCTTTCACTTCTCCCCATTGATCTTTCCGGGCCGTAATGCGGTACACTTCGTCGCCCCGGTTCCATAAGGTAACCCTGCCGCAGCATTTTGAGCATTCGCGGTGGGCGTCCATGGGTTTGAGGAACCATACCCTGTTCTTAAAACGGAAAGTGCGATCGGTCAGCGCGCCAACAGGGCACACGTCGATCACATTGCCAATAAAATCATTGTCCAGCGCTTTCTCAATATAAGTGGCTATCTGGGCATGGTCTCCCCGGTCAAGTATGCCATGCTCGCGCTTTTCGGTCAACTGGTCGGCCACGTACACGCAACGGTAGCAAAGGATGCAGCGCGTCATGTGCAGCTGGATATAAGGGCCGAGATTGTGCTTTTCAAATGTTCTGCGCGGGAATTCGTAGCGGGTGCCTTCTTTGCCATGCTCATAGCTAAGGTCCTGCAGATGGCATTCCCCGGCCTGATCGCAGATGGGGCAGTCGAGCGGATGATTGATCAGCAGGAATTCCACCACGCCATTCCTGGCGTCGATAACTTTTTCGCTGGTGATGTTTTTTACCACCATGCCATCCATCACGGCGGTGCGGCAACTGGCTACCAGCTTGGGCATCGGCCTGGGGTCGGCTGTGGAGCCCGCCGCCACTTCCACAAGGCAGGTGCGGCATTTACCGCCGCTGCCTTTCAGCGAAGTATAGTAACACATCGCCGGCGGAGCGACATCGCCTCCGATCATACGCGCCGCCTGGAGAATCGTGGTTCCCTGCTCCACCTCAACGGTGATGTTGTCGATCGTTACCTTAAATAATTTTTTCTCTTCCGCCATTTATCAATATAAATTAAATGGTAAAAAATCCAGGGCCTTCCGGCGCCGGTTCCACTAAACAGCAACAGCCAGCGGGTCGGCATAATGCGCCAATCCATAATTGCGCTGCTGCGATTCCACGGGATTTGCCACATGCCATTCAAACTCATCCCTGAAATGCCGTATCGCCGCAGCCACCGGCCACGCCGCCGCATCGCCCAAGGGGCAAATGGTATTTCCTTCTATCTTTCTTTGTATATCCCACAGCAGGTCTATATCGCTTGATTTGCCCCTGCCGTATTCTATATTCTTCAATATTTTTTCCATCCAGCCGGTGCCTTCGCGACAGGGGCTGCACTGTCCGCAGCTTTCATGACGATAAAAACGGGCCAGGGTCAGGGTATGCCTTACCACGCATTGGTCTTCGTCCAATACGATAAAACCTCCGGAACCCATCATGGACCCGGTCTGGAATCCGCCGTCGGAAAGGCTTTCATAGTTCATCATCCGGGTCTCGCCCTTGGCTGTTTTCAGCAGGAGGTTGGCCGGGAGGATGGGTACGGAGGACCCTCCGGGAATACAGGCTTTCAGCTTTTTGCCATTGGCGATACCGCCGCAATATTCATCACTGTAAATAAATTCCTCCACGCTGATGGTCATATCAATTTCATATACCCCGGGCTTATTGATATTACCGCAGGCGCTAATGAGTTTGGTGCCGGTGGAACGGCCTACGCCGATCCTGGCATATTCTTCCCCGCCCATATTAATGATGGGCACAACAGCCGCCAGGGTTTCTACATTGTTCACCACGGTCGGCCGGTCCCACACGCCTTTTACCGCAGGAAACGGAGGCTTGATGCGGGGATTGCCCCTTTTGCCTTCCAGCGATTCGATCAACGCTGTTTCTTCTCCGCAAATGTAGGCGCCAGCCCCGCGCTGTACGTATATTTCGCAATCAAAGCCGGTACCCAAAATATTTTTTCCAAGGAAACCATGGGCTTTTGCTTCATCGATCGCCTGCTCCAGTATGTCGGGTATCCAGGCATATTCGCCGCGGATATAAATATAGGTGGCATTACTGCCCAGCGCAAAGGAGCTGATAATTAACCCTTCGATCAGGAGGTGCGGAATAAATTCCATCAGGTAGCGATCCTTAAACGTTCCGGGCTCGCTTTCATCCGCATTGCACACCAGATGGCGGGGAACGCCTTCAGGCTTTGCAATAAAGCTCCATTTCATACCAGTGGGGAAACCTGCGCCGCCGCGACCCCGCAGGCCGCTTTTTTTCACTTCTTCCACGATCGCTTCCGGCGCCATTTTCAACGCTTTTTCCGCGGCGGTATAACCGCCCTGTTTCCGGTATGCATCGTAATAACGGATACCTTCCACCTGCGCGTCTTTTAATAATAATTTTACTCCCATATCTTGATCGGCGATATTGCTATAAATCGCCTGTTTTATTTTGGCTGTTCCGGTAATTTGGCAGCTTGTCGGGCTGCCAACTGCCATTTACCTTTTTTAGTTTTTACCCAAACTTGCAATACATGCAACGCTACCTTAAATTCCTTACCGCTATCCACTCCTTCCATGATAGCCGTATATCTTACCGTTGCCCAATCCTTACCCATGCCGGCAACATAAAAATTATCTCTTTCTATCGTTCTATAAGCGAGCCTGCCGCTCTTGCAATCGTCAATGATTTCCTGCCGGCTTTGCACCCACCCGGTAGAGTGCCCGAAACTGGCATCGCGATGCAGCAAGGCTTCCATCTCCTGGTATTGCTTTGCGATCATCGCATTTTCCAGCCTTACGAGCGTTTCCTTTACGATCGTGCTGTCTGCCTGCGCATAGGCGCCCGAGGCCGAAAAAAACAATAGTATGGCAAAAACAATACGCATATTATTTGGTTGTTTAATTATTTACCGCTGCATTTTTCCTGCATTCATCTATAATGGCGTCTACTTTTTCTTTGGTCAGATGTTCCCTGTAAAATTTTCCCAACTGCATCATGGGCGCATACCCGCAGGCGCCGAGGCATTCCACCGTTTTCAGGGTGAACATTCCATCGGCGCTGGTTTCGCCTACGTTGATATCCAAACGCGCCTTGATATAATCAATGATCTGGTCGCTGCCATTGATCATACAGGGGCCTGTCTGGCATACTTCAAAAACATATTTTCCTACGGGCTTCAGGTTGTACATGGAATAGAAGGTAGCCACTTCATACACTTCTATCGGCTCTATTTGCAAGAGAGAAGCGACATAATCCATTACGGGAACGTCGAGCCATCCGCCGAATTCATCCTGCGCCAGATGAAGCAGGGGGATCAATGCGCTTTTCTGCTTACCCTCGGGGTAGCGCGCAATGATCTTCTGAACCTCCTCTAATTTCTCTTCCGAAAATGCCGGCATAATTAAAGTTTTAAATCTTACGTTAACTATCCATCTCTCCCGCGATCAGGTTGAGACTGCTCATGGTAATGATCGCATCGCTCAGCATACCGCCCTTGATCAGCTCCTCAAAAGCCTGGTAATAAATAAAACACGGACGACGGAAATGCAGGCGATAAGGCGCTCTGCCGCCGTCGCTGATCAGGTAAAAACCGAGCTCGCCATTTGCTCCTTCCACACAGTTGTATACTTCCCCGGGAGGAATATCTATTTCTCCCATTACTATTTTAAAATGCCAGATCAGGGCCTCCATCTTCGTGTACACATCTCCCTTAGGGGGAAGATAGTATTCCGGCGCGTCGGCATGATACACTTCCGCTTCCGCTCCCTTAAACTCCTGCACTTTTCGATAGGCCTGTTCGATCAGGCTGAGGGACTGCCACATTTCCTGGTCGCGCACCAGGAAACGATCGTAACAATCGCCCGTGGTTCCTACCGGTATCGTAAAGTCGAGATCTTCATAACTGCTATAGGGAGTGGCGACCCTCACGTCGTAGTCTACCCCCGCCGCCCTGAGATTGGGGCCGGTGAAGCCGTAGTTCAGAGCCTTTTCTGCGCTGATGGCGCCCACGCCCATGGTGCGTTCCATAAATATCCTGTTCCTCTTGAACAGCTTGTTGAATTCTGCAAGCGCCACGGGATATTCTTTCAGGAATTTCTCCAGCTTCTCGAAGGCGACAGCGCTAAAATTCCTTTCAAAACCCCCGATACGGCCCATATTGGTCGTTAACCTGGAACCGCATACCTCTTCATATATTTCATAGATCAGCTCGCGGTATTTCATCACATAAAGGAAGCCGGTATACGCGCCGGCGTCCACGCCTACGATCGAATTACAGATCAGATGATCGGCGATCCTGGCCAGCTCCATAACGATCACCCGGAGATAATCGACGCGCTTCGGCGTTTTTACGCCCAGCAGCTTTTCGCAGGTCAGGTGCCAGCCCATATTGTTGATAGGAGAAGAGCAATAATTCAGGCGGTCGGTCAGCGTAGTGATCTGGTATAACGGTCTTCTCTCAGCGATCTTTTCAAAAGCCCGGTGGATATACCCAACGGTCGATTCGGCAGAGATGATCTTTTCGCCGTCAAGCTCCAGGATATTCTGAAAAACGCCATGAGTGGCCGGGTGGGTAGGACCCAGGTTCAGGGTGGTTGTTTTCTTTAAAAGGGAACCCTCCGGTAAATTGATGTGGTGCTCAGCCATGAACTCCTCCTAAATTTTATTAATATTTATGGCGGGATCAATCCCTGCCAAACATTTCGTCGTCCTTATCCACCCGGGTCTGCTCTTCCAGGGGATATTCCTTGCGCATCGGGAAATAATCCATCTCGTCTACATTCAAGATCCTCTTCAGGTTAGGATGCCCGACAAAATTCACCCCGAAAAAATCATAGGTTTCTCTCTCCATCCAGTTGGCCGCGGCAAAAAGCCGGGTTGCGGTAAACACGTCCGGTTGGGAAATATCCGTGAAAACCTTAAACCGGATACGGACATTGTCTACCAGGTTATGCAAATGATACACTACCGCCAGTTCCCTTCCTTTCTCGTTCGGGTAATGCACCGCCTGCAGGTCGGTAAGGAACCGGAATTTCAGCTCCTCGTCGTCATACAGGAATTGCAGCACCTTAAGGTTCAAATCCTTTGGCGCCTCAAAACTAAGCATGCCATAGGGCTCGGCAAAGCCGGATACCTGGTCGCCAAATTTTTCGATAAGCTTTTGTTGTATGATATCGTTAGTTAATGCCATTATTTGTCAGCATTTTTTACTTAGCTAGTTATATCGCTCGTTCCCGCTGAAGCGCAGGGCAGCCCATTACAGGATGCCATAGCTCTCCATCAGCTCTTTATACCTGGGGCCGTTCCTTCTTCTTAGGCTTTCATTTCCTACCAGGCTCTGCACTTTAAGAATACCGTCCAGCACGGCTTCCGGCCTTGGCGGACAGCCTGGAACGTACACATCGACAGGGATGATCTGATCGATCCCCTGCAACACGCTGTAAGAATCAAATATACCGCCGCTGCTGGCGCAGGCGCCCATGGCCAGCACCCAGCGGGGCTCGGCCATCTGAAGATAGACCTGTTTCACCACCGGGCCCATTTTTTTAGCGATGGTGCCCATCACCATCAGCAGGTCGCACTGACGGGGGGAAAAGCCTACTCTTTCCGCGCCAAATCTGCCCAGGTCGTAGTGAGCGGCCATTGTCGCCATAAACTCAATACCGCAGCAGGAAGTAGCAAAAGGAAGGGGCCAGATGGAGTTTTTCCTTGCCAGGCCCACCACTTTATCCAGGCCGGTGGCAAAAAAACCCTCGCCTTCCAGGCCTTCGGGGCCTTCCGCCACCAGTTTCAGGTTTGTTTCGCCTGCAAGATTATATCGAACGGGACGCGCCATAATAATTACTTTATTTTAATATGATCCGAACGCCTATCTTCTTTTCCTGACCGCTGTTTCTTTCTGCGTTCACTCTTAAAACATATTCAGCCGTAATAAGTTTACTCCTCTTAAAATCATTATTTTTCCCAGCGTAACGCGCCTTTTTTAAGGATATAAATAAACCCGCAAAGGAAAAAGCTCACAAACATCATCACCGCCTTAAAACCATCCCATCCTAATTCCTTGAAGTTGACGGCATACGGATAGAAAAAGATGACTTCCACATCGAACAACACAAAAAGGATGGCTACCAGGAAATATTTAATGCCCATCTGTTGCCGCGCATTGCCCACGCTTTCGATACCGCTCTCGAAATTCGCCAGTTTATCGGCTGTTCTCCGTTTCGGGCCCAGCAGGTGGGTAACGGCCATCATGGCGCCGACAAATAAAATCGCAAATATCAGCTGAATTCCGACGGGGAGAAAGGAGTATGCGCTCTCCGGGCTTATACTGGTTTGTAAAAAATACATTGTCATTACAAATAGCGTTTATCTGGGATTACCCCGGCCTGCAAAAATGACACAGGGCGACATATCGCCTTTTAAGGATTCCCGATAATGGTCGTTCTGATCAATGTGTGCAAAATTACGTTAGCCTACTCAAATTACCAGTTGGAAACACAAAATCAGGAAAATAAAAATCCCCTGTTACAACGCAACAGGGGATTCAAAATTATAAATGCTGATCAACTTGATCTAAAACAAGCTAATTCCTGGCCGTTGAAGATTTTGTCGATCCCGCCTGAGAAGTGGATTTTGTTTTGGGCGCGGATGATTTCTGCTCCGATTGCCTTTGCGCGGCCTTTGTCAGGATATCTTTGATCCTTAATCCATCCGCATTGGCAGGGTCAATTTCCAGCACCTTATCTACATAAGAGATGGCAGCCTCCATGTCCTTCTCAATATCATTGTAATAAGACACCAGGTAAAAATTCGCAAAAATGGCCTGCGATTTAAACTTTCCGGAATCCAAGGTCAGCGCTTTTTCGGCCAGGGTCTTATAGGCTTCAACAGCTAATCCCTGCTCCATCGTAGTATCCATTGCCTGTTTTGCCCTTGCGCACCAGAGGTAGCCGTATATTTCTTCGGGATACTTGCTCTGGTAGACGCCGCAGAATAAGCTGTCTGCCGTGGGATAGTTGCCGGCCTGGTAATGAGCATATGCCCATTTGTACAGATCGGTCTGACTGGGGTCTTTTTCCAGNNTTGATCTTATTTTCCAATGCGGTATCCAGGTCGATCGCTTTCTGGAGACTGGCATAGGACTCCTGTTCGGCGCCGGGTATCTTGCTGTTGATCTTTGCCAGCTCCTCATAGTCGGTGGGCAGGATATCTTCAGCATCGGCTTTCGCCAGGAAGGTATTCATCGCTGTTTTAGCAGCGGCGTGGTCGCCCAGGGTATCGGCTGTATAGGCGATCATCCTGTACATACGGGGATTCACCTTGTCGCCATACTGTGCGATCAGCTCTTCCGCTCTTTTTTTGGCGCCGGCAAAATCGCCCTTGGCATAGGTATAATCGGTTTTGATATACTCTGTTTCCGGCCCCTGATCACTGTTGGCAATGTATTTATCGAGGTATTGACCCGCTTTATTTACATCCCTGTAGTACCAGTGATAAAACAATTCATTATAAGCAGGCGCATAGTTCTCGTCCAGTTGCACGGCTTCTTCAAAAGCAGGCAGATAATATTCGGGATTCTTCTGCGATACGTACACTTTGCCGATCCTTGTTTTCGCAGCCGCCAGCTTGGGATCCAGTTCCAAAGCCCTGTTGAAAGAAGTTACCGCATTACCTCCGTCGATGAGCTTACGGTACGCTTCGCCCATAATGAGATAGGTCTCTGCGTTCTTGAATCTCTTGATCTGGGTAGCCTGGTTAAGTTTTTCCACTGCATACCGGGCATCGCCTTTCCGGGCTTTTACATTAGCGCGGCCAATAGCGTTAAACACGTCAACATTCTTACCCTTTGTCAGGTTAATGGCTGTTTCAAACCGCTGACGGGCATCGTCAAGTTTTCCTTCCATCAGCTCAATCTGCCCCATTCCCACCAATAACAGGGGGGAATTGCCGTTGGCGGCAAGCGCTTTCTGATAAACATCTTTTGCGGCTACCGAATCCTTGGAATCCAGCAATACCTGTCCCAGCCAATAAGCGGCTTCGTCATTATCTGGTTTGGCTGCCAACACTTGTTCAAAAGTCTCTTTAGCGCTCTTATAGCGTTCGTAATACAAAAACTTCTTACCATCGTCAACACTCTGGGCAAATAGCATATTGCCTCCGAGAACCATGATCACTAAAAGACTGAATATTCGTTTCGTCATAATCCTAACCAATTTTATTAGTTTGTTAAATAAGTATATATGATCAATAAACAGAGTTTCCGGGCTTGTATTCCTACTCAACCTTCTTATTCAGAAATCCTCGCTTCTCTCACTTCGAACTGCATTCTAGCAGGCAATAAATATGCCCGTTGAAATACCAGCTGTCCTTTTTCATAGATGAGAAAATTAGTGAACCCGCTGCCAAGTCCCTTAAAATTTTCTTTCAGGATGTAAAACAAAGGCCTGATCATTGGATATCTTCCAGTTGCGATATTGGCCTGGTAAGGTTTTACATATGTTCCATTACATCCCCTGCACTCAATAGCGGCAATTTTAACTTTTTCTAAAAAACTCAATACGGAAGGATCCGCCTTGTTCCCTACCCAACTCACGCCGATCAGCCCTATCGCATCTGTATTTTTCGAAACATAATCAATCACTTCCTCGCTGTTCTTAGCCCCCACGATATTATCTGTCAGCGGTTCGCCTCTCAACAGCGAATCGATCACAAACCTGACCGTGCTGGTCGCCGAAGCGCCGTCCAGCAGCAGCTTGTATTTATATCCGCTCGTGCCCATCGCCATGGAACGGATATCCTGCATAGTGAATATCGTGTCTTTCGACTGCAGGTTGGTGATCACCGCAATGGCGTCAAAAGCTACCGGACCAAATGCAGGCTTAAAGCTCAATGATCTTTTAAACTGGTCTTCCTCGGCCCTGGTCAATCCCCTGGTGACAATAACCATCCGGACGCTGTCGTTATCAAGGTCTTTCAAACATTCAGCTTCCGGCTTATAATCTACCAGGATATGGGCCTTAGGATATAAAGATTCAAAAACCTGTATCTGTGAATCGATAACAGGCTTAAAGGATTCGTCTGCGCTGATATGGATGGTTCCGCTGGTCAGCGTGTCCCGCGTATCGGGAACAGACGGACCGCCGCAGCCTACCATCAGCTGCGCCACCACCATCAGCATAGACCATACAATATTGGAATGTCTCAAATTTAAAATTTGTTTCATTACCTTAATAATTTTCCTGAATTAAATTTTACGCCAGAAATTTTAATCTGCGGCCGGTCAATTGAAATAATTCTTTTTCAGGCCCCTGTATACTCTAAATCCCCCATAGAATACACATAACCCGCCAAATATATAAGAGAATGGTTTTGGCGGAAATTCCATAGAAACCCCGAAAAATTCTGAAAGTGCAAAATAGCCGCCTAAAGCTATATATATCAGCCCCATGCCAAAATCCATAAGGGCCCGCCTGTTAACATAGGCTTTTCTCCGTTTTTCTTCCTGATCTGCGTTCATCGTCTTTATTAAAGAGTGGAAGGTAAGAAATATGCGTTAAAAATCAAGACCGGCGCCAGTTCATTACATTTGTAAATTCAAAGATTTGCATATGGCCAAACCAACGCTGCCGCAGGGAACAAGGGATTTCGGACCGGAAACCGTGCGAAAAAGGAATTATATCCTGAATATCATTCGCTCCGTTTTCGAACTGTATGGTTTTCAACCTCTTGAGACCCCAGCCATGGAAAACCTGGAAACCCTGATGGGGAAATACGGGGAAGAAGGCGATAAGCTGATCTTCAAGATACTCAATAACGGGCTGGATAACCCGGCCAAACAGCAGCAGGCGAGGGAGGATTTTGAATCGGTACTGGCAGGAAAAAATACCAGGGGCATCACCGAAAGGGCCCTTAAATACGATCTTACCATCCCCTTTGCCCGATATGTGGCCATAAATCACCAACAACTGGCTTTCCCTTTTAAAAGATACCAGATCCAGCCGGTATGGAGGGCGGACAGACCGCAAAAAGGCCGGTACCGCGAATTTTACCAGTGCGATGCCGACGTGGTGGGAAGCGGCGCTTACCTGAATGAAATAGAATTCATCTGCATCTATCACCAGGTCTTTACCCGTCTGGGCATCGCGGGTTATGCGCTAAAAATGAATTCAAGGAAAATACTGGCGGCGCTGGCGGAACAATTGGGCGATGTGGGCAGGCTAACGGATATCTCCGTGGCCATTGATAAGCTCGATAAGATCGGGCTGGAAAAGGTAAAAGTCGAGTTATCTGATAAAGGATTGACTGATAATCAGATAGAAACGATCTCCCGGTATTTGTCCATTGAAGGGACCAATGAAGAGCAGCTTTTTCAGCTTGAGGCCCTGCTGGCAGGCTCCGGCCAGGGGGCTGAAGGGATCGCCACGCTGCGCCTGATCCTGCAGAAGATCAGCCTTATTGAACCGGACGCCGCTATTCAGATCGATCTGACCCTGGCGCGCGGACTGAATTATTATACGGGGATCATTTTTGAGGCCAAGGCGCCGGCATCTGTAAAAATAGGCAGTATCGGCGGAGGCGGCCGGTATGACGATCTTACCGGCTTATTCGGCGTTCCCGGGATACCCGGCGCGGGCATTTCCTTCGGGGTAGACCGGATATACGATGTGATGGAGGAATTGAACCTTTTTCCCGGCGCGGTGAACATCTCCACGCAGGCCTTGTTTTTTAACCTGGGGGAAGAAGAAAGCAATGCCGCCTTTGCCTGCATGCAACAGCTTCGCGAAAAAGGCGTGCGCTGCGAGCTGTTCCATGAGCCGCAGAAATTTGACAAACAGTTTAAATACGCGGAGAAAAAAAATATACCCTATATCATTATCATCGGAAAAGAAGAGCTGGATCAGCGAAACTGCAAACTAAAAGATCTTCGCAACGGCAATCAACAAACGCTTTCCTGGAGCGAGCTGTCGGGGTTTGATTTTGTATAGTCCGGCGGCCGGTATTTTTATGAATACATTTCGGTTATACTATACAGTTATAATTGTTAAGAAGACCGTCAATCTTATCCAAGATTTTCATACACAATAGCAGCCCCCTGTCCCAGCCCCGCGCACATACAGGCCAGCCCGTACCGCGCGCCGCGCCTTTTCATCTCGTACAGCAGGGTGGCTGAAATACGCACGCCGCTGCATCCCATCGGGTGGCCGATCGCAAGGGAACCGCCGTTGACATTAACTATCGAAGGATCGGCATGCAATTCCCGGATACAGGCGATGGATTGCGCCGCAAACGATTCGTTCAACTCAATAATATCCATGTCGTCCAGGGAAAGACGCGCGCGGTCCAGGGCCTTAACAGCGGCGGCGCCAGCCCCTATCCCCATCACCGAAGGATCCACGCCGGCGACCGCCATAGATACTACCCTGGCCATGGGCCGGAGCTTGTATTTTTTCAGGATCTCCTCGCTGGCAAGAAGCATGGCCGCCGAGCCGTCATTGAGCCCGGACGCATTCCCCGCCGTCACCGAACCATTGCTTTTAAACGCTGGTTTTAATTGAGACAGCATCTTCAACGAGACCCGCCGCGGATGTTCGTCGCGCGTAAAAGCAGGCTTGTTGTCGCCGAGGGCGACCGGAACGATCTCATCCTCCCATATTCCCTTCTCCAGGGCGGCAAAATATTTAGCATGCGAATGAAAAGCATATTCGTCCTGTTCCGCTCTTGAGATATTCCACCGCTCCGCGATATTTTCAGCGGTTTCTCCCATAGAATAGGGATGATGCAACAGGGTCAGCCGGGGATTGGTAAACCGCCACCCGATCGTCGTATCATAGATCTCCGCATCAGGGCCGATCCACCCGTTGCGACCCTGGGGCGATTCGTTTTGCGGCTTTTCCCCGCCGCCAAGAATACGGTCCTCGCTTTCTTCTTCATGCCTTGCTGAACCAGGTTTACCGGACGCCAGCCTCTTCTCCTCATCGCCGCCCTGTTTCTTTTTGGGGGGAACAGACGACCGCGACACTACAAAAGGCGCTCGGCTCATGCTTTCCACTCCCGCGGCAATATACAGATGACCCTCCCCGCAAAAAATAGCCCTGCTGCAATCCATAATTGCCTGCAGGCCCGAGGCGCAGAGCCTGTTTACGGTATTACCGGCGACCGTTACCGGCAGTCCCGCCAGCAGGGAGGCCATCCTCGCCACATTCCGGGTATCTTCCCCGGCCTGGTTGGCGTCGCCGGCAATCACATCCTCCAGCTCGCTCATATCCAACGCGGGATTCCGGAGAACCAACGCTTTGATGATATGCGCCAGCAGATCGTCCGGACGGATGCCGCTCAGGGCGCCCCCGTATTTACCCACCGGCGTTCGCGCCACATCGATAATATAGGCAGCTTTCATGGCGCCAAATGTAAGGGAGAAGGCGCAGATAGATTACCTTTGCTTATGCTTTCTATTGCAAAAAAGAACATCCGGCATCTGGATCTGGGCGAGCTGGAAGCGTATTTTGATACGCTGAATGAGAAAAAATTCCGGGCAAAGCAGGCGTATGAATGGATATGGCAGAAACAGGCGCGTTCTTTTGATAGCATGACCAACCTGAGCAAGGAACTACGCGCAAAACTCTCTGAGCATTTCAGCCTTCCCGCGCTTAGGGTCGACGCAGTGCAGCATTCGGGCGACGGCACGATCAAAAGCCGTTTTAAAACCGCCGACGGGCATCTGGTGGAAGGAGTGCTTATCCCCACGGAATCGCGACAGACCGCCTGCGTCTCCTCGCAGGTCGGGTGCAGCCTGAGCTGTAAGTTCTGCGCTACCGGGTATATGGACCGAAAACGGAACCTGGATTATGACGAGATCTACGACGAGGTTTCCCTGCTGAATGAACAATCTGAAAAAACATACGATAAGAAATTATCCAATATCGTGTTCATGGGTATGGGCGAGCCCCTGCTGAACTATAAGAATGTTTTAAAAGCGATCGACCGCATTACGGCGCCNNGCCAAAATGATCCGCCAGCTCGGCGATGATAAAGTGAAGTTTAAGCTGGCCTTATCGCTCCACGCGGCGAACGATAAAAAGCGCAATGAGATCATGCCCATCAATGAAACCAATAATATCAAGGCCCTGATCGATGCGCTGAATTATTTTTACAAACAAACGCACAACGAGATCACCCTGGAATACATCCTCTTTAAAAACCTTAACGACGGCAGGGAAGATGTGGAAGAGCTGATCAGGATCTACCGGCAGATACCCGCCGACCTGGTGAACATCATCGAGTACAACCCCATCGAGGCGGCCAGCTTTTCAAAGCCCGACGAACAAACAGTGGAGGCATTCATGCGCTACCTCGAAAAGCACAAGGTAAACGCCCGGCTCAGAAGGAGCAGGGGAAAAGACATCGACGCCGCCTGCGGGCAACTGGCCAATAAATCATAGAAGTTGAGGCGCCCCGGTTCTGCAAAGAAGCCGGCGAAGCGCTCGGACCGAACGCATGCAAGCAAAAATGAGGCTGTCCAAAACGATGGACAGCCCCTAACCTCCAGAACCAATGAAAACTTTTAATATACCGGTTAACTACAACCGATGCATGATCTCTTTCTATCCTTCATAACCGGATAGCCAACTTCTTCCTACTCGCCGCTGCAACCGAACAATTTTCTCCTATTCCTTTAACAGCTTGACCAGCATAGTTTCCTTACTGTTGACGATCACTTCCAGCATATATAATCCGGGCGTCATGCCATCTGATCCGGCGATGATATAGCTATTCGTCCCCTTGTCGGCCCTTAGCGTTTTTTTAATGGTCAGAACCCCGGCGCTATCGATCACCCTCATGGTGATAAAGGACGGCTCCTGCAGCTGCACATTCACGGAAATATCTTTTTGCGCGGGGTTCGGCGTTACGCTGATCATGGTAAGCGTTTTGGTATTGTACACCCTTGCCACCAGGAGCCGGCTGAACGCCACGCTGCCATCTATACCAATTTGTTTGAGCCGGTAATACAGGTCTTTTTTGTTGGCCGTGTTGCGGCTTACCCGGTCGACATAACTATATTCATGGCCTTTCCCGGCCGATCCCTGCGCCTTTATGATCCCGGACGACTGCCAATCTTTCCCGTCCAGGCTTCTTTCCAGCTCAAAATAATCCAGGTTGTCCTCCTCGTCCGTGGTCCATCTTAACTCTACATTTCCATTTAATTTATACGCCCCGAGAAATTCCGTCATCCCCTTCGCCCTTCTTTCCTCTTCGGGAAAATTGATCCATACGGTAGCGTTTTCCGAACATAGGTTTCCGGCGCCGTCCTCGCATATTTTATAGGTGAAGGAAGCCTTATCGCCCGCGAAATCCCTATGCGGCGTAAAAAGAAAGGAGCCATCGTCGTTTACGACCACCCTGCCATCCGGAGAAGGCTTTATCACATAGGCTTTAAGGCTTTCACGGCCGGCCTTCTCACCGTTATCAAAAAGAAAACCCGTTGCATATCGGTTGCTATGCCCCGTTATCACTTCGTCTTTCGCCCTGGGCGCCGTATTGCATCCGCCCCTATATGCGGGCAATGCGGAAACGATCAGTTCGTCGATCCCTATTCTTGTTTCTCCCCCTTCTCCATAGTATTGCAATACCAGCCTGTATTTGCCGGGATAGCGGATGGTAAAACTTTTCGCGTAGGAATGATAGGCGCCGCCGGACGCTTTGCAGGCAAAACTATCCAGCAGCAACAGCGGCTGGTTATTGGCGTCCGCAAGGCTGATGTTTATCCATCGCGCCGACCGGGTCAACGCGTTGCTAAGCGCATATTTAAAAGAAATATTCAGCCTGTCGCGCACATCCAATACCGGCGTAAAAATACCCGCGGCATTCAAAT
Source organism: Chitinophagaceae bacterium UBA2791 (assembly GCA_002352105.1). Classification (GTDB taxonomy): domain Bacteria; phylum Bacteroidota; class Bacteroidia; order Chitinophagales; family Chitinophagaceae; genus Flavitalea. The sequence goes on along the minus strand of DEHV01000060.1, from coordinate 76,195 downwards.
AGTCCGCAGCCGCGACCGATACCATGGCGCCATCTCCCTCGATACCGGGGTTCCACCCGTCGGTATTGATATCGAAATGACGGAAGGTCCAGCAGCCCTTTTGCAGAAAACCTTTTAATATTTTTGTGGGTACGCCTTTCCGGGAATTAAAGTTCTCCGAAAACGCCGAATGGGCCTGCGAAGCATAGAGCGTCGCGAGCATTGTCAGCAGCAGGCAGGTAAGAAGGAACTTTGCCCGACCCGAAGGGACGGACCGGATGATCATATGTTGTTCTCTTCCCCTGACGCCTGAACAGATGATACTATGGTTCATGTTTACAGATTTCAGCGTGGTTAATAAAGCTTTGCTCGACGCCGGTTATTCACCGGTCGGCTTTCAGAGGAAGGAATGGGTGCGCGAGGGACCGCATGCAAATGAGCAGTCTGACCCGTCAACGGTAAAAATGGGCCAGGCCTGGAAAGGCCCGGCCGTTGTGTTGATCGTACCCTTTAAAAAAACTTATCGCTAATTTTTACAAAGCATCCTGATCTTTTTAAATTCTTTATGCCTTGCTATATCGCGGTCATTGAGATCGTATCCTTTAAACAGAAAGGTCTCAAATGGCTTGTTATACTTTCTTACTATGCGGCTCCTTTTATACGTAACCGTTCTCATGCCCAGGAATCTTTTGATGGGCTTCAGAAAGTTCTCTGCCTTAGAGGCGGCGGTATTGGAAATCCTGTCCATTACCTGCATCAGGCCCGAAGGCTGATGTTTTTCCACGAGTGCATACCTGGTTTGCGCATTCATAAAGGTTCTTTTTAATTGGAGGTTAAATAAGGCCAGGCCTGGACAAGCCCGGCGATTTCTTGATCGTACCCTTTAAAAAAGTTATTAGCGATCCGGAAAATATGATCCGGCTTCGCGACCGGGCGTCATGGCAGGGTTATCATTTGCCTTAGGCCCTTTTCTAATGCATCCGGTTCTATCGTAATACTATCTGAATAAACATAGTTCCCCTTCCTGTCCACTATTTTCAACTGATAGCTCAGCTGCTCTTCCGCTGCCAGGGCCGGAATCCGGTCGGTATACGCATATTGCCGCATATCCTTATCCTCTGCCGTAAACACCAGGGCCGCTTCCCTAAATGCTTTGCCATCGAGGCTGCGCTCCAGGATAAAATGGCTGGTCTCCCCGTCGCCGGCTGCGGTCCAGCCAAGTTCTATCTTCACGGTATTTCTCGCAGCGTAGGTATGATAGCTTCCCGGAGGCGCCGAGAGGCCCTGGGCATGCGCGCCAACGGCGGACAAAAAGAGCGCTGCCGCAAGCGCGAAGGCGGGAAGCCTTTCGCCGATCAGGTTGGCTTTAGTTTCAGTGAAAAAAATATTCGATTTCATACAATCATTCTTTTTATGACCATGAATAAGCGCTTCCGGCTACGGAAGGGTTGATTGTATTTCGAAGGATATAAGGAAAGAAGGAACAGCGGTCGCATTGTCCGGAGCGCCAAAGGCTACCGGTCGTTACGCGGCTTAACAGGCAAAAGAGCCGTTGTGTTATTATTTATATTCGGTTGTATATTATCGTTATAAAAAGATATTCCTGCATTGGCGACCCGGCCAGGAACAGGCGCGACAAAACAAGCGTGGTCGGCTTTTGCCATTGAACCTGCGGCATCAGCGGCGAAACCAGCCAGGGAAAGAAGTATATAAAGAACAAACAAAAGCGTTTTCTTCCTTGAGTAGTTCCATTCAATAGAATGGCCAAGGGGACGGAATCGGTACAACGTTTTCATGCGTATATTTTAAAGGACAAGTAACGTATGGTACGGATATCCACAGGATAAATACAGGACGGAANNAAATGCTTGCACAAAGATTGCTTCCGTTTTTCTAAAATGCAATAGTAGATATACGATGAGGCGGAAAAATCAGGCGGATTGATCAAAGAAAGCTGATTATCAATTGTAAAAAATAGCGGCGCAGAAAAAAACGCTTATAAAAAGCGGTTCATGCACATAAACGCTATCCAAAAACTAAAAAGGCGCCTCATTTATTTTGAGACGCCTTTTTAAAACAATATCTGTTCCGGGTTATTTGTATTGCGGAACGATCGTAGCCGCCAGTTCTGTCATCTTCTTCAACCCTTCTTCAGGAAGGTTTCCTTTCTTGAAATCGGCGAGCAGCTCGGGGTATTTGTTTTCCAGTTCCAGCAGGAAATGCTCTTCAAACTCCTTCACTTTCCTGACCGCCACTTCGCGCAGCAGCCCCTGCGTACCCAGGTAGATAATGGCCACCTGCTTTTCCACAGGGAACGGAGTAAACTGGGGTTGTTTCAGGATCTCCACGTTTCTGGCTCCCTGGTCAATTACATTCTTGGTAGCCGCATCCAGATCGCCGCCGAATTTAGAGAAAGCCTCCATTTCGCGGTACAGCGCCTGGTCGAGCTTCAGGGTGCCGGATACCTTTTTCATTGATTTGATCTGCGCATTACCGCCCACGCGGCTTACAGAGATACCCACGTTAATGGCCGGGCGGATACCCGAGTTAAAGAGGTTGCCCTCCAGAAATATCTGGCCGTCGGTAATAGAGATCACATTGGTGGGGATATATGCCGATACGTCGCCGGCCTGCGTTTCGATGATGGGCAGGGCGGTCAGAGAACCTCCGCCTTTCACCAACCCCTTGATCGAGTCGGGAAGATCGTTCATGTTCTTTGCCACTGCGTCGTCGCTGATCACTTTAGCGGCGCGTTCCAGCAAACGGCTGTGCAGGTAGAATACGTCGCCGGGATAAGCTTCACGACCGGGAGGACGTCTCAGCAACAGCGAAACCTCGCGGTAAGCAACCGCCTGCTTGGAAAGATCATCAAAAATGATCAATGCGGGACGGCCGGTATCGCGGAAATATTCCCCGATGGCCGCTCCGGCAAACGGAGCATAGAACTGCAGGGGAGCCGGATCAGAAGCGGAAGCCGCCACGATAGTGGTGTACGGCATGGCGCCATAATCTTCAAAGGTTTTCATCACCCCTGCGATCGTAGAGGCTTTCTGCCCGATGGCCACATATATACAATACACAGGTTTGCCTGCGTCGTAGAATTCTTTTTGGTTGATGATGGTATCAACGGCAATAGCGGTCTTACCCGTCTGCCTGTCGCCGATGATCAGCTCACGCTGTCCGCGGCCGATCGGGATCATGGCGTCGATCGCCTTAATGCCCGTTTGCAGCGGTTCTTTTACCGGTTCGCGGAAAATTACGCCCGGGGCCTTCCGTTCCAGGGGCATTTCATAGGTTTCTCCCTTGATAGGGCCCTTGCCGTCGATAGGCATTCCCAGCGTATTCACCACCCGGCCCAGCATGCCCTCTCCTACGTTAATAGAAGCGATCTTGCCGGTGCGGCGAACCTTGGAGCCTTCTTTTATCCCTGCGGCGTCGCCCATCAATACCACGCCCACATTGTCCTCTTCGAGGTTTAAGGCAATGGCCCTCACTCCATTCTCAAACTCCACCAGCTCACCGCTGCTTACGTTATTCAGGCCATACACGCGGGCAATACCATCGCCCACCTGTAGTACCGAACCCACTTCCTCGAGGTCGGCGCCCGCATTAAAATTGCTTAGTTGCTGGCGTAATATCGCCGATATTTCGTCTGATTTAATTTCAACCATATAGGTAGTGTTTATCTTATATTATAAATAAAATCGTTATTCAAAAACTGCTTTCTAATCGTATTCAGGTCGTACGAGATGCTGGCGTCTACCAGCGTATCGCCTATCTGCAATACAAATCCTCCTATCAGTCCCTCATCCACCAAGGCTGTGAGTTCAATATTCTTTGAAGGCATCTGCGCTTTCACCTTATCTACAATGGTCTTTTTCAGTTCCTCGCTAACAGGAGTAGCGGTGGTAAGCCTGACCGTCTGTATCCCTTTCAATTGCCTGTATTGCTCTATAAAGGCGGGAGCGATCTGCGGTAAGATGGATTCCCTTCCCTTCCTGATCAGCAAGGCGTTGAAGGCTGCGGTGATCTCACTCACCTTGCCTTCGGTAAGGGCTTTGAGAATGGCTTGTTTTTTATCGGCCGATATAACGGGACTTTTAAGCAGGGCTACAAAATCAGGATTGCTTTTACACAAGGCCTGCAGGAATACCATATCCTTATGGGCTTCTTCCAGCTGGTTCCTTTCTACCGCCAGATCGATCAGCGATTTTGCGTACCTGCCTGCTAAACGTGGATTAAGCATAATAAATAGCGTTCAGCCCTCCTTAGTTTAATTTTACTTCGTTTGTAAGTTGCTTGATATAGTTCTCCTGTTCCGCGCTATTGCCCAGCTCACGGCGCAACACTTTTTGAGATACTTCAATCACCAGTTGGCCGATCTGGTTCTTCACATCGGTAAGCGCAGCCATTTTCTGCTGGTGAATGGCCGCCTGCGCATCGCTGATGATCTTGTTGGCTTCGGCCTTGGCCTGCTCTTTTGCTTCGTTGATGATCTTGTCCTTGGTATCGCGGGCCTCTTTCAGGATCTGCCCCCTTTCTTCGCGGGCTTTAGCCAGCAGCGCTTCGTTCTCGCTTTTAAACTGGGCCATCTCCGCCCTGGCTTTTTCAGCAGTAGCCAGCGAATCGGCAATGGTGTTTTCCCTGTCCTGGAGCGATTGTAAGATAGGTTTCCAGGCGAATTTTTTCAGGATAAAAAACACGATCAGAAAGGCCAGCAAGGTCCAAATGATCAATCCAAAGGAGGGAATGAGTAAATCCATAACCGCTTTTTATAGTATCTGTTTAAATTAATGATTGTAGGGATAATAGCATTTCACGCAACCGGATCTGCCGAAGCAAAGTATTTACTGCATTCTCCGCCCTGTGCTTTGAATGCAGTAAATGATTTTTTAAACGAACATCGCCAGAATACCTGCGATAACGGCAAAAAGGGCAACGCCCTCAACGAATGCCGCGGTCAGGATCATGTTTGCGCGGATATCGTTGATCGCTTCGGGTTGACGCGCAATGGCTTCAACGGCTCCCTTACCGATCTGTCCGATACCGATGCCAGCGCCAATTGCAGCCAAACCAGCGCCGATAGCGCCGCCTGCGTTAGCCCAGGCTACTTCGCTTAACAATACTGTAAGTAAATCCATAGTTGTGTGTTTATGCTATTAAAAAAAGAGTTTTTTCAAATTAAATGATCACCGGGTCGTCAGGGCCTATCTGTACCTTATCGTGATGATCGTGCGGGTCCTCGATCGCCTGCCCTATAAAAACAGCCGCCAGATTGGTAAAGATAAATGCCTGGATAAATACCACCAGCAATTCTATCAGGTAAATAAATACGGAAAATCCAATGGATATCGGCGAGAAGCCCCAGCCTATCGCGCTGTTCAATCCGCCGAAGATGAAGATCAGCGAAATCAAACAGATGATGATGATATGACCGGCAAGCATATTCGCAAAAAGACGTATGATCAGGGCGAAGGGCTTGGTGAACACGCTCAGGAACTCCACCAGCACCATGATGGGTTTAACGCCGCCGGGAACAGGAGGGTTAAAGATATGTCCCCAGTAATGGGATGTGCCGCTGAAGGAGATGATCAGGAAGGCGATCACGCCCAAAACCGCCGTAAAAGCAATATTGCCGGTTACGTTGGCAGAGCCGGGAAGCAAGGCAAAAATGCTATTGATAAGGATAAAGAAAAATACGGTAAGCAGGTAGGGAAGATATTTTTTGTAGTGATGACCCAGGTTGGGCTTTGCCACTTCGTCGCGGATAAAGGCGATCACTACTTCAATCGCATTCTGTAAACCAGTAGGCGCTTTTTTGGTTCCCGTGCCTGCGGCATATTTTTTAGCGATAGAAAGCATGATATAAACGAATACCGTCAGGGCCAGGAGCATCTGAACCACGTTGCGGGTCAGCGACAGATCGTATACCGTTACTTCAGGATCTACAGGAACGATCTTATTGCCTACCTGCCGGTACCCCTCCACCTCGTGTTCGCCGTGGTGAAAGGCAGAAGACATGAATACGGACCATCCTTTCTGGGGAGAATACAAGATCACAGGCAGGGGAATGGAAACATGATGTTTTTGACCGTCGGAGCCGGTATAGGTCATAAAATGAAACTGGTGCCCATCCAATACGTGCTCGAAAATTACCTCGTTGGCGTCGAATTTCTCAGCTTCCTTATGCGCGTTTTCCTGTCCGTTCGCCAAGGGGGAAAAAAACAAGGAAAAAATGCTGAAAGTCGCTACCAATAAGGACTTGACTGTCCTGTTTTGCATACCTGTCTCTAAATTTGGCGCAAAGATAAGCATGGGGGTTTAAAAAAACGAAATATTGGCATCATAATGCCTTAATATTCTTTTCAAACTGCATATGATAGAGTTTTGCGTAAAAACCGCCCAGTGCAAGCAGTTCCTCGTGAGTGCCCATCTCCTTCACCTCTCCCTTGTCCAACGCCATGATCTTGCTGGCTTTACGTATGGTCGACAGGCGGTGGGCAATGACCACGGCGGTCCTACCGGAGATCAGGGTATCTATGGCTTTCTGGATAAGCAACTCGCTTTGGGTGTCCACGGAAGAAGTGGCTTCATCCAGTATCAGGATCGAAGGGTCGTACAAAAGCGCGCGGATAAAAGCGATCAGCTGTCTTTGCCCGAGCGAGAGGGCCCCGCCCCTTTCCATTACGTTATAATCGTATCCGCCCGGCAGCTGCATAATAAAATCATGCACGTCGATCATTTTGGCGGCATCTTCCACCTGGGCTCGGGATATCCGTGGATTACGCAGGGTAATATTGTCCATAACCGATCCTGAGAACAGGAAAACATCCTGCAATACCACGCCAATGTTCTTACGCAGGTTTTCCAGCCGGTAATCCTCCACCCTGACCCCGTCCATCAGGATCTCTCCCTTCCGGATATGGTAGAGCCGGTTCATCAGGCTGATGATAGAGGTCTTGCCGCTTCCTGTATGGCCTACAATGGCCAGGGTTTCGCCCGGGGCTACGCTGAAGGACACGTTCTTCAGCACATAACGTTCATCAGTATAGGCAAACCAGACATTCCGGAATTCGATATTACCCCTTATCCGGTCCGGGGCATAACTGCCCTCTTGCCGGATATAATCGTCGTTATCAAGGGCTTTAAAAACCCGTTCGCTGGCGATCATACCCATTTGCAGCACGTTGAACTTGTCTGCGATCACGCGCAACGGGCGGAACAGGAGATTAAGGAACAGGTAAAAGGAGATCATTTTGCCGATCAGGTCATGCGCTTCCGGCCCCTCTATATTATAGGCATGGGTAGCAGCCCACCATACCATCAACCCGGTTCCCGCGGCCAGCACTATCTCTACCAGCGGGAAGAAGATGGAATAAGCAAATATGGCCCTTACATTAGCATTGCGGTGTTCGGAATTGATCTTTTTAAACTTGGCAAATTCCTTTTCTTCCGAAGCAAAAGCCTGCACCACCTGCATGCCGGTAATATGCTCCTGCACAAAGGCATTCAGGTTGGAGACCGCATTCCGCACGCGGATAAACGACTTGTTGACGCTTTCCTTAAATATCCAGGTCCCGATCAGCAGGAAGGGAAAGGGGGCCAGGCAGATCAGGGTCAGCCGCCAGTCGATATAAAACATGAAGAAAAGAATACAGAGGATCGACAGCAGGTCGGCAATGATCGGCACCAGTCCTTCGGCAAAAATATCGTTGATGGCTTCAATATCATTAATGGTGCGGGTGGTCAGGGCGCCTATCGGCGTTCTGTCGAACTGCGAGAGATTAAGGCCCAGTATCTTACTGTACACTTTCACCCGCAGGTCCTTCACCACCGTTTGCCCCAGCCAGGCCGTAATATAGGAGAAATAGAACCGGAGGGCCGATTCCAGAAGCAGCAACGCTATCTGGATGATGGTGATCCAGATCACCAGCTCCTGCATTCTCATTTTTAGCTCGCCGGAGCCGTCCACGCCCTGTTTGATATAATCGTTGATGGTGACCTGTATCAGGTAAGGGCGGATAGGAGAAAACAGGGCGAGGATGATGGCCAGCGCCACCGAGATATAAAACCTGTTTTTGTATGGGGCGGCATACTGTAATATCCTGCGCAGTAAGCTTAAGTCAAAAATTTTTTTCGCTCCTGATCCCTTGGCCATTCGGCAAATTTACAGGTCATTTCCGGGTTGCCAATACGAATTCATGGAAGCGTCTTATCAAACCCGTAAAATGTTTTAACGGGCCGACCGGCGCATCGCTGTTATCATCAGCAGCGCAGACGGGGCTGGCAATATATCGCTTTAAAAAATTTATTCGCCCATGGATTTTCTGTACGCCCTGATGAAGATGGCGCCGAGATTTTTATAGGGAGGGATATAATCGTCGAATTTTTCCCTGGAAGCATTATTGGTAAACCGAGAGCTCAGGTTGCGCCAGATCGTGATCCAGTCGATATCCCTGCCCGCTACCAGGGTGTTGTTGATCGCCTGGAGGATGGGCTCATTGACCGCCTTCGTGCCTATTTGCTTGGAAGAGATGATCTGCGCATCCTCGCAGATCGTCAGCACCTCATTGAGGTTATTGTACCCGCCGCAGGAACCAAGCACCACGATCTTTGCAGAAGGCGCCAGTTGCTTGAGCGTATAGGGCAAATGATAACTATGCCCGCGGTGGATCACGATGGTCGGCTTCAGGTCTTTTTCAATAAGATAATCATTCAGCCTGGCCTGCGCGCGCGCATCGGGATCGTCATCGCCCAATAACGGCCTGTTGGCAAATATCCAAACGGATTTGCCCTTGGCGGAAGTGATGGTAGCCCAATGCTCATTGGTCTGCACCTTCCATTCGGACCTGCCGCGAAACATGCTCATAAAACTTTCATAAGATAGCTGCCCGTCGCGGTCCTCATCGCCATAAAAGAATACCTGCTGAATGATGCGCCCCTGTTCGTCCGCGAGCGATTCATAATCCTGTTTATATACCGAAGCAATGCCCAGCTGCCGGGAAAGATCTGTCCGGGAAGCCGTATCTGCCGACTCGAACAGGACCTTCAGCAGGTTATAGATCACAATGCCTCTCTTGTTGTTATTCGCCACATTTCTCTCGTAGTTCCATTTCACCTCGTCGAGAATAAACCGGGCCAACGCCGGGTCCTTGTCCATAATACTGCTGTAGGAATCGGCCACATCCACCGCCTCTTCCAGTCCCTCTGCGCTTTCGAGGCGTATCACAAAAGCCTTCATGGTGGTGGTGGCGTTCTCCTTATCCATCTTTCCCAAAAAATCATTGAGGGTATTGTATGCAGCCGCCATCTTGAGGAATTTGCGAAAATAATCGCCATTCACGCTCATCAGTAAGCTGTCGCCGCGAGGCGTCCTCATCCGCTGGAATATGCGTTTGTACACGTTCAGGTAGCTGGAAGTATAGATCTCGTCCTCGCCAAGCACGATCAGGTAATACAGTTCCTGCGGCGTCAGCCCTTCCAGGCGCCTGAACCGCACCCTTTCGTCTTCCACCGAATGAAGCGCATTGATCTCGCGGATAAAATATTGTTTCGCCTTGCTCGACATCCTTTCCGTAAGGGCCTGCATGCCCATTACCGAATCCCGGAAAGGCGGAAGCATACGGTTCGCGTAGGATATCCTGGTCTTAACCATTAAGCGATAATAAGCAAGGTCGTTGTCTTTTACCTTGTCGATATCCGCGAGCGTGATCTCGCCTTTCATCAGGTTGTCCAGGAAGGGAAAATAAAGTTGCCCGCTTTTGCTGGCGGCAATGGTTGCGACCATTTTCACCAGCGAGTCGGGATGATTGCGTATGCGGTCGCCCAGCGCATTGCGGGCGGCGGCATAATCGTAAAGTCTACGCGTATCGCGGTAGGCGGCTACCTTAATAAAATGATCGGCCAGGGGATAGCCCGGGTTTTTATTGAGCTCGGGAAGTATCTCATCGGGGTGCAGCTCCAGGTATTTTGTCAATAGCAGCGTCTTCGAAGGTTGCACCCCGGGGTTTTCAGAAGGGAAAACAAAACAGTCGACCAACAATCTGCCCACGCTATAACTGTTCCGGGCGATAACCGGTTCGATACTCTTTCCTTTCCGGTCGAGCGCCAGGCATTCTTCAAAAGCTGTGAGCAACGGGCCGGCAATGGTAGCCGGGAAATCGCGATGATTTTTATGCAGGTTGAATCCCTTTAATAAGGTTTCCAGGCTTTTCAGCGATTTCACCTTTTCCTGTCCGGTCATGACCGTATCCGACTCCAGTTTTTCCTGCAGGGCATCTATCCTGCGGATCAACACGTCGGCCAGGTGCAGGTTTATAGATTCGTCGGGGGATAGCGTAAAGGATCCGTCTTTCTGGTATAAGTGTTTTTGCTGCTTATCCACCATATCGTGGAACAGCATGCGGTCTGTAGCTATTTTAAAGCTATAGTCGGTTTGTGCCAGGATATTTTCGAACAGCAGGCAGGATATCGCGCAGATGATCAATATGGGTTTACTCATACCTTCGCAATGCTTGCAGCTAAGATAAAAGTATAAAAATACAATTAAACGGCGAATACCTGCCTTAAACCCGGCAGGGGGTTCCTGTTAACAATTTCATAATCTGGCCGGGCTTGCCAGAATAAATCGTAGGTTAACTTTGCGTAAATTTTTGATGAATGGAACCAATTCGCAAAAAGGTCCTGGTTGCAGATGATGAACCGGATATTCTCGAGATCATCGGGTACAATCTCGCCAGGGAAGGATATGAGGTAACGACGACAAAGGACGGCGACGAAGCGCTGGTGAAAGCAAAAACAGGCCAGTTCGACCTGATCATCCTCGACATCATGATGCCCAAAAGAAACGGCGTGGAAGTATGTGAAATACTGCGGTCGCAACCTGCTTTCAAAGACACCCTCATCATGTTTCTTACCGCATTGAATGATGAAAGCGCCCATATAAAAGGCCTGGAAACAGGAGCAGACGATTATGTATCAAAACCGATCAGCCCCAAAGTACTGATGAGCCGCGTAAACGCCCTGTTCAGGAGAATAAAAAAGGATCCGGAAAACGGCGTCATCAAAATAGGGGCGCTGGAGATCGATCCTGTAAAATACGAGGCGAGGGTGGATAACAAACCCGTTGTGCTGGCGAAAAAAGAATTTGAACTGCTTCACCTGCTGGCCTCCAAACCCGGAAGGGTATTTCTACGCAATGAAATATTGAACCAGGTATGGGGAAACGAGGTCATTGTAGGCGATCGCACCATCGATGTGCATATCCGCAAGGTCAGGCAGAAGCTGGGCGTCGATTGTATCTCCACCGTCAAAGGAGTGGGATATAAGTTTGATCTTTAATCCTTATCTGAGCTTATGTTCACTGCCAAAAACATGTCTCCCCGCAAGCTTTCCGCGCTAACGTCGGCGGCGTTAAGTATTCCCATCGCGCTGGGCATCTGTCTTATCACCCGCAACGAAATCATCGCGCTGATCTCGCTGGCAGTGATCTGGCTCGGCAGCTATTGGCTGATCCTCTTCACCCTGGAAAGATTCATCTACAGGAAGATCAAGTTGATCTATAAACTGATCTATCAAACCAAGGCCACCAAAAAAGAAGAAGTGTATTTTAAATATGTGCTTCCCGATAAAAGCATAGACCAGGTAAGGGAAGACGTGGAAGCATGGGGCGCCAAAAGAAACGAGGAAATAGCGATGCTGCAGAAGAATGAAGCGTACCGGAAGGAGTTTCTGCAGAACCTTTCCCATGAATTCAAAACGCCCATCTTCGCCATACAGGGTTATGTGGATGCGCTGCTGAACGGCGCTTTGGAAGACAAAGACGTCGGCGAGCGATTTCTTAAGAATACGTCCAAAAATGTGGATCGCCTGGTTAACCTGATCAATGACCTGGATGAGATCACCCGTTTGGAAAGCGGAGAACAACTGCTATACAAACAGAATTTTGTTATCCAGGACCTCATCCGCGAAGTATATGATTCGCTTGATATCAAATTAAAAGAAAAAAATATCCGGGCCTCCATAAAAAAAGGATGCGAGGCGCCGGTAACGGTATTTGCCGATAAGGAAAAGATACGGCAAACGCTGACCAATCTCGTGGAGAACGCCTGCAAATACGGAAAGCAAAACGGGCAGATCATTGCCAGCGTTTATACTACCGACGACCAACATGCGCTGATCGAGATCGGCGACGACGGCATCGGCATTGAAGAAGAGCATTTACACCGGATCTTCGAACGCTTTTATCGCACCGACGCCGCCCGCAGCCGCGACAAAGGCGGTACGGGCCTGGGATTGGCCATTTGTAAACACATTATCGAGGCCCACGGGCAAAACATTCATGCCAGGAGCACGCCGGAAGTGGGCACCACCATCGGATTTTCGCTGGAATTAAAAAGAGAGCCATAGCATACATGATTACATGTATACTAGCAGGTTATGAAAAATTACTGATCCGGGTCAAGTATTTTTCCCGCCAAAAACCTGCCGGCCCACATTAAAATCGTCTTCGGAAATATACTATTCCGGCTCATTTTGAGTTTATATAGGTCAATATCCTTATGCCTATGAAAGCCATTCATAAGTCGACCCTATTACAGTTGCCGGGCCGTTATCCGGTTAAACCTCGTAAAAGGGCCCTGATCAATAAGTTGCCCCTGCTTATATTGGCAATCATCCTGTATGTGCAGGCTGCTGCGCAATGCGTAATCCAAACAAACATACATGATACTACGGTGATCGGCAGCGGCACCCAGCAAAACCCGCCTTATCAGTTCTCTTTTCCAAAGTTTGATCCCGGTTTAGGGACGCTGCTGAGCGTGCGGCTGGTCTCTGTGGTTACCCTATCGTACAGCTTTACCATAGAAAACAACGATGTTGCGAATAAAAATTATGGCGTGAGGATCAATCGTGAAGACCTGCTTTGGGGCCCTGACGGCTTCGAGACCGAGTTTTTACACACAAGTCCCAGGACAAATTACCTTCTGGCCGCCAGCGACGGCATTGCCGGATCGGGGCCGGATTTCTTCGATCAATCGCCGATATTCATCTTAAACCAGGATACGGCGATCAACGAGGAAATATACAATACGGCAGATTTCATGGGAGCCGGAGACGTAAATTTTACTTACTCCACCGATGTGGGCACCACGATGACAGGCGGCTTTAGCGTCACTTTACAAGGAGATGCGCAGGACGAGGTCCATTTCATGGTGATCTATACTTATTGCGATAACTCCATCACCCTCGCAGATGATATCCGGTCGTTCAGCGCCATTAAACAAAATGATATTGTATATATCCGCTGGCTTACCGCGAACGAGCAACCGGGCACAACTTACGAGTTGATGAAAAGCGTAAATGGAGAAAGCTATACCGCCGTAAAAACATTTGCCGCCGACGACCAAAGCAATGGCTCCGGCGAATACGCTTATCAATATGTGCCAGTTAATGGCGAGTCGGGAAAAATAACTTTCCGCATAAAGAAAACCGGGAGCGATGGAAAATCAACCTATTCCGAGCTGCGCGTCGTTAACCTGGACGATCTGAAGAAATCGGGCCTGCGTTTGTATCCCAATCCTGCCCGGGGCAGCGATGTAACGATCGTATTTCCGGATGCCGGGCCCTGGCAACTGGAACTGTATAATCAGAAAGGACAGCTGGCGCTGCGGCGGCAGGAAAACAACACGCTGCTTACCACTATTTCCACAACGCAAAACAAGCTGCCGAAGGGGCATTATATCGTAAGGGCGACCAACAAAAAGAACAACGCCCTGTATACCCAACGGCTTATTATCGAATAACTGATATTGATTAGCCCCTAAACCCCGCGTAAATAAGCGCCCTTAAAAAGATAGCAATTAAGGCGCTTATTTCTTTTTCTCTTTTGCGCCGGCTAATATTTTTCCGGCTTTCTGAATGAGTTTCCCGAATGCCTTGTCTCCCAGGGCAGGCTTGAGATCTGAAAAAGCGTCGGCGAGTTTTTCTACTACCCGCCCGAGACGTTCTTCCGCGGCCAACCGGAGCGCTTCTTTTTTAGCTTTTGCTTCCGCTTTTAACGATTGATGTTGCGAAACCCTGGCCGCTTTCCTTTCTGCTTTTTTCGCCGGACCCGATCTCTCTTTTTTTCTCTTTTCCCCGGCATCCGCTTTTTCCTTTTTTGCTGAGCCCGATTTGTGCTTTTTTATCTTTTTCCCTGGGTCTGCCTTCTCCTTTTTTGCAGACTTTTCTTTTTTATCTGCCTTCTCATTTTTTGCCATAATGCGGTTTTATTTGATGGGGAAACAAACTTAATAATTAAAGCCCCATGCCAATATTAAGTTTTGGGAAACCGGGGTGTCTTCCGAGATAGGTAAAGCTATGCCCGCCATATTACCGGTATGTTACGCCAACATTAAGAAATCGTTACCAATTATTATGGTTGCCTTGGAAATAAGGCCATCGCGTCTAGAACCGGAACTGCACCCGGCAGGTGAGAATATTATCCTTCAGGTCGGCAGTATACCCCTCGAGTTGGGTATGTTCATTGGTTACCCAATCATACCAGAGCATCAGTTTAATATTTTTATTAAAATAATGGTTATACCCCAGGCCGATCGTCTCAAATTTTATATCGCCCCAATGCGTATGCGTATCCGGCATGCCTATTTCGCGGCCCTGGAGTTCGGTATTGGGATCGTACCAGTCGTATTTTACGACCAGCTGATGCTTTTCATTCACAATATCCTGCAGTAAATAGAAAAACCCGCCATTGAAGTCGCGCACATAATAGGGCTCGTCCAAAAGGAACCCCGGCGTTTCCGAATGACGCGCGCTGCCGGTCTGCGTCCCCATCCAGTATTCCCCTCTTAATTGCGTCCGGCCCCAGGGATTCCTGACAGACAACTGCGCATCGGCGCCGTAATATTTCCTGGGCGCTTTCTTGCCGATATTGCTTTCGGAGGAGTCGACCCTGAATGCCTCATGCCCGTTTACCATTGCGCCGCCCGAATAAAGATATTTGCTGTTTTGCGCAATGCCTCCCTGTAACACCGAGAGGCCTGCGCTTATTTTAACTTTCGGGGTAAGCGGATAGGGATTGAGCGATATCCTGCCAACAATGTCTTTATAGCTGTCATATTCCTGCGGCCCGGTCAATCCCTGGCCATTGAACACGCCAACTGCTATTTTCATGAACCGCAGCGGATGATCTTTCTTTCTGGGCTCAAAAGAAGCCATAACGCCCAGGTCTCTTTCCGTTTTCATTAATATCTGCGACATCCGCCCCCTTTCGGGAGTTTCCCGGTCGCTGGAACTAAGGTTTACCTCGTAACCAAAGGGGCGGGCAAACACTCCCCCGGTAAAAGAAAGCAGTTCCCATTCGTTCTCGTAGAACCGCGCCCACATATCCCTGATCACCACTCCCCTTTCTGTTCCGTCTATTTGCATCACCACCTGCGCCTGGGGTTGTCCGGATGCATTAAAATGCGCATAGTCTGCCCTCAATCGCGCCCTTCTCAATAAAAACCGGTTATTGGAATACCGGGAAAAATCATCCCCCCCGCTGTAATGGTCCACCCCTTTCTGCTGAGCCACCTGGAACTGGGGTTGAAAATAGGCGCTGATCTGCAGATGATCGTCTTTTTTATATATCGCCCATAACCCCTTTTCCGCTGCATTTGAGGTGTCAATCATGTCCATCAGGAACTGGGCTTTTACCGGCAATTGTAAAAAACAGGCCAATACGATGCAAAAAACAGGATAAACAGGTAGCTTTGTGTTCATAATAGAAGGATAGAAATATGGCGGACAAAGGTAAGCAGCGGCGATGTTAAGAAATTATTATCAATTCTGTTATAGGGGTATCCTCTTTTAATAGTTCTATTTTTACGCAAAAAAAATACCTGATGGGATTAAATTCGATAATGAAGATTTTTATGCCGAAGGACAGGGTTTTTTATTCTCTTTTTGAGGAAGTGGCCGACACGGTATCGAAGATGGGCAAGCTGCTAAAGGCGGTGGTAAAAGAACCCGATTACGACAAAAGGGCCATCCTGACCTCCCAGATCGAGGACCTGGAACACATTAATGATGACCTCACCCACCAGATCTTCACAGAGCTGGGCCGAAACTTCATCACTCCTTTTGACCGCGAGGACATCCACTATCTCGCCACTTCCCTGGACGATATCTGCGACTATATCTTCGGCACCGCAAAAAAATTAAATTTTTATAAGGTTAACCCCAGCGATCAGGGCATCCAGAAAATGGCCGAGCTGATTGAACAGAGCAGCGAGCAGATCAGCCTGGCAGTGAGGGAGTTGCGCAATATGCGCGATATGCGGAAGATCACTGAAGCGCTCGTGAAAGTGAACAGTATTGAAAACCAGGCGGATGATATTTTCGACATGAGCATCGACCGCCTGTTTGAGACAGAGCCGGATGCCAAGGAAGTCATCAAAAAAAGAGAGATCTACCAGGTGATGGAAATCGTTACGGATAAATGCGAGGATGCCGCAAATGTTATTGAATCAATTATTATTAAATACGCCTGATACCCCAGCCGGAAGCCTTCTGTGTTGCAAGCGAACACTGGCAACCGGTGGAAGCAGCCTTTCCGTTTTGCCAAATAGGGCAGGGTTCCGGAGAGCAGAGGATTTAGCATATCCCGGCAAATCAACCAACGAATCAGCAAAACCGGACCGAATCTGAAAACCGATTAGTTATGACATTCCTGGTAGTTATTATCGCACTGGCATTGATCTTTGATTATATAAACGGTTTTCATGATGCGGCCAATTCCATCGCCACGATTGTTTCCACCAAGGTGCTGACGCCGTTCCAGGCCGTGGTCTGGGCCGCTTTTTTCAATTTTGCCGCATTTTTTGTTTCCAAGTACCTTATTGGCGAATTCAAGATCGGCAATACCATCGCCAAATCGGTGAATGAAAATTTCATCACCCTCGAAGTGATCTTCGCCGGATTGGTGGCCGCCATTATCTGGAACCTGCTTACCTGGTGGTTTGGCATTCCTTCCAGCTCCTCCCATACCCTGCTGGGCGGTTTTATCGGCGCAGCCGTGGCCCATGCCGGCGCCATAAGCGAAAATGGCATTTCCGTGATCAACTATGCAAAAGTGCTTCCCACGGTCGCTTTTATCTTTCTTGCGCCCCTGATCGGCATGTTTATGGCCTTCCTGATAACCGTGTTTATTGTCAATGTATGCCGACGGGCCAACCCCTACCGGGCCGATAGCTGGTTCAGAAGGCTACAGCTCGTTTCCTCGGCGCTGTTCAGCCTCGGGCACGGGGGCAACGACGCCCAGAAAGTAATGGGCATTATTGGCGCGGCCATCATATTTTATGAAAAACAACGGGGCGTGGACATGAGTTTCAATGAATTCGTCTCTGCCTATATGTGGGTTCCCCTGGCCAGTTTCTCTGCCATCGCGCTCGGCACCATGAGCGGCGGCTGGAAGATCGTTAAAACCATGGGCACCCGTATTACCAAGGTAACGCCGCTGGAAGGCGTGAGCGCGGAGACCGCCGGCGCCGCTACCTTATACCTCACCGAGCACCTGGGCATCCCGGTGAGCACCACCCACACCATTACCGGCTCTATCATCGGCGTGGGCGCCACCAAACGCCTGTCGGCCGTAAGATGGGGCGTAACCATTAACCTGTTATGGGCCTGGATCCTGACCATCCCCGTCAGCGCGCTCCTTGCAGGCGTTATCTATTATATCGGGAAGCTGTTTTTTGGCGGATTTTAATACCCCCGACTTCTTTATTATCTAAACCTTTCTTCCTACTTTGGCGGGCGAAACAGGTAATAGAAAACCTATATATCTATGAAAGGAATTATTCTGGCAGGCGGATCCGGCACGAGATTGCATCCCATTACCTATGCCATCAGCAAGCAGATCATGCCGGTTTACGATAAGCCCATGATCTATTATCCGCTTTCCACGCTTTTACTGGCAGGGATCAATGAAATACTGATCATCACCACCCCGCACGATCTTCCTCAATTCAGGCGTCTGCTGGGCGACGGTAGTCAGTGGGGAATAGCTATTGATTATGCAGAACAGCCTACGCCGAACGGACTGGCGCAGGCCTTTGTGATCGGCGAATCCTTTATAGGCCGGGAAAAAGTGGCCCTGGTGCTGGGCGATAATATTTTTTACGGGACTGGGCTGGGCGAAAAACTCTCAAAAAATACCGATCCCCACGGGGGGATCGTTTATGCTTATCATGTCAGCGACCCCGAAAGATATGGAGTGGTGGAATTCGATAAGGCGGGAAAAGCCATATCGATCGAAGAAAAACCCGCTACGCCCAAAAGCGCCTATGCCGTTCCCGGCATCTATTTCTACGACAACGAGGTGGTCGCCATAGCCAAATCGCTGAAACCCAGCGCGAGAGGCGAATATGAGATCACCGAAGTAAATAAAGAATATCTTCGCAGGGGAAAGCTGACCGTTTCCATATTAGACCGGGGAACGGCCTGGCTCGATACCGGAACCTTCGATTCCCTGATGCAGGCGGCCCAGTTTGTCCAGGTCATTGAGCAGCGGCAGGGCATTAAGATCGCCTGTATCGAAGAAATAGCTTACCGGAAGGGTTTTATCACCCGGGAGCAGCTGATCGCGATGGCGCAGCCGCTCCTGAAAAGCGGTTACGGAAAATACCTGATGAACCTGGTAAAAGAAAACTAAATAAAAAACACGCGAATGAAAAAAATTCTGGTTACAGGCGGATGCGGATACATAGGCTCTCATACCATTGTAGACCTGGTTGAGAATGGCTTTGACGTGATCTCGGTGGACAATAACTCAAGATCTTCCCCAAGGATACTGGAAGGCATTGAAAAGATCACCGGGAAAAAGATCAAGAACTACAAGGTCGACCTCTGCAATTTCGACGATACTTTTGCCATTTTCCAGGAGAACACCGATATCGTCGGCATTATTCATTTTGCCGCTTTTAAAGCCGTGGGCGAATCGGTGGAACAACCCCTGATGTATTTTGAGAACAACCTGGTGTCGCTGATCAACCTGCTGAAATGCGTGCAGGAATTTAATATTCCCTATTTTGTATTTTCTTCTTCCTGCACGGTCTATGGCAATCCCGATGTTATCCCGGTAACGGAACAAACGCCGCCCAAGCCTGCCGAATCGCCTTACGGTTACACCAAGCAGATGGGCGAGCAGATCATCAACGAGTTTTCCAAAGCCAATCCGTCCCAAAGCGTTTTGCTGCGGTATTTTAATCCCGTCGGCGCCCATCCTTCTACCCTGATCGGGGAGCTGCCCATCGGAAAGCCAGCCAACCTGGTACCCGTGATCACGCAGACCGCTATTGGCAGGCTGCCGCAGGTGACCGTATATGGCGACGACTACCCCACCCGCGACGGGTCCTGCATCAGGGATTATATTCATGTATGCGATATCGCCCATGCCCATACCCTTGCCGTGCAGTTCCTGATCAACGGCCGGTCGTCCAAGCGATGCGAGGTGTTTAACCTGGGCTCGGGCAACGGGGTCACTGTGCTGGAAGCCATTAAAACCTTTGAGGAAGTAAGCGGCGTTGCGCTTAATTATACCATTGGCGACCGCCGTCCCGGCGATGTGGTGGCGATCTTTGCAAACAATGAATACGCCCGTAAAATGCTGGCATGGGAAACCAAATACACGCTTGCCGATATGATGTTAACGGCATGGAAATGGGAACAGCGTCTTAAGGTGGATGAAAAGTTTTTCCAGAGCAAGTCCTATGATCTGAACTGATTCCTGTTACTTTGCACCATCAAAAAAAACAACATGCTTAAAGATATTCAGTCAACCGGGCAAAAAGATACAAGAAGCGGATTCGGCGATGGCATTGTAGAAGCAGCCAGGAAGAACCCCAATATTGTAGCGCTTACCGCCGATCTTGCCGGCTCCATGAAGTTGAACCAGTTCATCAAGGAGTTTCCTGAAAGATTTGTACAGGTAGGTATTGCTGAAGCCAATATGATCGGCATTGCCGCGGGATTGACCATTGGCGGAAAGATCCCTTTCACCACCACTTTTGCCAATTTCTCCACCGGTCGCGTGTACGACCAGATACGCCAGTCTGTGGCCTATTCCGGAAAAAATGTAAAGATATGCGCATCCCATGCCGGCGTTACGCTGGGCGAGGACGGAGCCACGCACCAGATACTGGAAGATATCGGATTGATGAAAATGCTTCCCGGCATGACCGTCGTTGTGCCCTGCGATTATAACCAGACCAAGGCGGCCACCCTGGCTATTGCTGAACACAATGGCCCGGTATACCTTCGTTTCGGACGCCCCAGCTGGCCTATTTTCACGTCGGCTACAGAACTATTCCAGATCGGTAAGGCTCAATTTTTCTCGGAAGGTTCCGATGTTTCCATTTTTGCCTGCGGCCATATGGTATGGAAAGCCATTGAAGCCGGAAAAATACTGGAAGAAAAAGGCATTAAAGCCGAGGTGGTGAATATTCATACCATCAAACCCCTGGATACGGAAGCCATCATTGCTTCCATCTCTAAAACAAGATGCGCCGTCACCGTGGAAGAACACAATATTATTGGCGGAATGGGAGATGCCATTGCGCAAACCGCAGCGAGAAATTTCCCGATCCCCATTGAATACATCGGTACAAAGGATACCTTCGGAGAAAGCGGAACGCCTACGGAATTACTGAAAAAGTATGGCCTGGACACGCCCGATATACTTGCCGCCGTTGAAAAAGTAATGGCGCGTAAGTAAGGAGGGATCGTCTATCCGCAAACCAATGGTAAATAGTATACATGGCAGTCGATATCCCCGATAGCGAATTACTGGCGCAGTTCCGCGATCCTTCTACCAAAGAACAGGCTTTCACGGCCATCGTCCGGAAATACCAGGAAAAACTCTACTGGCATGTGCGCCGGATGGTGATCAATCATGAGGACGCCAACGATGTGCTGCAGAATGTTTTTATCCGCGTATGGAACGGCCTTCAGCAATTCCGGGAAGACGCCCAGTTATACACCTGGCTATATAGGGTGGCTACCAACGAGTGCCTCAGCTTTCTCGAACAGCAAAAAAGAAAAGCCTCCGTACCGTTCGACGATGTATCCCCCCACCTGGAGAACAAGATCACGGCAGACAAACATTTCGACCCCAATAAACTAGAGTGGAAATTACAGGTAGCCATACAGCAGCTTCCGGAAAGACAGCGGCTGGTGTTCAGCCTGCGTTATTACGATGAAATGCCTTATGAACAGATGAGCAAGGTGTTGGATACTTCTGAAGGCGCGCTGAAAGCTTCTTATCATCATGCCGTGAAAAAAATAGAAGACTATATGCTGAATCATTAGGGTGGCAATCGGTTGATTATATTTATAAATATTTGATAATTAATAGGTTAATATATTTTCAGGAGGGCTATGAGACCTCCCGGGGAGCGCAATAGACCAGGGAACGAAAAGATAGCAAGTGGCGGGATAAATAAGATTGCCTGGCGGCAGTAAGGGAGAAAATACCATAGATCATTAAACTTTCCGGCGGGTAAATCGTCTTATATCAGATTATACAGCCAATGAATACGAGCCAAACGATAATGGAGGAACTAGCAGCCATCAGCCCCGTGCTGGCAGGCATGAAAAGGCAACTGCCTTTTGCGGCGCCGCCTGCGGGATATTTTGATGAGCTGCCGGCTGCGATTTTAGCGAGGGTCAAAGCAAGCTCTTCAGAAAAATCGCTAGGACTTTCAGAGGGTTCAGTTGGAACAAACGCTTCATTGGAATTGCAGGAACGTTCAGAGACTGCGATAAGTCCGTCAGAAGAACTGCAGGGATTATCCGGGGTTTTGGCAAACATGGATAAAAAGCTCCCCTTCAGCGTTCCCGAAGGTTATTTTGAGGGGTTGGGATCTGGCATCCTGGATAAGCTCAGGTCCGGGTTGGACGAAGAAGGGATCTCGCTGCCCGGGAATATACGGGAGAAGAATCCCTATACCATCCCTGAAAATTATTTCCAGGAATTCCCCGGCAAGCTGCTGGACAAGATAAAACATTCGGAAACGGCAGCTGCAACAGCGCCCGTCGATCCGGCAACCGGGGACGCGGCACGACCCGAAAGCGAAAATCGCGCGCCGGCCAAGATCATAGCGCTTCCGGCAAGGCCCAAATGGATACGCTATGCGGCAGCGGCGCTGGTAGCTGGACTAATAGCCGGCGCAGGATGGATATTCATGGATAACCGGAGCGACTATCCATTGACGGGAGAAGACCGGCCGGCAGTTGCAACATCCGGAAACGATCAACGCGGCTTAACCAATGTATCGCCTGAAGAAATAGGAAGCCTGAGCGCTACGGAAATAGGCGATTACCTGGAAACGGAAAGCCTGTTCCTTCCCGACGAAGCGATACTGGCTTTTGCGGACCTCAGCCTGAACGATCTGCAGGATATGCTGGCTGATATTCCGGATGAGACGCTGCAAAGCTACCTTATCCAAACCGGCAACATGGAGGAGCGCTTCAACAATTAAAAGCAGTATGCGGTATGAATCGCATAAGGATATACGTTAAATAATTATAGAATGAAGAATTTATTGCTACCCATACTTTGTTTTGCCGCCTTCCTATCGGCGACCGCGCAGGACAGGGATACCAGTCGCCGGGGCCAGAGCAGGTTACAGACGTATAAGATCGCCTTTCTTACAGAAAAATTAGATCTCTCCCCCGCGGAGGCGCAAAAGTTCTGGCCGGCCTACAACCGCTATGAAGCGGAGATGCGGCAGGCCCGCATGGATAGCCGCCAGCAAAAGGAATCGGAAATCAAAACAGAAGAGCGCGTATTGAATATCCGCAAAAAGTACAACCAGGAATTCACCAATACCTTATCCGCCGAAAAAGCCAATCTTTTCTTTCAGTCAGAGAAAGAGTTCCGCAATATCATCCTGAAAGAACTCCGGGACCGGAAGAGAAAAGGGCATTAGGGGATCGTTTGTCTTTCTCCCTTAGGAAAACCGATAGTATTATAGTTCGGTTATTGATAAGCGTTTTATTTAATACCCTGTGATTCGTTTGGGTTATAGACTACAAGAAGCTTCTTGTTTTTTATTGTTCATTGAGTTTTACGGCAGATTTTCAAACCGCTCCTTATCGCTTACCGGAATCGCCGGATGGGGGATAGACAGGCGCCTTAATATCATGATAGAATAAAAAGGACCAACCCTCCTGCTGGCCGGTCTCCCACCATTCCTGCCGGAGCTCCATGCATTTTTTCCCGTCATAATCATATTTGGCGATATACCGTTTTCGCATCTGCGAAAGCTGGGGCGCGTCGTCGCCGCCAAAAAAGATCTTCCTGCCGCCTGCATCGATCCGGAACACCTGGTGAAAGGGGCTATGCCCCGCAGTGACCTCATAATGAATGTACCCGGATATCGAGCCGTCGCCATCCATAAATTTCAGCCGGTCCGAGCCCTGCAGGCAGGCGATATCTTCTTTTTTATACGAGCCTGTTCCGCTCATGGCCAGCTCGAACTCTTTTTGCTGCACATAATAATCGGCGTTTGGAAAAGCAAGCGCGCCGGCGCTTCCGGCGTTATTCTTTAAACATATCCCCCCCGAATGATCCTTATGCAAATGCGACATCAGCACTTTGGTTACTTCGGACGGATTTATGCCTGCGTTCATGATCAGCTGGTGCAACTGCATTACCCCATTGTCGTTCACAAATCCCAAGCCTGTATCCAGCAACAACAGATCCTGGTCGGTGATCACCAGGAAGGGCTGCACCTCAACGAGCAGGCTGCCTACCGGCCTGTCGCGCAACTGGTCCGACCCTATCTCAAATGGAACAAATACCTTGGTCTTATCTACGGTGAAAGCGCCTTCGCTAAGCGGGATGATCTTCATCCGGCAAATTTACAAACTGAAGCGGACTAATGCCATTTGCTATTGATGGTATTGCTTCGGCGGACGATAAGGAGAACTACTATAGCCGATCATAGCGTCGAACTGTCGTCTTACATAAATCCGCTATGGCTTGCTGTATTTTTTTCGGGGATGTTTTCGGGGTGTGATGCAAATTCAACCACTTTAAACTCACCTCAACGCCATTTGCCTATCGGCATCCAGCCTGATCAGGATGAAAAGCATCACGGAAAAAGTAAGCAGGGAAGTGCCGCCGTAACTCACAAAAGGCAGGGGAATGCCGATCACCGGCGCCAGGCCAATGGTCATGCAGATATTGATAGCAATATGGAAAAAGATCACGGAAGCCACGCCGTAAGCATAACAACGACTAAACACGCTTCGCTGTCGTTCGGCAATGGTAACGATCCGTAATAACAGGAACAGGTATAAACTCAAAAAGATAACGCTCCCTATGAACCCAAACCCTTCCCCGATGGTGCAAAAGATAAAGTCCGTTCTTTGCTCGGGCACAAAATCAAACCTGGTCTGCGTTCCCTTCAAGAATCCTCTTCCGGTAACGCCGCCGCTGCCGATAGCGATCTTGCTTTGCCGCACGTTATAGTCTGAAGTTTTCTCTTTTGACGCCGGAGCTTCTTCGCCTTCGACATTATTGATAGCGGCATAGGGATTCTCCGTTCCCAACAGGGAAAATATACGTTCTACCTGGTGTTTCTGCAGCACATGCGTAAAAAGAAAGGGAACGGCAAACCGTTGTATGCCCACGCATACCAGCCAGATAAGGGCTACGCCGAACAATAGTTTTTTATTGCGCTTCATCTGTTTTCTCAACAGGTATATCGAGATCGCTGCGATCGCGGTAAGAATGATCGCCAGGGTATTTTTCTCCACCAATAGCGTGGCTACGACCAGCGCTGCAAAGGAGAAACCGACAACCAGGTAGATAGCCGGCAGTCCCTCCCTGAACATGACCAGGAAAAAGGCGAAATAAACCAACGCCAGCCCTGTTTCTTTCTGGGCTATAGCGAGCAATGCGGGCGTCAGCACAATGGCGGAAGCGATCAGCTGCGCGCGGGGTTTACTAAAATCGGTTTCTATGCGCGACAAATACTTGGCCAATGCCAGGTTTACAAAGATCTTACAGATATCCGCAGGCTGCATTTGGAAATCGCCGAAGCGGATGATGGATTCCGTTCCTTTTACTTCTGTATGGAAAGGAAACACCAACAGCAATAAAAATATCCCGACCGCATACCAGATATTGGCGGTCGCCGTAAAGAACTTACTGTCCGTAAGAAGAATAAACAGCCCAACGACCAGGGAAATCACAAAGAAAAGCGCCTGCTTGCCATAATCTGTTTGCAGTTTCAGAAAGCCATTCAGCACATCTTCTCCCTCGCGGTAGGTAACAGAAAAAATGCTCAGTATGCCCGCAGCCACCAGCGCAACATACAGCCAGATGATCACCCAGTCGATCCCCTTTGATATTGCGGCATTCTTATGGTTCATTATATGCCTTTATTGGGGTTGATGAATAAGGGCGATCCATGATCGTTCTCTTTGGGCGCTATCATCGCCGTAGCAGAGGCGGACCTTGCCGGGGCTTCAGGTTTTTTCCCTTCGTTTTTAACGGGCCTCGAACCAGGGCGTAAGAACTTCCTGATATACGCGCTGTCCTTGGTCATTTCAAACCACTTAAAGGCCCTGGTAGAATCTTCTATGTATTGCAGCCTGGTTAAATAAGAAGGCATCAGGTTGGCGGCGGCAATTCTTTCTACCTCTTTCACCCGCTCCGGCCGCAACGTATCGTTGAGGTATTTTTCCATCATCAGCGAAGCAATGGGCGCCGCCCAGGTAGAACCGAAACCGGCATTTTCCACCACCACGGCAATAGCGATCTTTGGATCTTCCCTCGGCGCAAAACATACAAACACCGAGTTGTCTTTGAGCTTGATCCTTTTTTTATCGATGATGCGGTATTTTTCCGCGGTGCCGGTTTTAGCGCAAATATCAATACCCGGTATCTTGGCCGCCCTGGCAGTGCCCCGCTCTACCACATCCTGCATNNTTATCAATTTCCTTTACAAAATGAGGGAGATAATAAAATCCCTTATTGGCGATAATGCACATGGCGTTCGCCAGTTGCAGGGGGGTCGACTGCATCATGTCCTGCCCTATGCCCAGGGTAAGATTGGTGCAGGAATTCCATGAGTTGCGATACACCCGGTTATACACGCTGGTATCGGGGATCAGCCCACGGTCTTCCCCGGGGATATCTATACCTATTTTAACGCCCAGCCCAAAATCGTTCATGTATTCTTTCCAACGGCTATAACCGGCTTTGCCCCGGTATTTCGGATTGTCCACGGCAAGCCGGTAGATATGGGTAAAATAAGAGTTGCAGGAATTGGCCACCGCCAGCCGCAGGTTGGCCGCATGACCGGGATTGCTGTGCGTGCAGGCAGGTTTCCCGTTTCCGCAGGCATAATAACGGCCGCCGCAGGGATACCCGAAGGAAGGCGTTATCAGCTCTTCGTCCAGCGCGACCAGGGCGCCCAGCGGCTTAAATGTGGAACCGGGCTCATAATTGCCCTGCACGGCCCTGTTCAATAGCGGACCGGCCACATCCAGCACAAGATTGGCGTAGTTTTTCTGTTTATTTGGCCCGGTAAGATCATTGGGATTGTAATTAGGCCCCGAAGCCATAGCGATAATACCGCCTGTTTTCGGGTCTATCGCTACCGCGGCGCCCACTTTTCCCTCCATGAGTTTTTCGGCCAGCTGCTGCACTTCAATATCGATATAGGTCCGCAAGCCGCGCCCGGGACTCGACGCCGTGTCGAAACGACCGTTCTCATAACTTCCCACCAGGCGGTTACGGTTATCCTTGATAAGGTTTTTCAATCCTCTTTTACCCATCAGCACGCTTTCATAATACGCTTCCAGCCCGCTTCTGCCCACATAATCGCCCATCTGGTAAA
Organism: Chitinophagaceae bacterium UBA2791; assembly: GCA_002352105.1. Taxonomy (GTDB): domain Bacteria; phylum Bacteroidota; class Bacteroidia; order Chitinophagales; family Chitinophagaceae; genus Flavitalea. The sequence goes on along the minus strand of DEHV01000060.1, from coordinate 49,322 downwards.
AACCGTTGGAGCGTTTGATGATATTGGCGTCGGCCTCTCCCACATAGCCCATAATATGGGCGGCGGCATTAAAGGGGTACACCCTCACAGGACGTTCAACCAGCGCGAACCCCGGAAATTTCCAGATGTTCTCCTCCATGCGCGCATAGGTATCGGGGGGAAGCAGGTCGTCGAAAATAGAGGGGCGGTACCGGCCGTTCTTGTATATCGCGTCTCTCAGCCGGCCGATAAATTCATCGGTAGTGATGCCCAGCAACCTGCACAAGCTGGCGGTATCGATATTTTTCACCTCCGTAGGCGTTACCACCAGGTCGTACATGATGGTATTGTTGAGAATGGCCTTCTCGTTCCGGTCGTAGATGATACCCCTATGGGGGTAGTCGACTTTTCTGAATACGGCATTGTTATAGGCGAGCTGACGGTAATTGTCGGAGAGCACCTGCAGGTTAAACAACTGCAGGATAATGATCAGGAATACGCCGAGAAAGATAAGGCGGATAATGGAGCTTCTAGACTGATTAAAAACGGACATAGGATATATTAAGCTGTATTGGTCCGGAATTTTTCTTTCCTGAAGAAAAGCAATTCAACCACAAAGATAAGCAGCATACTCACGCCGGTTGTGGCCAATACTTTACCGATGAAATAAGAAAAAGTTCCGAAATCCAGCCATTCTAAAAATACAAGATATCCGTTATGGATAAAAGTTAAAATGAAAATATATGTTGCATAGGGCGTTAGTCCCATGCTGGTAATGGAAGGAGAGCGGTAATTAAGCTCCGCTCCTTCCTGCCGTATCAGGATATTGATCAGGAAGGGCCGCAGGTAAGCGATCAGCGTGCAGGCGGCGGCGTGCAGTCCCGGCGTCTTGGTAAAATAATCAAGGCTCAATCCAAAAGCAAACCCTACCAGGGCGAGCCCTGCTCTCGGCGTATTGAAAGGCAGCCATAAAATATACAGGAAATACAGGTAGGGAACGATGAACTGATGCAGGGGCTTTACCTGGAAAAGCACGAACACCTGCACAAGGATGAACAATATGAACCTGATAATATTTTTCAGCAGTTTATTCATTGGTTCCTTCGGGTTGCCTCCTCTAGTTTTTTCTGTTCTTCGGCCTGCATATTGTCAACCACATACACATATTCCACATTATAAAAATTGGTGGCGGTTTTTACTTTCAGCCTATAAAAATTGCTCGCCGGATCCTTGACGACCTCATCGATGGTTCCGATCAGGATACCCGGCGGAAACGCTAAGGAATAACCGCTGGTGATCACCGAGTCGCCCTTGGCCACCGGCACGCTCACGGGCAGATTGGTCATGGTGACAAACTCCGGCGAGTCGCCGTCCCAGTGTATCTTGGTGATTTCCCCTGTTCTTTTCAACTTGGCGCTGATGCTGCTTCGCCGGTTGAGGATGGTCATCACTACCGCAAAATTTTCGCTGGTATTTACCACGATCCCCACCGCTCCGTCAGGGCCCGTCACCCCCATATCCTTGGTTACGCCCTGTTTTTCGCCGCGATGAATGGTGAGATAATTATTCTGCAGGCTTACCGATTTATTCACCACGCGGGCCAGGCGCCAGATGTATTTCCTGGCGTTGTTTCCAAGCGAATCGAAAGAAAGCGTATCCTTAACGAAAATGGAAGCGGTATCGGGCGACTGGATATTATCCTTCAATGCATTCAGCAGGGTTTCATTTTGCGAGGCCAGCGCTTCATTGGTCTTCTTCAAATGAAAATAATATTCCACATTGCTGTATTGAGCGCCAACACGGCCGGTAATTTCATTAGCTACGCCCATGAAGGCGGCCTCATGAAATTTATTGTACCGGAATAAGAACGATAATGCAATGATCTGCAACACCAGGAAGAATAGGAAATTAAAGTACCTTCTGATGAAGAGAAAGATATTTCGCACACACGTAGATTTTTATTAGCGCATAACAAAAGGATACCTGTCGTAGTGTTTAAGGGCAAGGCCGGTTCCCCTGACAACGCTCTTCAGCGGATCGTCGGCTACATGCACAGGCAGTTTTATTTTCTGGCTCAATCGTTTATCCAGCCCTCTCAGGAGCGCTCCTCCCCCTGTCAGATACAGGCCGCGGCGGTAGATATCGCCGGCAAGTTCGGGAGGCGTCATTTCCAATGCTTTCAGGATGGCTTCTTCTATCTTAAATATGCTTTTGTCCAGCGCTTCCGCTACTTCCTGGTAACTCACCATGATCTGTTTAGGGATGCCGGTGACCAGGTCGCGGCCATTGACAGGCATGTCTTCGGGGGCAGACTCCAGGTCTTTCATCGCAGCGCCGATATTGATCTTGATCTGCTCTGCCGTTCTTTCGCCGATCAGCAGGCTGTGGTATCGGCGCAGGGCTTCCATGATATCGGCCGTAAACTCATCGCCTGCGATACGGATGGACTGATCGCAGACGATCCCTGCGAGCGCGATCACCGTTATGCCGGTGGTGCCCCCGCCTATATCGATGATCATATTCCCCACGGGCTCTTCCACATCAATGCCGATACCCAATGCCGCGGCCATGGGCTCGTGCAATAAATACACTTCTTTTGCTCCCGCCTGTTCGGCGCTATCGCGTACTGCTCTTTTTTCTACTTCGGTAATGCTGCTGGGAATACAGATCATCATCCGCCAGCTGGGAGGAAAAAGCGGCTTTTTGGGATGGATCATTTTGATCATTTCCCGGATCATCAACTCCGCCGCATTAAAATCCGCGATCACGCCGTCTTTCAGCGGGCGAACGGTACGGATGCTCTCATGCGTTTTCTCATGCATCATCAACGCTCTCTTACCCACTGCCAACACGGTTTTGGGATTATTCCGGTCTAGCGCCACGATGCTTGGCTCATTTACAACAATTTCTTCATTGTGAATGATCAGGGTATTGGCAGTACCCAAATCCATCGCTATCTCCTGCGTAAAAAAATTAAATAATCCCATTTTTTAAAGGTCAGATTTTAAATGTAGGCGTAATGTCGGCAAAATTGATGGAAATAATCCGAATTAACAAAGTAAACCAATGACTTGCATGTATTTTTTCCGTCGCCCGAAACCCGCTGGCCCGACCCATGCATACGGCCAGAAGTATTAACACAAAATACAGGCAGTTTAGTATGAAAAATAAGGTTTTATATCATTTTTCTTTTGATGCCGCCGGCGGCGCCGGAATGTATAGCCGTTTATTGCCCGTATAAGCGCGATATACATAGCGAACGCCGCGCCATATTCGATTGCAACGCGCGCCGTCCTTACCGGAATTCGTACCCGATATCCTTCCGGAAATACATTCCTTCAAAGGAAATATTGCCCATGATCTCCACCGAACGGTTAACCGCCTGTTGCACCGAATCTCCGAAAGAGGTCACGCAGCAGACCCTGCCGCCGTTGGTCACCGTTTCGCCATTGCGCGCCAGGGTCCCCGCATGGAATACGATACTTTCGCCCGTATCCTGGTCCAGCCCCCGTATAGCAAATCCTTTTTTATAGTCTCCGGGATATCCGCCGCTTACCGCCATCACCGTGCAGGCCGCCCGCTTATCTTCCTTTATCGTTTCCTGCGCCAGGGCTCCCCTTGCCGTCGCCAGGAACAAAGCGCCCAGGTCGTTCTGCAACCTGGGGATCACCACCTCGGTCTCAGGATCGCCCAGCCGGCAGTTGTATTCGATCACCAGCGGATCGCCCTTGACGTTGATAAGGCCGAAAAATATAAACCCTACATAGGGGATATTGTCTTTCTTCAATCCCTTTATGGTAGGGTCGATGATCCGCTCCTTCACTTTCTGCATGAAAGCGGCATCGGCAAAGCTAACAGGACTTACCGCGCCCATTCCGCCCGTATTGGGGCCCTTATCGCCCTCGTAGATCTTTTTATAATCTTTTGCCACCGGCAGCAGCGCATAATCGCTGCCGTCCGTTAAGATGAAAACGCTGAGTTCAATTCCATCGAGAAACTCTTCCACCACCACTTTTTTACTGGCATCGCCGAATTTCTGCTGCCGGATCATCTGCTCAAATTCCCCTACCGCCTCCTCATGCGACTGGCAGATGACCACGCCCTTGCCGGCGGCCAGTCCGTCTGCCTTCAATACAACAGGAAGCGAATGCGCTTCCAGGTAAGCGAGCCCTTCATCGTAATTGCCGACCTGGAACTCGCGGTATGCAGCCGTGGGAATACTATGCCGCATCATGAATTCCTTTGCAAAGGCCTTGCTCCCTTCCAATTGCGCCGCCTGCCGGGAAGGACCTATCACCGGGATATGCTTTACCGCGTCATCGGCCAGAAAATGATCTGCAATGCCGTTCACCAGCGGATCTTCAGGGCCCACAAACACCAGGTCTATTTTTTCTTCCACGCAAAACCGGGCAATGGCGTCAAAATCATTCGCCGGCAGCGGTATGTTTTTTCCGCATGCCGCCGTGCCGGCGTTTCCGGGCGCGATAAACAAAGCATCGCAGAGCGCGCTTTGAGCAAGCTTCCAGGCTACCGCATGCTCTCTTCCGCCAGCGCCTAATATCAAAAAATTCATCGTTGACAATTTATAGGATTCGCGAATTTCGTTATCCCCGTCGTACTATCCAATTAAATTCGACAGGGAAGGCCCTATTTGGAATTAATCGCTACTTTAGGCGATCAGAACTACATACCTAAAGCCATTCAGATGACAGACAAATCCATCGATGCAAAACACCCCAAAGGACTGTTTGTACTTTTTTTCACTGAACTATGGGAACGGTTTGGTTTCTATCTTATGATCGGCATCCTGCTGCTGCACCTCACAGATACCACAGGCAACGGCGGACGCGGCTTTGATCTCTCCGCCAGCGTGGATATCGTAGGCAGTTATGTAGCCCTGGTTTACCTTTCCCCCTTTATCGGGGGATTGCTGGCAGACCGGTACCTGGGCTATTCCCGCTCCATTATCATCGGGGGTTCGCTGATGGCGGCGGGATATTTTATGCTGGGCATACCGGGAAGCAATACCCTTCTTTATCTTTCATTGTTCCTGATCATCCTCGGAAACGGGTTCTTCAAACCCAATATCAGCACGCTATTGGGCAATATTTATAACGAGCCTTCTCTGAAACCTAAAAAAGACTCCGCCTATAATATCTTTTACATGGGCGTAAACATCGGCGCCTTTATCTGCAATTTTGTCGCCGCCTATCTCCGGATCAATTATAGCTGGGGCGCGGCGTTTACTGCCGCAGGCGTGGGCATGATGATCGGGCTGGTGATCTTTATCGCCGGGCGGAAACATGTAAAACATGCCGATACCATCAAGCCGGTTCAGCAGGGCGATATGCCGCTCTCGAAAATCGGATTGTATGTATTTCTTCCGGCCGCGCTGGCAGGCGCGCTGGGTTGGTTCATCCCCGGTAACCTGATCGGCTCCGACTCCAACGATGCGTTTATTTTCGCCTGTATCCCCATTATCATTTTTTATATTTCGTTATGGCGGCGCGCCAACCCCTTTGATAAAAGACGGTTGGGAACCCTGCTCACGCTGTATGTGGTGGCTATCGTATTCTGGAATATCTATAGCCAGAACTCTACCGCGCTGACCATCTGGGCCGAAACCTATACCAACCGCGAAACGCCAAAAGCCGTTGAGGGCGCTTTAAAACCGTTTGGATTTTTGCAGAATGTAACTACGACTCCCCAGGAAACGCCCGTAATAGACCACCAGTTCCGCGCCCTGACCGACGCCCAGGGAAAGGTTGTTACCCATCAGGGCATAGACCCCTATCTGCAAAATCTTCCCAAGGAAAAATGGCCCGCGGAGGGACAAAGCCTCAAGCTTATTTCTACAGAGATATATCAATCCATAAATCCCTTCTGGATCATTATCCTCACGCCCATCATTATCGGGTTTTTCGGTTGGCTGAGGGCCAGGAAAAAAGAACCTTCCACGCCGGCAAAAATGGCCTGGGGCGTTATCATAGCAGGATTGTCGTCCATCGTGATGATCGCGGCCTGCCTGTCTACCAATATCTATGAAAACAAAGTGTCATCGGCATGGATCTTCGCCAGCTATGGCGTATTCACCGTCAGCGAACTGTTTATGAGCCCTATCGGGTTATCGCTGGTGTCCAAGGTGTCGCCGAAAAGGCTTACGGCGTTAATGATGGGCGGCTGGATGCTGACGACTTCGCTGGGAGGAAAGATATCCGGAATACTGGCAGGGTTCTGGGATCAGTTCGACAACAAAGCCGTATTCTTTGCCATCAGCGCGGTCGCCGCCCTGGTAGCGGGACTGGCGATCCTGCCATTGACAAAAAAGCTTAGCAAGGTCGTGGATGAAGCCGTTAAGGCGGACGATTAAATAAAGACTAAACCATATCATATGGCTGAAAAGAAATTCCAACCCTTTATCCCCGCCGATAAAAATGTTAAGGAACTCACGGTTAAGTCTATCCTGTTAGGCAGTTTGTTCGGCGTCATCTTCGGCGCGGCAACGGTTTACCTGGCGTTAAAAGCGGGACTCACAGTCAGCGCTTCCATTCCTATCGCCGTAATCGCCATCACCCTGGGCAGAAGGTTCTTTAAAACAACCATCCTCGAAAACAACATCATTCAAACAACAGGCAGCGCCGGGGAGAGCATTGCCGCCGGCGTGGCGTTCACCCTGCCCGGATTTATCTTTCTTTCCTCTCCTGACAGCGCTTCCTATTTTAACTACCTGACCATTCTTGTGCTGGCCATCATCGGCGGCTTGCTGGGCACCCTGCTCATGATCCCGCTGCGCCGGTCGCTGATCGTGAATGAACGCGATACCCTTCCCTACCCCGAAGGAACCGCCTGCGGAGACGTGCTAAAGGCAGGAGAAAAAGGAGGAGATTTTGCCAGAACGGCGTTCTGGGGACTGGGTATCGCCTTCCTGTATGCGATCCTTCAGAAAGTCATGCATGTGATCGCGGAAGCGCCTTATTTCGCTACCAAACAAACCAATAAATTTTTTCCTTCGGCAAGGGTCGGCGGAGAGATCACCCCCGAATACCTGGGCGTGGGCTATATTATCGGCCCCAGGATCGCCGGGACCCTGGTTGCGGGAGGCGTACTTAGCTGGCTGGTCCTGATCCCACTGCTGGCGACCATGATACCCGCCGATACCATTGCCGCGCAGCTGGTAAAACTGGGATACCTTGCCGATATCACTAAGCCGGGGGGACAGGGCATCTGGGACCCTGAAACGCATAGTTTCGCCAACTACTCCTCTGCGTTATATTATGCTTTCATCCGCCAGATAGGCGCAGGAGCCGTAACCGCAGGCGGCATCATCACCCTCGTAAAAACAATACCCACTATTGTGCGCTCCATCCGCTCCAGCATCAGCTCGATCCAGGGAAAACCCGGCGCGGGCGCGAACGCAACTGAACGGACAGACCGGGATCTGAACATCAAACTGGTTGCCTATGGCAGCCTGGGACTGATCGCGCTGATCACCTTATTGCCGCTGACGCCCGGCGATACTGTATTACAGAAACTGATCATCGGCATGCTGACCGTCGTTTTCGGCGCCCTGTTCGTGACCGTTTCCTCGCGTATTGTGGGATTGATAGGCTCCTCCAACAATCCGATCAGCGGCATGACCATTGCCACCGTAATGGGCGCCTGCCTGCTTTTCATCGGCATGGGGTGGACCGGCGAATATTATGAGCCCATGGTGTTGGTGGTGGGCGGAATGATCTGCATCGCCGCAGCGAATGCCGGCGCTACCTCCCAGGACCTGAAAAGCGGGTATATTGTAGGCGCTACGCCGCGGAACCAGCAGATCGCGCTTTTTATCGGAGCGATCGTTTCTTCTGTCGTGATCGGCTTCACCATAAAATTCCTCGACAGGCCCACGCTGGAAATGGCGCAGCAGGGCATCACCCATGCCATCGGAACGGATAAGTATCCCGCGCCCCAGGCCACGCTGATGGCTACCCTGATCAAGGGCATCCTATCGCAGAACCTCGACTGGCAATACATTTTCGTGGGCATGTTCCTGGCGGTTGTGGTAGAACTTTGCGGCGTCAAATCGCTGAGCTTTGCGGTTGGCGCCTATCTCCCCCTCTCCACCACCCTTCCGATCTTTATTGGCGGAGCGATCAAGGGTCTGGTCGACTATCGGGCCAAAAAACGGGAGCCGGAAAGATCTTCCGCCGACAGCGAGCTGGGAAAGGGGAACCTGTTTGCCACCGGCCTGGTAGCTGGCGGAGCCGTTGCCGGCGTACTGATCGCCTTTTTAAGCGGATCCGATCGAGGATCCCTGTTTCTTAGCGCCGCGAATATGGAAGAAGGACTATTGCATGCATTGCACGAAGGCGGGTATTACCTGCTGGGCGTGTTTTTCTTTGCGCTGCTGGGATGGGCGCTTTACTCGATAGGCAAGCGAAAATAGCCTAAAGCTTATCCTTAAACGCTAATTCATCTTGAAGGGAACGATCATTTCGAAAACGGGGATATTGACCTCAAACATGCTTTTATTGTTGAGGTTCTCCATGGTATAGGAGCCATACATTTTGCCCAATTCGGAGCTAAGGTTGCAGCCGCTTACATACTGGTACCTTTCCGATGGTTGCAAGACCGGCTGAACGCCCACAACGCCTTCGCCTTCCACTTCCCGGGTAGCGCCGTTGCCTTCGATAATATACCAGTGGCGACGATGCAGCTTTACCGGAAAACGATTGTGATTTTCTATGCTTATCCGGTAAGCAAACATATATTCCCCCGCTACAGGATTCGAATAGTCGGGCTGGTAAAAAGTCTCCACGCTAACCTCAATGCCTTCAGATATCTTTGATACCATTCCAATGATTTGTTATAAAACTATAAAAAAAATACGGTCAGCCTCTGTTATCCCTTAATAATTAACGTTAAATGTATAAAGCGTATTAAATTTACGACCTTAGCGCCCTACCGGAACAGCCGTATTCATACCCTATTTCCCGGGTCCGGCGCAATATAAGGGCGGGCATCAGCGGGGTTGCGGTTTTATGTACTTTGTCAGGCCCGCATATGATATAACCCTGCGCAAGCGTTGTGTACGGTATATAATGGCGGCTCCGCCGGCGCCCCGAATCGTAAACAAATACAAAAAATATAATTATGAAAATAGCTGTAGCCAAAGGAGATGGGATAGGCCCCGAGATCATGGATGCCGTTTTATCGATCTTTAAAGCGAGCGGGGTAAATCTCGACTACGAAGTGGTGGAGATGGGCAAATGGGTATTTGACAAGGGATTTTCAAATGGCATGACCACCGAAGCGCAGCATACCATTGAAACCGTAGGCATTCTTTTTAAAGGGCCGATGGAAACGCCCAAGGGCAAAGGCGTGAAAAGCGTGAATGTAACGGCCAGGAAAACATGGAACACCTATGCCAATAAAAGGGTATTCCAGACCCTGCATGGCGTGGATACGGTTTTTTCAAAATCGGGTATCCCTATCGATATCACCATTGTCCGCGAAAATATCGAAGATACCTATGGGGGAATAGAACACATGCTAACGCATGACGTGGCCCTGAGCCGCCGGTTCATCACCCGCCCCGGCAGTCTGCAGGTCATTAAGTATGCATTCGAGATGGCCCGGAAAAAAGGCGCCAAAAGGATCACCTGCGGGCATAAGGCAAATATCATGAAACTCACCGACGGCCTTTTCCTGGAATGTTTCCAGGAGGTAGCTAAGGAATATCCCGACCTGAAGGCAGACGATATCATTGTAGACGACCTGGCGATGAAGCTGGTTGTCCGCCCGCAGGATTTCGATGTGGTGGTCCTCACCAACCTGCAGGGAGACATCATCTCCGATCTTTGCGCAGGGTTGGTAGGGGGGTTGGGGTTCGCCCCTTCCGCGAATATCGGCGACCATATCGCCATTTTTGAAGCCGTGCATGGCACCGCCCCCGATATTGCCGGAAAAAACATTGCCAATCCAACAGCTTTATTGTTGAGCGGGATCGCCATGCTGCGACATCTCGGCCTAATGAAAGATGCGGCCATCATCGAAAATGCGCTGCTTTATACGCTTGAAAGCGGCGTCCATACGGGCGATTTCGGCGATAAAACAATTCCGGCCGTTGATACGACTGCATTCAGCCAGACCATTATCGGCAACCTGGGCAAACAGCCAAAGGTAAATGCCAAGCCGGTATTGCCCAATATGCCGGTTACGCCCACTATGTTCAAGCTGAACAGGAACGCCATGATGGTGTCGAAAGAGATATCCCCTGAAAAGATCGTCGGGGTAGATATGTTTATTGAAAGCGAGGATCAACCCCTGCTGATCGCAAAAAAATGCCAGCGCCATGCCGGCGTAAAATTCAAGCTGGTCGGCATAAGCAACCGGGGAACGCAGGTATGGCCTACCGGCTCCATGTATACGAACCTGGTCAACCTCTATAATGTACGGTTCGAATCGCTCGATGATACGCCCCTGAATCAACAGGATGTGCTGGGCTTATACGTCAGCCTGAGCGGCGACTTCAAGATCTGCAGCTCCGAACTGCTGCTGATGTGGGGAGATAAAAGAGCCTACAGCCTCGCGCAGGGACAGTAAGGAAAGGGTGGCTGCACGGTCAGGAATAAAAACCTAAGCTAATACATACCGTCGAACACTCTACGATCGGCGTTCATTATTTAGCCTGCGTATAGCCGTTCTTTTTAAGCCATTGCAAAACCTTGTTACGCTGGTCGCCCTGGATGATGATCTGCCGGTCTTTAACGCTTCCGCCGACCCCGCAGAATGATTTCAATCCCTTACCCAGCGTTTCCAGGTCGCTTTCCGTTCCAACAAAGCCCTCGATAAGAGTAACGGCCTTGCCCGCCCTATGCTTAGCGTCCAGCCTTATGCGTAACGGCTGTCTTGCGGCAGGCAATGTTTCCTCCTCGGGCAAATCATCCGGCTGCGGTTGAAACTCCGGGTCTGTCGAATATACTATTCCGTTATCTGATGACTTTTTCTTTGACATGGCATTGCGGGTTAATGATCGTATTGGTTTTTCTTTATGGCAGGTCAAACCCTATTGTTTCTCTTTACAAAGATCTGGGCATTCGCCGGCAAGAGACCCTGAACCCTTAACCATTCACGGCTTTAAGACTCAGGTCAAGGCTCTGCGCCTGGTGTATGAGCGCCCCAACGCTTATAAAATCCACTCCGGTAACGGCATATTCCCGGATATTGTCGAGGTTTATCCCGCCGCTCGCCTCTGTTTCGTACCGGCCCCCGATGATCTTTACCGCCTCCCTGATCGCCTCCGGCGTAAAATTATCCAGCATGATCCGGTCTATCTTACCCGTCAGCGCCGCCTGCCTTACTTCTTCGAGGTTCCGCGTTTCCACCTCTATTTTTAAACCTGGTTTTACGGTCTGAACATACTCCCATGCCCGCTGAATGGCCTTATCTAACCCCCCGGCATAATCGATATGGTTATCCTTTAACATGATCATATCGTATAGGCCCATGCGATGATTATAACCCCCTCCGATGCGCACGGCTTCTTTTTCCAGCAACCTGAAATTGGGGGTGGTTTTCCGGGTATCCAATATCCTGGCAGGCAACCCGGTGATCTTTCCCACATATTGCGCGGTCAGCGTAGCGATGCCGCTCATGCGCTGCATGGTATTCAATACCAGCCGCTCCGCCATTAAAATGGCGTGAACCGTCGACTCCACTTCAAAAGCAATTTCCCCGCTCCGCATGAGCTCTCCGTCTTTCTTAAGGATGCGGATATCGGAAGAAGGATCCTTAAGCGCAAATATCCGCGCGGCAACATCCACCCCTGCCAGTATGCCATCCTGCTTGATCTTTAATACCGCTTTCCCGCGCGCTGTTGCAGGAATGCAGGAAAGCGTGGAATGATCGCCGTCGCCTATATCTTCCTGAAGCGCCGATACGATCAAAATCCTGAGTTGTTCGTCAAAATCCGACATGCCGCATGCATTAAATTGTTCTGTGAACGGTTAATAAACGCCGGGGCAAAACTAAACAAAATAAAGTTGAAGGTTAAACCGGTGTCGCGCAACAGCAGCGCCAAACAAAATCAAAATGAGGGGAATGGCCGGGAGCAAAGCGGTAAACTCGTTTAAAGCAGCGCGTTTTTAACTCCATCCGCGATATCGCAGCTGAACAAGCCGGTCCCGAAAAAACCGGGAGAAGCCGATCTGTAAGTATGCTTATCCAACCCTTTGTCCCCGCCGATAAAAACGTTAAGGAACTCACGGTTAAGTCTATCCTGCTGGGCAGTTTGTGAGACGGGGCGAGGGTTATTCTTCCTCCTGGAAAGCGATCTCCTGCACCACTTCCTGCGACCCTTTCTTTTTCATGTACAGTTTGGCGCGGTAGTTTCCATTCCTGGTCTGCAGCAGACCAATACAAAATTGCGAGCCGTTGTTCTGTCCCTTGTGCTTAACAACAAAATTTTTTACGCCATTGCTGCCAAAGAAGTCCTTCAGGATCAGTTCCGCCTGGTTCTTACTAAAATTATCGCTCATATCAGGCAGTGAGACGTCAATGCGCGTATCAAAATACTTAGCAAGTTCCCGGGCATTCCCGTTACGCAGCGCAGACAAGACTTCTTCAATGGAATAAGACGGAACAAAAGAGGTAAGGAAAAGCGAAAGCGAGACCAGCGCTATTCCCATGTTTTTTTTCATGGCAGTGATTTGCAACAAAAGTGCGAAAAACATGCCAAAGTATCAAAGCAGGAGAAATTGTATCACCCTTGCTTTGTGTTACCTTTGAAAATCGTTAAAAAATGTTAATAACTGACTATATGGCAAATAAAAAGGCAATACTGTTGATCATGGACGGATGGGGCCTGGGAAAACTGAGATCTTCCGACGCTATTCAAAACGCTAAAACCCCTTTTGTAAGCGCGCTTTACGCCCAATATCCCCATACCACCCTGATCACCTGCGGGGAAGATGTAGGTCTACCCCGGGGGCAGATGGGCAATTCCGAGGTAGGCCATCTTAATCTCGGCGCCGGGAGGATCGTTTACCAGGAGCTGCAACGCATCAATGTAGCCATCCGCAATGGCAGTTTTGCCGAAAACCCCAATCTGCTTCGCGCAATAGATGTCGCGAAAATGAATAATAAAAGTCTGCACCTGGCTGGCCTGGTAAGCGACGGAGGAGTGCACTCGCATATTGACCATCTGAAAGCAATAGTCGACGTATGCAAAAAACAAGGGCTCTCGAAAGTATTTATCCATGTTTTTACGGATGGCAGGGATACGGATCCCAGAAGCGGACTGCGTTTTGTCCGGGAACTTCAGGATCACCTGAACGCGTCCGTGGGGAAAATAGCCAGCGTCAGCGGCCGTTATTATGCGATGGACCGGGATAAAAGATGGGAAAGAGTTAAACTGGCTTATGACGCGCTGGTACTGGGAAAAGGGGAATTCGCCGACGACGCCCTTGCCGCTATTTCCCGGGCCTACCAGAACAATATTACTGACGAATTCATCAAACCAACGGTGATCCTCTCGGGCGGCGCTCCCGTAGCGACCATACAGGAAGGCGATTCCGTGATCGCTTTTAATTTCCGGACCGACCGGTGCCGGGAGATCACGCAGGTTCTTACCCAAACCGATTTCCCGGATTTTGGCATGCACAAGCTGGATATTCACTACGCCACCATGACGGAATACGATAAGACCTATCAGAACGTGGACGTGATCTTTGAAACCGACAACCTCAACAACACGCTTGGAGAAACGCTCCAGCGGTATGGTAAAAAGCAGATCCGGATCGCCGAAACCGAGAAATATCCGCATGTCACGTTTTTCTTCAACGGGGGCAGGGAAACGCCTTTTGAACTGGAGCAAAGGATCATGATCCCTTCGCCAAAAGTGGCCACTTATGACCTGAAGCCCGAAATGAGCGCTTATGAACTAACGGACGCGATCATCCCCTTCATAGAAAGGGAGGAACCGGATTTTATCTGCCTTAATTATGCCAATGCGGATATGGTTGGACATACCGGGGTATGGGAAGCCGGTATAAAAGCCGTGGAAACCGTAGATACCTGCGTCGGAAGGGTGGTAACCGCCGCTTTGGCCCATGGTTATACCGTTTTCCTTACTGCCGACCATGGCAATGCAGACTACATGATCAATGAAGATGGCAGTCCCAATACCGCCCACACGCTGAACCTTGTTCCGCTATTTATCATAGATAAGGAATGGAGAGGAACGGTTAAGCCCGGCAAGCTGGGAGATATCGCGCCGACCATGCTCAGTTTCATGGGATTGCCCGTTCCGGCAGATATGACAGGGGATATACTGGCTTCGCCCTAATTTTTTTGATCCCAGGCAGCATTTACGTTGAAAAATTGTCTAAATTACGAGGCAACCAACGCGGTTTTTATGACCGAAGAAGCCATTTTAGCTGGATGTCTGAATAATGACCAGGTAGCCCAACGGGAACTATACCTAAAGTATAGCCCCAAAATGCTGTCTGTTTGTTACCGGTTTGCCCATAGCAGGGAGGATGCGGAAGACATGTTGCAGGAAGGGTTTATCAAGGTTTACACCCAGATACATACTTTTCAGTCCAAGGGAGCTTTTGAGGGGTGGATCAGGAGAATAATGGTGCATACCTGCATCAATCATCTGAAGAAGAATAAGAAGTTCAATGAGAGTATGGATCTTATTCATGCCACGGGCGCGCAGATCAGGGAAGAATCAGTGCCTTCCATCGTTCAGGCAAAGCAAGTGGTAGAGTGCATCAGGATACTGCCTTTAGGATACAGGACCGTTTTGAACCTGTACGCTATAGAAGGTTATTCGCATAAGGAGATCGCTGAGATCCTGGAAATTGAGGAAAGCACCAGCAGGTCCCAGTATACCAGGGCAAAACAAATGCTGGAGGATATTCTCGTCAAAAAGAACATCATTCAGAAATCGAGGGCAAAAGCGGCGGGATGGTTTGGCTAAGCGCCAGTAACGAATAATGATAAACTGTTTATTGAGAAATACCGTATCTATCCAAATCCTTTGAAATCTATAGTCCGTATAAACACCGACGACCATGAACCAAAACTTTTACCATAATGAGTTCGAGGAACTGATCAGGGAGAAGGCCGATCAATACAGGATGTATCCTTCAGAAAAAGTATGGAAAGGGATCAACCGTTCTCTATACTCAAGAAAAAAATGGTATTGGTCCGGGTTTGTTCTCTTGCTGTCCGTTATCAGTTATTTTGCCATTACCGATCTTATTACCCCCTCTTCCCCCAAAGCCAACAGCTCCAATAAAGTTATTTCGCAGCCAACCCAAAACATGGTTGACCCCGACGAACTGAATCCGTTCAGCGCGGATATCGCGAAAGACAATGCAACGCCAGCCCGGGGAGAAATAAGCCATTATTATAACCTGTACAACGGTAGGGAGGCCTATACCGGCGCCATTGAGATCCCGCTGCCCTTGCTTGCCCGGCACACCGATGTTCAGCAGTCCACCGGCGCGCTGCGGATAACCCGTCCGCTGCCATTCAGCAATCCGGACCGCTTCGATATCGAACTAAGCTGGCCGGTAACAGATCAATCCTGGGATATCCAGGAATCTGCCGCTCAACCAGCCCCGCTTGCTTCGCTGGCGGCAGAGATGGCTAACGAAGAAGCGGAAGAAGGCCGCCAACATATCAATTGGCTGCAGGAACATGCGGCCCTTAAAATACCGGTTCGCAAAACCAATCATATAAGCTGGCAACTGGCTTTCTCCCCTACCATCAACTACAGAAAACTCACCGGAAACCGCAATGCCAATATAAAATCGTCGGTGGATAATGTTCCCATGGCCCTGAGAATAGAAGGCGACGCCAATATGCTGGTGAACCATAAGCCAGCATTGGGTTTTGAACTGGGTACGCATGCCATGTATTCGCCGGGAAAAAACCTGTCGCTGAAAGCAGGCGTGCAGTTCAACTATTCCAGGTATGATATTACGGCTTTCCGCTCGCCCACGGAGCAAGCCACCATATCCCTTAACAATACCTATGGCACTGCAGTAAGTTCCACCATCACCAACTATTCCAGCATAAGGAACTTCGGGGGCACTGCAGTGCAGGATCTCCGGAATCAGTACTTCCAGCTTTCCATGCCGGTAGGGCTTGAACTTCGGGTGCTGGGCAATGACCATCTGCAGTTAAACATTGCAGGAACCATTCAACCCACCTACCTGTTGAATGCCAATACCTACCTGATCACAACCGATTATAAAAACTATACAAAGGAACCTTCCCTGGTCAGGAAATGGAACGTCAATACCGGCGCCGAAGCATTCATTTCTTATACCAAAGCCGGCGTAAGATGGCAGGTAGGGCCTCAATTCCGTTATCAGCTGTTTTCCAGCTATGCCAAAGAATATCCCATTAAGGAATACCTGATGGAGTATGGCATTAAGATCGGCGTCACCAAAACAATCCGTTGATCGCCTCCCGGCCAAAGGCTTTTTTACATTAGCGCGCTGAAATAAGTAATTTTAGGGGATGAAATATTTGTTTTTTATCCTTGCTGCGGCAATCCTGGCCGCATGCCAGTCGGGACCAAGTCCGGATAACAGCCCAAATGGCGCTTCTGCCGGGGAAACGGAGTCGGCCAAAGCCTATTTTCCCGTATTGGATTTCCTGAAGGGCGAGATCAGCATGGTAGACTCCCTGCCGGTGGGCATCCTGAAATACGTTACCATAGGCGAAAAAACGGATTCCCAGTATATCAAACCGGAGGCATTCCATGAGCTGGCCAATGAGTTTCTTGCTCCTGAGCTTCAGCGCGCACGGTTCGAAAACGAGTTTACCGAGACTTCTTTTTATGATAAAAGCGTTCATTCTTCTACCTTTCTCTATACTGCAAAAAGCGATGATCTGCCGCTGCGAAGGGTAGATATACTATCAGAAAGCGGGGGCGCGTACGACAAGATAAAAAGCGTTTATATGGAAAAACTAATGGCCAGGGGAGACACCGCGATCACCAGGAAAATGTACTGGAAACCGCAAAGGCATTTCCAGATCAATACCTTGTCGTCCGTTGGCGGCGCGGCTCCCGATGTAGTCTTAATAAAAGTAGCGTGGGACAACCGGGATTAATACATGACACAACAGGAATTTCAGCAAATAGCGCATATCATCCCGGTTAACCCGGGAATATATAAGTATTATGATGAGGCCAACGAATTGTTATACGTGGGCAAGGCCAAAAACCTGCGCAAAAGGGTCGGCTCCTATTTCTCCAAGACATTTGTCAGCTATAAAACGCATGAGCTCGTCCAGCGCATCAAAAGGATCGAGTTCACGATCGTGGATTCCGAGCAGGACGCTTTCCTGCTGGAAAACTCGCTGATCAAACAATTCCAGCCGCGGTTTAATATTGATTTAAAGGACGATAAGAGCTATCCCTATATCATCATAAAAAAAGAACCCTTCCCGCGCATCTTTCTTACGCGGCGGAAGCTCAATGACGGCTCAGAATACCTGGGGCCTTTTACCTCTGTCAGCAAGGTCCGGGAGCTGCTGGACTTTATCAGGACGGCCGTCCCCCTGCGCACCTGCAAATTGAACCTGACGGACAATAACATACGTAAGGGGAAATTCAAGGTATGCCTCGAATACCATTTAGGGAATTGCAAGGGGCCCTGCGAAGGCAGGCAAACAAAGGAGGATTATGCCGAGAACCTCAGCCAGGTGCGGAATATCTTAAAAGGAAACCTGTCGGCCGTTATACAACATTTCAAATCGGAGATGAAAGCCTATGCCGAAGCGCTTGATTTTGAAAAAGCCGAGCTGACGCGAAAAAAGATAGAGCACCTGGAAAACTACCAGGCGCATTCGGTGGTCGTTAGCCGGCATGTGAGGGAGGCCGATGTGTTTTCCATTTTACGCGAAGGCGATATCGCCTATGTAAACTTCCTCAACGTGCAGAATGGCGCGATCGTGCAAACGCATACTTCCCGTTTTGAGGCGCACCTTGATGAAACCAATGCAGAGGTGCTGGCATTCGCCATCGCCAACCTCCGGTCCATTTTTAACAGTCGCGCTTCCGAGATCGTCGTTCCATTTCTCATCGACTATCCCGAAGAAGGCATTGTGCAGACGATCCCGAAAGGGGGAGACAAGAAAAAACTGCTGGATCTATCCGAAAAAAATGTGAACTATTTCCGGGAAGAGCTGCGCAGGAAAAAAATGCTGCAATTGGAAGAAAAAAGCGATAGCGACAGGTACAAGACCTTGCTGCAATTACAGGGGGATCTGCAGTTGCCGGAATTGCCCGTGCAGATCGAGTGTTTCGACAACTCTAATTTTCATGGAAGCTACCCCGTATCGGCAATGGTATGTTTCAGGCATGGCGTTCCCAGTAAAGCCGACTACCGGCATTTTAACGTTAAAACCGTAAAAGGGATCGACGATTTTGCGACCATGAAAGAGGTCGTTTACCGCAGGTATAGCAGGTTAAAAGAAGAAGCGGCGCCCTTTCCGCAGCTCGTCATCATCGACGGGGGGAAGGGGCAATTAAATGCCGCGCTGGAAAGCATAGCCGAATTGCAGCTGGAAGGCAGGATGACGCTGGTGGGACTCGCGAAGAATGAAGAAGAACTTTTTTTCGCTTACGACCAGGATCCTGTCCGCCTTTCTTACAATAGCGAGAGCCTGAAATTAATACGAAGAATAAGAGATGAGGTGCACCGGTTCGGCATCAGCTTTCACCGGAAGAAACGAAGTCAGGGTTCCTTCAGGAATGAGTTGGAAACGATCCGCGGCATTGGAAAAAACACTGCGGAAGAATTATTGAAAGCGTTTAAATCGGTCAAAAAAATAAAGGAAACGCCAGAGGAAGAATTGAGTAAGGTTGTGGGCGCCGCAAAAGCAAAACTCATAAGATCGCATTACGATACCGGTAACACACAAACGAATAATACTAAAACGGAAGACGATAGAGAGCAGGATGAGAAGAAAAAAGAACAGGAATAAAAAAGGGGCCAGGATAAAAATCCAGCCCCGTTTTTAAAATCCAATATCCTATGAAAAACCGAGGTAAAAATAGTGAAAGGCGCCGATAAAACAATACCACAATCTGGGTATTTTTAAAATATATTTTTTTTCGACGCGATCATCCTCTTTGAAACCTGCTGCGCTTACATAAACCGGTCCCGCATTATCAACATCATTAAATTCAGGCGATTAGCTCCGATCAGGGGCCGCAGATCCTGCTGCTCTCATTCTAAAAAACAAGCCAATCCCCCGGCCGGGTACAGCTTGCCATAAATGACCGGTTGTGTTCGCCGTAAATTCCCAATTCTGGACAGGCAAGCGACCACTACTGAAGATTATTTTGTTTGCGTTTGATCAAATGCCGGGTAAATATTTGTGGGCTCAAGGCAGCTGTATGTTCGGGTCGGGCCATGCATTTATTTTCAGCGGCAGGCGGGAGCATGTTAATGAATAGCAGAGTAAATTACCACCGCCAAAGGCAGTGGTTTTTATATAGGCATATTAAAAAACCCGCAAAATAATTTGCGGGTAAATGATCAATCTTATAAGATCAAGATCGGCAATGTTCTCGAAACAGCCTTTAAAACTCTCTTTAACGTTTCAGGTAAAAGACCTGTTATATTCCGGAACGGTCCTGTCAACTTTCGTCAACCTGCCCGATCCGCGGGATCAATACGACCAAAGATCCTGTTCGTAATTAAATATTCTCTCCTTGACATTTTCTCCTTCCAGCAAAGCAAGGATAGGATCCTTAACATAAGTCTTGATGAAGAAATCGTTCGGGTTGTTAATTGTAGATTTGATGATCCGGCTGGCGAACATCCTGCTTTCGAATAACTCTTCCCAGCTCATCCTTGCGCCATAGTTTTTACCATTATACACTTCAAATTTGGCAAGCATGGGGCGCAGGTCGGGATAGTACACCCAGAAAATAGGCGTTACATCTCTGAAAGATCCGTCTTCGTTTACGATGGTCTGCAGGGGAGCGATACCCAGTATACGGGTGTACATCCTGGAAGACTCTTTATCAAAAACAACGTCTTCTTTTATCCAGTACCGTTCGATCAGATCGGGGTTAAATTCAGCAGAAATAAGGGTATCCCTCATCAGCCCTTTGGAGCCATCGGGGTCTGCAGTCCAATCGGGCACCTGGCGTATTTTGGGTTTACCTACCAGTATCTCGGCAATATCGCTGAAAGGCAGCGGGGTAGTAAACCGGTCGTCTCCGCCGGCGGCGCTGAAGGCCGTAATTTCCCCGGATTTAATGGCATTCAGCAGGATCATGATAAAACGCTGGTTGCCATTATCCGCTTCCGCTTTATATACGAAAGGCAGGTTAAGCTTTTCGTGAACATCTATCTCCCGCCAAACGCGCTGCATATAGGTGGCGTCGTCTTCGCGGATATGTTCATAGTCAAGCGGCATTCTTTCTTTTACGAGGTTACGCTCAATAGCATTATCATTCCGTAACGAGGGACGGGGAGAATCTATTTTCAATTCTGGCGCCTTTACGACCGGAACAGTGTCTTTCGGAGCCAATGCCGCATTGGCGGTATTGTCGCTCCTGTTCGTGCTGGCCGCCTTAGACGCGGTCGTCGTCTTTTTGGCAGGAGCCTTCTTCGTCGTTCTCTTCTGCTGCGCATCAGCGGACGTTACCAGTCCCCCCATCAACAACGCTATCAAAGACAATTTAATAATGCGATTTTTCATTGTTCCCTAATTTACTTATTTCAAATTAAACGACATCTGGGGCAGTTCTCTCGTTCTGCCATCAGGTCCTACTACCCTGATATTATCAAAAAATATGCTGGTTCCGGGAGTAGCATTCTCAATAATGGTTGCGGCATTGCCCGACCATCTGTTGCCCTCGTTATTAGCGGTCTGGTAAACCGGGTATTTCCCGCCTACCGCGCCAACTGTATAACTAGCCACCCTGAAGGAAGCTTCAAAATCAGAGTCTATCAACCTGGCAATCAAACCTCCCTGCACCTTCAGATCAGCAGAAGGGATAGGACCGCCTCTTTTATTGGCAACAAAAGCGGCCGGATCAGGCAAATATTTCACGCGGTATTTCACGGGTGTCGCCTTACCGTCGACAATTACGTTTATCGTCTGTTCTCCGGGCGTTTTGGGTTTTGCCACCCATTTAGGTCCGTTAACCCTGCTTATTGTTCCGCCTGTAAATGTGGCGTTCACTTTCTCAGCGCCTACGCCGGCGGTAATGGTCAGGGGGTTATCAACGCCTATGTACAATACGTTCATCTTATCGGCCGATACGGCAACGCCTGAAGGCATACCTACGGTGTATTCAAGGGGCTTCTTGATTTCCTGGTCTACCCCGTCCTGGTCCTTATAACGGATCACAACATTTACAGTGCCCGAACCCGATACAGGGAACTCTGTTTCTGCAATGCCATCGCCGTTGGCAGCCACTGGCTTGCCATTGATCAGGATCGTCGGAGCAGCTCCCGAAGAAGTAGCGCCGAGCGCGGCGTATACCTTCAGTTTTTCGCCGGGCATCAGGTAGCTGGAGCTAAGGCCGCCTACAAAGCCATATTTATCGAACCTTACCGCTACTTCCCCGATCTTATTATGGCAATAGGTAACGATCTGGTTTTCGGAGCTCTTCACATCATTCTGAAATTTGTTCAGGATGGTGATAGCGGCTATCGCAGGCGTCATGTGAAAATAAGTAGTCGTCCACGTAGCATTTTTATTGCCTGTCTGCGATTTGGGAACAGAGAGGTCTATCGGAAGCTTGTTGGCAAATTCCTGACCGATCTCAGGGTCTATGGCCAGCAGGTCCTGTTTCAGCTTTTCGAGCCTGTTTTTCAGCTTCTCTCCTTCTCCCTGGGTATCCATGATACGGGTGGACGCGTCGAGATTGCTTTCGTAGCCAACGCTATCCTTGCTATCGGGTTTATAGCCCGCAGCATCGCGCACCTTGATCTTCAGGTCTTCGATATAATCATATACCTCCCTGGTCAGCGCCTGCGCCTGATCAGCCTTGGGTTTCCATTCGCTGGCCTTGGTCGCCGTTTTGGGATCGGCGAGCTTATCAGCAAATGACTGGTAAATGGTATTATTATTAGAGATCAATACGTTGTTGGCGTTATCGATGCTCCTGTTTACGGTTTTAAAAGCATTCAGGATCTCTGATGATACATTCAGCGCTAACAACGCGGTCAGCACCAAATACATCATATTGATCATCTTTTGCCGGGGCTCTTTAGGTAAAGACATCTGGATTTCGGTTTTTCAGTTTTTAAACAATACTTTTCATGACATCGGCAAAGATTATTGTCTGCCCTGCATAGCCCCAAGCATATTGCCATAAATGGTATTCAGGTTGCTTAAGTTACCCGCAAGTTTAGCGATCTGCTCATGCGCTTTTTTCGCATCGCCAACGCTGCCCTGCATGGTTTCTGAAGCCGAAACCAGCGTGCCATAGAAACTATTCATCGCTTTCAGGTGATTATTGGTATCCTGAAGCTCCAGTTCATATATAGCATTAAGAGATCCTAAGTTTTTGGTCAGCACCTGGACCTGTTCGTGAAAATGTTTGGTGCTTTCTGCAGCCGAATTAAAATGCCCGATGGTAGTCGTAGCGCCCTGGTAAGCATTTTTCATTGATTCCAGCGCAACGGTAGCTTCCTTGGTTTTAGCGGCATAGTCGCTGGTAGACTTTACAACATCGGATACATCTGCGATCTTTTCTACCTGGGTGCCTAATTTTTTAAACCCTTCGCTTAATTTTCCGAGGCTGGCAGGATTGATATCAGCATCCTGTAACATCTTATCCATCTTGGCGATGGCAGGATTTCCAGATCCGGTATTCGCAGCAAGCTTCGGCAATGCTTCAGCAAGCGCGTGCATTTCTGATCCCGGAGGCGGTAAAAAAGCGTATACAACGAAGATAACCGCTTCTGTGATCAGGCCTGCGGTTAAGAAAAAGTCAGCCAAAGGTTGGTGTGTTATTTTTTGCCAGGCGCCGAAAATTACGATTGCTGCGCCCATACATACGATAACGTTTACAACTCTTTCTGTGGATTTGGAAACTCCAGCCATAAAATTTGATTTAATAGGTTTTTGGAACGGATTTGTTTAGGGATATATTATTATATAATGCTTAAAAAGTTAATCAGGCTAACGATTTATTACTTGTTCATACCCAACGGCAAGATCAAACTCCCCTCATTATGATTTTTTCTTCTGAGTGGGGGGTAGATCGATCACGCAACGGAAACCAATATACGATTTGGTAGTATCCTGGTATTCGTAATTACGGGCGCTGGTCTGCAAATAGTACCCTACGTCTTTCCAGCTGCCGCCGCGGATCACCTTGCGTTTCATTCTCGGAGGATCAGTATCCTTGGCCCCGTAACGAATATCCGGATTCATATCATGCTGGAAGTTATAGGCTCCCTCATAATATAAAGAAGAGGTCCATTCCGCCACATTGCCCGCCATACAGTAGAGCCCAAAATCATTTGGCCAGTAGGCGTCCGCGCGAACGGTATAAAAACCTCCATCTTCAGGATAATTACCGCGGCCCGGTTTAAAGTTGGCCAGCAAACAACCCTTCCTGTTTCTCAGGTAATAATTACCCCAGGGGAACATGGATTGTGAACGGCCGCCGCGCGCTGCGTATTCCCATTCCGCTTCTGTAGGCAGACGGAAATCCGATTCGGTGGTCCTGTTTTTTGATTCAAGGAAAGAATTCATATAATGCGTTCTCCACTCGCAGAAAGCGGTAGCCTGTTTCCAGTTCACTCCCACTACCGGGTAGTTGCCAAAAGCAGGATGCGCAAAATATCTTTTAGTGGCAGGTTCATTATAAGAATAACTGAAGTCGCGGATCCATACCAGCGTATCAGGATAAACGGGCACCGATTTTTTCACCATGAACTGCGAGCGGGGTTTGCTGGCATTCTCTCTTTTTGACGCTTCTTTAAGATCGAAGGTTTCTGAGTTATAGACCAGCTTTGCCGGATCAAGGTCTTTTTTTCCAAATATCCTGTTCTCGGGAGAAAGGATCATCTGGTCTACTTTTTCAATGGTCGATTTATCGTTCCAATTGATAGTGGTTGCTTTTTTCCAATCAATAGCGAATCTTCCATCAACTTCTTTACCCAATTGCATCAACACGGCTGCAGTGGAGTCTCTTACCCAGTTCACGAACTGGCGGTATTCATTGTTGGTGATCTCCGTGGCATCCATCCAGAAGCCATTTATCGACACCTGTTTATTACGGGCGGTAAACGCGTAGTTGACGTCTTCATCGCTGGGCCCCATATGGAAGGTTCCGGGGGGGACATAGACCATTCCAGGCGGTTTGGTCATATTGTATTTGTTTCCGGGAGCAACTCCATGAAGTTGGCCATCGTTGGGCAAGCCTTTTGATGACTTCTTCCCCCCTATAATTCCGCAACCGACTGTGGATAAAACAGTTGCGGTCAGAATCAATAGAGTAGACAAGTTGGTAGTTTTCATAATATCGGGTATTGGGCAAAAATGATGTTTTACTGACTTCATCACAAGTTTAAAATTTTATTTGTAAACTGCAAATAACAGACTCAGCCAAAGCCTTAAACGATGATGGAAAATAAAATATTGTTTCCCTATCCATTATATTTATTCGGGCTTTCCAGCATATATCGTAACTTATCTACTTCAGTTACAGGGCTTTGGCATGTAAAGTTTTTACATAGATAGATTTTAGGAGATAGGGAAAAAGATTTTCCTGCCAGAAGCGGAAATTCCGAATTTTCAGCGGGAGAGGATTGAAATATTCTGAAGGGAATGAAAATACGCAATATTTCTTTAAGTATATTATCATAGTTTTTCCCTGTTAATACAATTTCCGGAATTCCGTACGATACCGACAACATAAATGTCGCCCAATTGCCAAATGATCCGGGATATTTTTGTACGGTCTGTTTTATTGCGCCGCCCATCTTTACCGCCCTTTGCCTCCACGCCGGAATATCAAATATTACGCCAGCGTAGTATAAATTCCATGCCATTAGCGAATTGCCGGAAGGGACCGCGCTATCAAACAATTCCTTTTTCCTTACAATAACATCCTTCTGCCGATCATTTGTAAAATAAAAATAACCCGTTTCCGGTTCACTAAAATGGGTTATCACATATTTTACCAAAGTTTTTACCTTTTGGAGCCAAGCGGGGTTCCCGGTTACCTCCTGGAGATGGATCAATGCCTGGATCAAAAGAGCGTAATCGTCAAGAAAAGCGGGGTATTTGCTTATCCCATCCTTAAAAGAATGGAAAAAATCCCCTTCTTCCACCCCCTGAAGCCGGCTCAGCAGGAAATCCATGTTGGCAATGGCCATTTCCCTGTATTTTTCCATGCCGGTCGCCGCATAGGCCTTACTGTAAGCAATGTTCATCAGGCTGTTCCAGCCTAGTAAGATCTTATCGTCCAACAAAGGCCTTATCCTTTGGCTGCGGCGCGCCAAAAGCGTTTCCCTCCCTTTTTGCAGGGTTTCTTTCAGCCATGCGGGGTCGAGGTTTTTTGCAACTGCAAAATCATCCTCGCCCTGCGTTCTGTGGAGAATGTTGACATGCTCCCAATTGCCCCCGGGTTCAACCTGGTAATATTCATTGAACAGGCCGGCCTGCGGACCAAGCAGCTCGTCGATCTCTTTTTTATCCCATGTATAAAACTTGCCTTCCACGCCTTCGCTATCCGCATCAAGCGCAGCATAGAAGCCGTTTTCGGTCGACCTCAACTCCCTCTCCACGAAATCCAGGGTATGCATTACCGTTTGTAAGTACAAAGGCTTTGCCGTTATTTGATAAGCCTCGCTCAACGTTATCGTAAGCAGGGCATTATCGTACAGCATTTTTTCAAAATGAGGGGCCAGCCAGTATTCATCAGTGGAATACCGTGCGAATCCGCCGCCCAGTTGGTCGTATATCCCGCCAAATATCATTTTATCGAGGCTCAGGCAGGCCTGGTCGAGCGCCTCCTGGTTGCTTGTAAAAGCATAATAATGCAGTAAAAAGCGAATAGTAAATGTCTGGGGAAATTTAGGCGCCCTTCCAAATCCCCCGCGCGACCGGTCTGCCGTCTTCATGATCTGCGCAAACGCAGCATCCATCTCCTCCTTTGAAAACGCGTCGTCGGCCGCTCCCGGCTGCTGTCCAAAATCATTGGACGACAGGATATGCCTGGTAAGGTTTTCCGCCTGTTCATTAATTGCCGCCCGTTTTTCGCGGAACGCCTGGGTCACGCTCAGCAGCACATCCATCCACGAGGCCCGGTTATAGGCCGCCGAGGGAGGGAAATAAGTCCCTCCATAAAAAGGCTTTTTGTCGGGAGTAAGAAAAACATTCAGCGGCCATCCCCCGCTTCCGGTCATGGCCTGCAGCGCGTCCATGTAAATATGATCGAGATCGGGCCGCTCTTCCCTGTCGATCTTGATATTGATGAAATATTCATTCATCACGGCGGCGACGGCTGCATCTTCAAAACTCTCTCTTTCCATCACATGACACCAATGGCAGGCGGCGTATCCGATGCTAACCAATATTGGCTTGTCTTCTTTTACAGCCCGCTCCAATGCTTCTTCGCCCCAGGGGTACCAGTCCACCGGGTTATGGGCATGCTGGGCCAGATAAGGACTCGATTCATGTATAAGCCTGTTGGCCATATTGAGAATGATTTACCTGTTGCGATCAGTCGCCGGTCTTGCTCAGGCCGCGGCCTGTTCAATATAGAACTGCGGAAGGGCGACCAGCTCCTATTTCGTTTTGCATACGGTAGACAGGTACTGCTCTAGAGCGGCAACCATGGAAGGCGTCTGGGGGAGGGGCGCTTTGATATCAAGGGTTAATCCGGCCTGCTCGATCGCTTTGGAAGTATTGCTGCCAAAAGCGCCGATACGGGTTCCGTTCTGGCTGAATGAAGGTATATTGTCAAACAGGCTTTTCACGCCGCTGGGCGTAAAAAAACAGATAATATCAAAGCTCTGCCCGGCTAAAACATCTTTTACATCATTGCTGATGGTGCGATACATAAAGGGCGTGGCAAATTCACAGTTATTGGCTTTCAGCCAGTTCACGATCTCATTGTCCTGCTGGTTTTCAGAACAGGGATATAGGAATTTCTCGTTTTCCTTGTGCTTGTTCACCGCTTCAAACATGCTCTTGTTCGTGCCGTCCGCTCCGTAAAATACCTTTCTCTTGCGGTATAGAATAAACTTCTGAAGATAAAGCGCGACTGATTCCGTAATGCAGAAATACTTGGTATCCTGGGACACAGCGACCTTCATTTCCTCGCACATCCTGAAAAAATGATCGATCGCATTGCGGCTGGTGAAAATAACGGCCGTGTACTGTCCGATCTCAATCTTTTGTCTCCGGAAATCTTTGGCCGGAATGCCTTCCACCCGTATAAACGGATGAAACTCAAGGTCGATCTCGTATTTTTTTGCCAGCTCAAAATAAGGGGATCTATCTGTCTCTGGTCGAGGTTGGGTGATTAAGATTCTCTTAATCGTTGATGGAGAGTTGGCGTTTGACCCGTTTTTAACCATATGCAACGAATAATTTTAATAGCTACTAATCAGAAAAGACAACAACACCCTGTAAATCAACAAAAGAGGCGCTATTTCAAAGGCGCAAAGGTACAAAAAAAAATGTAACCCTGTCAGTTTTATTTCATTTCGCACTGCGCTATAGGCAAGCGCAAAACGATAAATGAACAATAAAATGATCATTATAAAAGAAATCGCGAGGGCTGTGGGAAACAATACAGGGCTCGGAAAAGCCATGAGAACCAGTATCGGAAGCAGGAATATGCCCAACATCTTGTTCACCATAAACACGATGAATATATACGTGTCGGTGGCATGGCTGATGCCAAAGATCCAACCGGTAATTTTTAACACAATGTATTTGACCAGGTAAATGATTCCCACAAACGCCACGCAATAAGCGGCCGTGATCCAGAAATGCCTGGCGAAAGAAAAACCGTAATGAAAGGCAAGAAAGGCGCAGTACACCCCCGCATTGATCAGGAAAAACAAATTTAACAGCATCCCCGGCAATGGCGCCTGCAGCAATTGTTCCCGTAGTTGCTGTCGTCTTAAGGTCGACCGGAAGAACAGGGTGAACATAGCGCTGAGATAGTTGTAAAACACCAGTCTTATCATGGCGAAATACAGCAGCAACCCTACTAAAAAGTAAAACTGACCTTCGTCGTTCTCTGTTTTTTTGATTTCAATCGTAAGCCTTTCGGGCTCGCCGTCGAAATGATATACCGGGTGCTTTATCAATAATTCCTGTACGGCGGCAATCAATCTTACCCTTCTTTGTTCTTCCCTTACCGCGCGGATCGAATCGCCGATCCTCTTGTTCTCGGCCGCAACAACAGCCAGACTGTCTTTGACGGCAATCTGCCGAAGGCTGTCATTCACTGCGGCTATCCTGGCCCTTTCCTTCTCCCTTTCCCGCCTGACGCTATCCCTGCGCGCCGCGGCTTCCCTGTTCTGCCTGATCTCTTCCTGCGTCAGCGGCCTGGGCTGGGGCGTCGTATCGGACGATAACACGCTATCCTGCGCCGTTTGCGCTGCCAGGAAAGGAGTGAAAAAAAAGAAAAAAATAAGGAGCGCCGATAGATATTTTAGCATGGTATGTTTACTCCCGCAAAAGTATTGTAGTAACGCCAATGACTAAAATTGATTTTATCATTAAAAATAATTGATATATCCGAGGTGGATCTTGGAACTGCGTAAATTGAAAGGCTGATCGTCTCTTTTCCCCGCCGCATAGGAAATATTAAATATCCCCGCCTTTGTCTCAAAAGCCATTCCAAGACCGGCTCCCAGGAAATAATGATTGGCCGCGGCCTGGTCCAGTTGGTTGGCTGTAGCGCCGCCGTCCACAAAACCAAAAAGAAATGAATTCCGGCCTAACAGGTACCGGTATTCTACGGTAGCCACGGCGTACCGCGACGCAAATATGCTTTCTTCGTCAAAACCCCTGAGCAGCTTATATCCGCCTATCTGGAACAATTCGTTTCGGAAGATAGCCGGACTCTGAAACCATCCCCCGTTCAATGCCGTCCTGATCGCCGAGGCGCGCGTAAGCGGAAAATAATGAACCGCTGTGACCTTTACCCTGAATTGATACGATTTTAATTGCAGCGTGTCGTAAAGCCGGTTAAAATCAAATTCCGGGTCCGAGCGATCGGAAAGTTTAATGATCGCATTGTTTTTCCGGATCGTTTTTGTCCCGGCGGAGGCGCTGATAGTAAACTCGCTGCCCTTACGGGGATTAAACCGGTAATCGGTATTGAAAAAATCGTAGTTGACCCCGAGATTTACAGAACGGATATCCGCTTCATTTGGCAAACGGCGGGTGTTCTTTACCCGTAGCGTATCTACCGAAAGCAGGTTGGAGGCAAGCTGCTGGATAAAAACGCTGCCGGTCTGCCTCGACGACACAGCATAAGATGCGCCCAGCAGAATGCTGATATTGACAAAAGAAGAGTCTTTCTTGAACAGGTCGAAATTGAAGTTCATCCCAAAAGGCGAGCCAAACAGGTAGGGCTGGTTGAACAGGATATCCAGCCGCGGCGATCTCACCTGTATCTGTTGCCAGTTCAGCCCAATGCTTTCGCCGTTGCCCAAGGCATTTTTCAGGTTGATATTGGCTTCCCCGGTAACCAATAATTTATTATTGACAAGTTGGTTATTGGAGGGAAGCAATCCCAGCAAAACATTTACTTCGCTGCTTTTTTTGGGATCGAGGTACACATTCAACGTCGAGCCTGTGCCCAGCATGGTCAGGTCCCAGGGCTGTTTTTCCTGCAAAAAAGGCAATTCGCCAAGCTTTCTGCTGATGTCCATGAGCTTTTCTTTCTTGTACAGGCTTCCATTGAGAATGCTGAGGTACTGCTGCAGAAAGGCGGAAGAAATAACCGCATTGCCATAGTTACGGATGCTATCGATCTTATACGCGGGGCCCTTGTCTATTTTCAGGAGCGCATATACGCTGTCCCCCGCAAACCGCATGCTGTCGAGCCTTACGCTGGCAAAAGGATAACCGTTGTTCTCCAGGTAGTCGAGTATCTTTTCCTGCGCCGCGCGAAAATTCAGGATGTTCAGCGACGTATTTTTTTTGCCCGAAAGACCGGCCTGCTGCAGGATCAGCGGCTCAATGGAATCGGTATTGATGGAAGTGTGCAAAGCCGCCTGCCCTATGTACAGAAGGCAGTCGGCGGCAACGCTGTCATAATATATACTGTCCACCGATGCCGCGAGATATCCCTTGGTTTGCAGGGAAGCGGCAAGTCCGTTTATATAAGCCTCGCAGGAGGCCCTGCCGGGAAATTCCTGCCGCAGCTTCAGGGTATCATACAAAAATGCCTGGTCCCTGTCTACCCCCCTGATCTGTAAACGGAACTGAGCGCTTACAAAGCCGGGGAAACAGACCATGGCCAACATCGCTGCATAGATCTTCCTATATACTTTTACCTTTGCCATTCGTTCATCGCAGCGATATGCCGCTGCCGCAGGAATGCAATTTACAATGCCTGAAACTGAAACCATTGGCCGGAATATACCTTCATATACCCTTTTGCAAACAAGCTTGCCATTACTGCAACTTTCATTTTTCTACTTCGCTGAAGCTAAAGAACGATTTTTTACCCGCTTTATTGAAGGAGATAAGGCTACGGGAAGATTATCTGCAGCGCGAAGATATCCATACCGTCTATTTGGGAGGAGGCACTCCTTCGCTGCTGGAAGAAAGGGAACTGGAGTCCATCTTCGAGGTCCTGCATCGTCATTTTCCCATTCATCCCGATGCAGAAGTTACGCTGGAAGCCAATCCCGATGATCTCTCGTCTGTCAAAACCTCAGCATGGAAAAAAGCGGGCGTCAACCGGCTGAGCATCGGCGTCCAATCGTTTTTTAATGATGACCTGCTATGGATGAACCGGGCGCATGATGCCGCGCAGGCGGCAGATAGCATCCGGCTGGCGCAGGCTGCGGGAATCAGCAACATCAGCATTGACCTGATCTATGGAACCCCGACGCTTCCGGACAACAAATGGGAAGAAAACCTGCACAGGGCCGCGGAGCTGGGCATCCCTCATCTTTCCTGCTATGCGCTGACGGTTGAACCGGGCACGGCGCTGGACTTCAAGATCAGGAAAAAAAGGGTTTCAGATATCAGCAATGAGGATCAGGCAAGACAGTTTTTACTGATGACCGATAGGCTGCAGGAACTGGGATACGAACATTACGAGATCTCCAACCTGGCGCTTCCCGGAAAAAGAAGCCGGCACAACAGCGCGTACTGGAAGGGCGTAAGATACATAGGACTGGGGCCCTCGGCGCATTCCTTTAACGGATATTCCCGGCAATGGAATATTGCCAACAATGCGCTATACATCCAGTCGCTCGCTAAAAACAATATTCCCTTTGAGATAGAGCAATTGACCGGGGTTCAGCAATACAATGAGTACGTGATGACCTCGATCAGGACCATGGAAGGAACCGATATACAGCATGTGGAACAACAATTCGGCAAGGCGTTTTACGCATTACTGAAAAACAATGCAGCGCCGCTGATAGAGAAGAAATGGCTTGTTGAAACCGGGCGCAGCCTGATCCTCACCCGTGAGGGAAAACTGTTTGCCGACCGCGTGGCCGCGGAACTGTTTGCCGATCCATCCGGCGAGGAAGGCTGATGATACCTCGAGCTTCGGCCCGCCTTCACACGGAGCATGACCGGATTGAGAAGATCCGTCTTCTTCAAAGCCCTAGATCAACGCATCTTCGATGCGTTTAAACCCTTCCCGTGGGGAGAGGTTCTCCCACAGTATCCTGTAGATGGCCCCGGCAATAGGCATATCGGCCTGAACTTTTTTATTGATGGAGAAGATGCGCTCGCTTGCATAATATCCTTCCGCGACCATATCTGTTTCCAATTTGGCTGAACTCACGGAATATCCCTTCCCGATCATATTTCCAAAAGTGCGGTTGCGGCTGAACAGGGAATAACAGGTAACCAATAGATCGCCCAGGTAAACCGAGGCGGCATAATTGGGGCTTTTTTTATGTGTAAGCCGGTCTTCCGCATGCACGCCCACATCCATATTGCGAATACCGGCTTTCCTTAGAAAACCGGCCATCTCATCCGCGCAATTGGCGATCAGGACGCTCAGGAAATTATCGCCATATTCAAGCCCGTGGGCGATCCCTGCCCCCAAGGCATAAATATTTTTCAGCACCGCCGCAAACTGAACGCCTATCACATCGTCATTCACCGAGGTATTCATGTATTCGGTAACAAAACAATCCGCGATCCGTTTGGCGTGCGAGATATCTATCCCGGAAAAAGTAAGATAAGACAACTTCTCGGCCGCGACTTCCTCGGCATGACAGGGACCCATAACCGTAAANNATGATAAAGGCAGAGGGGGTCGCCGCTATCACATGATCGCAATTGGCCAGCATTTCATTGACATCCGTATACAACTGAAGAAGGCTGGTATTAAAATACACCGCGCTCAGGTATTTAGGATTATGCCGGCGCTTCATGATATTATTAAGCAATTGCTCATTCCTGATCAGCCAGTGAATTGTATTGCCATTGTCCGTCAAAATTTTTGCCAATGCCGTCGCCCAGGTACCGCTTCCGATTATTCCAAATTGCATCAGGGATCTTTTTTTCAAACGTACATGAAATTTTTCATTCATAAAATACACAAAGGATGAATGAAAAATTTCATGGGAGTTCCTCTTGGCTAAAAAACAATAATAAATATTCAAGAGAAAAGTACAGAAAGAAAAATAAGGTTTGATCCGCCCCGCTCCGGGTAGCGACTCATTTTGAATTTTTAGCTGCGGCCTCATAGCGCATTAAGGCTGAAACTGAGCCGCTATCCTTTTTCGGCAAGCTGCTCTTTCATGTCTTTGCTCCGCAGCATGTCAAATTGAACAAGCGCTTAGGCGCTCTCCAGAAAGTATAGCGGGTAATTATTTCCGTTTGCCCTGAGGTAATCTTATTTTTTCGCCGGGGCAAACAGCTTGTCTTTCGGAACGATCTTTACTTTCATTCCATCCTTAAGGGTCTTGCTGATCACATTATAGGGCGCCGTGATCACCGACATGCTTGTATCCGCTCCACGGGTTAC
The DNA here is from genome assembly GCA_002352105.1 of Chitinophagaceae bacterium UBA2791. Lineage (GTDB taxonomy): Bacteria > Bacteroidota > Bacteroidia > Chitinophagales > Chitinophagaceae > Flavitalea. The sequence continues at coordinate 16,150 of DEHV01000060.1, read as the reverse complement.
TTCTATGTAATTAATGTCCTGTATACCGGTGGCGACCACCCTCTTTTTTACTGTTCCGTCGGGCTGAACAGTAAATACCACTTCGTCCAGATCGGCGGAGAGACCGCTGCGATCCGTTTCCTGCAAACCCTCTTCGATACGGCTGTCATCTTTTGTATCCGGCGCCCCGCCTTCGCCTTTTTCGCGGGTGGTGACGGCGTTAATGGGAACCGCTATCGCATTGTCTTTTGTTTTCGTTTGTATATCCGCGCTGGCGCTCATTCCCGGCCGGAAAGGAAAATTCCTGGGCCTTTCAGGGTTGATCAGGTCGCGGTACGATTCCGGCAATAACCGGATATACACTTTATAATTCGTCACATCGCTGGTAGTAGTCGTAACGGTCTGCGATGCCAACACGCTGCTGCTCGCGATCTGGGTCACAACGCCCCTGAATTTCCGGTTGGGGTAGGCGTCCACTTCCACCAGCGCCGAATCGCCCAGATGCACTTTGGGAATATCGTTCTCCCCGACATCCACCCTTGCTTCCAGAACGCTCATATCGGCAATACGCATCATCTCCGTTCCGGCCATCATTGAATTGCCCACCACGCGCTCTCCTTTTTTCACGCTTAATAGGGAAATCACCCCGTCCATCGGCGCCAGCACGGCCGTCCTGCTCAGGTCCTTATTGGCCTTCTCCAGGTTTGCCTGGGCGCTGGCAACGCTCGCCTGCCCCCCTTTTATCCCCTGCACCGCCGCATTATAGCTGGCCTGCGCATTCCTTAACGTATTCTGCGCCTGTTCAAATTCCGCCTGGGAGATCACTTTTTCGCTTAACAGTTGTTTCTGCCTGTCGAAAGTGACCTGCGCCAGCTCCAAAGCAGATTGAAGGCTCAGAAGCATCGCCCTGTTGTTTTCAACGGCCGCCATTTGCTGATGCACCACCGCCGCCGCCTGATCACGTTGGGTGGTATAGATATCCGCGTATATTTTTGCCAGCACGGCGCCTCTGCGCACGCTATCGCCTTCTTTCACATCCAGCTCGGTGATCTCCCCCGAAATATCCGGGCTCACTTTCACTTCTATTTCCGGATAGATCTTTCCGCTGGCATTCACGGTTTCAATAATCGTACGGATCTCCAGTTTTTCAGCCGTCGCTTTAACGGCTTCATCTTCTCCCAACAAACCGGCCTTTTTCAGGACGATAAGCAAAATGATCAATAAAGCAAGACCAGTTACCGTCCAGACCATTTTTTTACTCATGCTGCGAAATTATATTGTTTTTGGTTCCCGGGCTTCTTCCAGGTTTGTTCAATGGGTCGCCAATATCCATCGGGTCGTTTCTCCCGCCCTCAGTCATCCTTTCCTATTCCAGCGTCATCCCCTGTCCCTTATAAAACTCCAATAATTTTAATTTAAAAACATAGTCCACCTGCGACTGCGACAGTTCCATCCGCGCCCGCGTAAGATTGTTCTGATTGGTCAGCAGGTCGATGGTAGACAGCAGTCCCAATTCATATCTTTTCTGCGCAAACTGGTAAGCTTTCTCGGCAGTCTGCACGCTTTTTTTACCCGCATTGAATTGCTGAAAAGAAGAAACCGCATCATTATACGCCTTATAAATATCCTGTTTCAGCGTAAGCAGGTCCTGATCTTTCTGTAATTCATAAGAGCTCACATTCAGCTTGCTTCTCTCCCAGGCCGTGCGGGCCGAGCCATTGTTAAACAGGGGAATATTCACCTGTACGCCGATATTCTGCCGGAAATTATCGCTCATTTGCGTGGTAAAGGGAACGCCGTGGGTGGTTATCACATTGGTGAACCCGGGCGTTACCACATCATAGAAAGCCCCGTTTATCTGCACTTTTGCGCCCGTGGTATCCAGGGTTCCCGTGGGCTGTCGCGTTACCACCGGGGTTTTATTGTTGGCATAGTTGGATCCCATTCCCGCAAACAGCGAAAAGGCAGGATACATCTGGCCCCTGGCCGCCTGCACAAATTTTTTCGCCGCCAGTATCCTGAGATCGTTCATTTTCTGCTGGGGAAGATTTGTCAATGCCAGGTTATATACGGCTTCGGGCTGCAACTCGGAAAAGGATTGCACAGGGATCTGTTCCAGCGGAGGCGAGGCGATCACAAAGGGATCCCCGGCATCAATGTTCAGCAAAGCCTTAAGCTGCAATATGTTTTGCCTTACCGAATTATTGGAAGCAATCAGCGTAGAGCTATCCCTTGCCAGTTGCGCCTCCAGCTCCGCCAGGTTCAATTCCGGCAGGGCGCCTGCATCCACCCGCTTGCGGGTATTTTCAAGGTTTTGCAGGGTTTGCTCCACCGATACCCGGGCGATATTTTCCTGTTCCTGCGCTACCAGCGCCAGCAAATAGGCGGTAGCCACATTCATGGCAATATCATTTTTTATCTTTTCGATATTGACCCTGGACGCTTCGAGATCATACCGGCTGCCCTCGATATTGTTCTTTATGCTAAAAAAATTAAAGACCGTCATCGCCGACGATAAGCTGAACCCTGTCGACAATAACTGCGTATTGGTAAACAAATTGGTAGTAGGATCAATCGATCTTCCCGCATTCACTCCCACGCTTCCTGAAACGCTTGCCGACGGATATTTCATCTGCCGGCTTTGCTTAAGCGTTAACGCCGTCAACCGCGACTGGATATCTGCCTGCCGGACGGAAATATTATTGGCCAGCGCGTATTCCACCGAGCGCTTAAGCGTCCATATCTCCTGGGAAAAAGCATGCTGGAAAATGCAAAGACATACAATAATGGATAATATCTTTTTCGTCATCATATTTCAGTTCTAACAGCTCCCGATAAGCATTACCGGCCCGTATGATAACGCTTTCTGCATTTGGCAAAAATAGCGGTTATTCAGAAGCGCGAACAGCATTTTCCTGGGATTGGGAATGTTAAATTATCCCAAATCCAACGTTTTTATCAGTCGGCTTTGGATTCCCCTCTCATTCTATTTAAGATAAAATACAAGGCAAAAAACGCGGAAAACACCAGGATACTGACCATTGCCGCCTTAGGCGTTTCGATGGCTATACTGGCGCCCACCAATAAATAGGCTGCTATAAAAATGACCGGAAGCAGGGGATACAGGGTCATGGCATATATCTTTTTTTTGTCCAGCCCCGCCGTTCTTCTGCGAAGAATAAAAATAGTGGCGGCCGAGGTGGCCATCCCGATGCAGTCGAGAAAGATGATATGGCTAAGGATCTCGTCAAAGGTTTTGGCATAAAATAAGGTGACCAGGCAGAGGGCGGCAAAAGCAGTGAGCGCCGGGATCATCGCCTGGGCGCCCCGGCTCGTGTTCTTAAACCATTGCGGCAGCGCGCCTTCCTCGCCCATCGCATAGATCACCCTGGGATTGCTCATCAGCGATACATTTACATAGGCCAGCACGGAAAAGAACAGCAGAATGGACAAGATGGTAAATCCTTTTGCTCCGAATATCGCTTCGGCGAGAATGGCGGCGATAGATTCCGCTTCCTTCAGCGCGTCAAAACCGATCACCGTATAGTAAGCATAATTAATGCCCAGGTACAGCAGCATGATCATCACGATGCCCAGGACTATTCCCCTGGGTATCGTGCGGGAGGCATTGCGCGCCTCCCCGCCGAAATTGATGGTTTGCTGATAACCGCCATAGGTAAAACTCACCGCCACCAGGCAGATCCCCAGCGATTTCAGGTAAGCGCTCCAGCTATATTCCTGCGCATCCGGTATCATCGGTTGCGCGGGGATATGATCGACCGTAAAAACCGCGCCGATCAGCAGGGCCACCATGCCTATCTTGATTAACATCAGCACATTCTGCGTGTTGGCGCTCATCCTTAGCCCGAACAGGTTCACTCCGTAAAACAGGAGTATGGCCAAAGCGGCGATCGACAACCTGATCCCGCCCATATATTCATGTCCGGCAAATAAGATATTGGCAAGGTATTCCGCGCCGATAAGCGACACGCCCGCCACCGAAGCCGCATTGGACACCAATATAATGCCGTTGATCGCAAAAGCAAGGGAAGGGTGATAACAATAGGAAAATATCTTATAATACCCTCCTGTAACCGGTAATCGGGAGCCGATCTCCGCATAGGTAAGCGCGCCGCATAGCGCAATCAGTCCGCCTACGATCCATGCCGTAAAAAAAAGTTCCGGCGTAGCCGCTTCGCGGGCAACATTCACCGGCGTCCTGAATATGCCCATACCTATTACCAGGCTGGTTACTATCATTGTAACATCAAATAGGTTTAACTTTGCAGACTTCATTACAGGAAGATAAATATATTTTGGACGCTTTCTAATCGATTATTTCTAGACTATGAAACAACTGACGTTAAGCCTGATACTAGCCATATCCATATCTCCGCTGGTAGCGCAGCAGGAAAAGCAGCTCATCGATTCCGCAGACCTGCTACAGGAAGTGGTCGTCAGGGGTTATGAAAACAACCGGAAGCTGGCGGAGATCCCTGCATCAGTAAGCATCATTAATAATTACCAACTCAACCGGTTCAGCAATACCAACCTGCTGCCTGCCGTAAATGCCAATCCCGGCATGCGCATGGAAGAACGTTCCCCTGGCAGTTATCGGTTAAACATCCGCGGTAGCTCTCTGCGCTCCCCTTTTGGCATCCGGAATGTAAAAGTGTATTACAATGATATTCCCTATACCGATCCGGGAGGAAATACCTACCTGAATCAATTGGGTTACTACAATGTGCAGTCGATGGAAATCATCAAAGGTCCGGGAAGCAGCATATATGGAGCGGGAACGGGGGGCGTTGTACTGATCAACAGCGATCCTGCCCAATTCAAGAGGGGCATTTCTGCAGATTTCGCCATAGGTAGCTTTAATTCCAGGACCTATCATGCAGGCCTGAGGGGAGGCAACCAGGAGTTTCATCATTCGGTCAATTTCCAGGCGCAGCAAAGCGATGGTTATAGAGATCATACCCAAATGGACAGAAAGGTATTCACCTGGGACGCGTCCGCAAAAGTCGGGGCAAAGGGTATCCTGAAAGCTCATTTCCTGCATGGCGATCTTTATTACCAAACGCCCGGGGCGCTGACCGCCGCAGAGTATGCCAATAATCCCAAGGCGGCCAGGCCGCGCGTGGGACAAACGCCGGGATCAGAGGAAGCCAAAGCGGCCATCAATCAAAAAATGTATCTCGCCGGATTCAGCTATCAGCTCAAATGGAATGAACACTGGCAAAACACCACGTCTTTATATGGCGCATACTCCAGGGTGATCAATCCCACTACCCGCAACTATGAAAGAAGAATAGAGCCTCATTTCGGCAGCCGGAACGTGATACAATACCAAAACAAGATCGGCCGCTCGCTGTTAACGCTCCAGGGCGGAGCCGAGGTGCAGGAAGAGCTTGCCATTGTCCGGGTGTATTCCAATAAACAGGGATTTGCAGATACGCTGCAAACCGACGACGAGCTGGACAATAAACAATTTATACTCTTTACCCAGGCCTCGCTGGATCTGCCCGGCAACTGGCTGATCACCGGCGGACTCAGCCTGAATCAGCTGAAAGTAAATGTGAAGCGGCTATCTCATCCTCAGTCAGAGCAGGGGCGAAAATACCATAACGAATTTGCGCCAAGGATCGCCATCCTCAAAAAAATACGGCCGGCCATATCTGTATATGGCAGCATAGCCAAGGGATTTTCTCCTCCTTCCAATGGGGAATTGCTGCCTTCCACCGGCGTTATCTCCACCAACCTGGAAGCGGAGAAAGGCTATAATTTTGAAGCGGGCGCCAGGGGAAGCCTGTTACAGGGACGATTCTACTTTGATATCAACACGTTTTATTTCCAGTTGAAAAACACCATCGCGCAAAGAAGGGATTTTTCCGGCGGAGATTATTTTGTGAATTCAGGAAGCGCAAGGCAAAACGGGTTGGAAACCTTTGCTTCCTACCGGCTGCTTAATGACAACAGCCGTTTTTTCAACAGTATAAAGATATGGGCCAGCCATACCTGGAACAATTTCCGGTACAAGGACTATCAAAAAGTCACGGACGATACCCTGGTCTATTCCGGAAACAAACTACCCAGTACGGCGCCTCACTATGTATCCGCCGGATTGGATGTCAACAGCAAGAGCGGTTTATACGCCAATATCACTTACTATTACTGCGATCCTATTCCGTTGAATGATGAAAACACTAATTTCGCATCTTCTTATAACCTCACCGGCGCCAGGATAGGCTTTCGCAAATCATGGATCAACAAATATGACCTGAATATTTTTGGCGTAGTCGATAATATCTTCAATGTAAAATACAGCCTGGGCAACGATATCAACGCCTTCGGCGGAAGATATTACAATGCCGCGCCCGGTCTGAACTTTGCCTTGGGCGCCTCGATCCGGTTTGCGTATTGACAACCTTTCTAAATCTGCGCTTAACCTTTTCGCTGCTATGTCCTGCGTGAAAGCCGAACCATGCCCCTGCCTTCTTGATGGTATCGGCTGTTTAAAATCCAAGCATACGATCTGCCCGCGTAAAAATAAAATGCGCTGCGCCGGTTGAAACGGTAGCAGCCCTTTTCAACCGGGTATGCTGTTTACTTCCAAAAAAACCGGCCGGATCGTTGCCCTTTCAAAATTCTTTTGACGGCGAGAAAGCCGGTCATTATCTTTGCAGGGATTGGTTGACGGTAACGTCATTAAAAGGGAAGCCGGTGTAAATCCGGCGCTATCCCCGTAGCTGTAANNAATGGAACGCAAGCCAGAAGACCTGCCAACACAACAACATCAACGAGCTTTCGGGAGAAAAGCCAGGATGAAAATTGTCATTAACGCGACAGGTTTCATTACTGTATTCATTACTCTATCCCAAGCTCATCATTCAGTAAAACCATCCCCGATCAAGGGATGACATAAATCTATCAAGACCATGAGTAAGAAACAGGTATTTTTCTCATTTTGCGTATTGGCAGGCATCAACGCGTACGCGCAGGAAACCACAGCCGTCGATTCCCTTGACCAGGTGGTGATCACCGCCAATAAATATCCGCAGAAACAAAGCAGCACCGCCAAAACGCTGACCATCATCGACCGGAATACCCTGGAGAAAAATGCGGGCCGCACGTTGACCCAGGTATTGAACGAACAGGCCGGCCTGGTGATCGCCGGTTCTCAGTCGTCTCCCGGATCCGTTCAAAATGTCTATCTCCGCGGGGCTGCCACGCCTAATACCCTGATACTGGTAGACGGCGCCCCCATCAATGACGCTTCCGGTATAGCCTCCGAAACCGATCTGAACTTCTACGCTATGGAACAGATCGAAAGAATTGAAATATTAAAGGGATCGCAATCCGTACTCTATGGTTCCGATGCCGTTGCAGGGGTGATCAATATCATCACCAAAAAGCAAACGCAGTCAAAGCCTGTTGAAGTAAACGCTATCGCCGCCGCCGGATCCTATGGTACATTCAACGGAACCGCCGGCGTGCAGGGAGCCCTGGGGAAAACAGGATATAATGTTCAGTATTCGCGACTTCAATCCGATGGATTCTCTTCAGCGCAGGATAAAACAGGCAATAATCAATTTGACAAAGACGGCATGAAACAGGATGTGGTCAGCGCCGGCTTCCAGGCAAACCCCGCCGCCAACTGGCAATTGCGCCTGAACGGGCAGTACTCAAAATACCGGGCAGACATCGACGACAACAGCTTTGAAGACGATAAGAATCATAACATCGCAAACGATAATCTGTTTGCGGGACTGAGCTCCATATATAATTTTAACAAGGGATCTTTCCAGGTGAAGCTGAACCTGAACAACACTCATCGCAGGCTGGACGACCCCGTGAATACGCCGCCGGCAGGGCCCTCAGACTATGATCCTTACTGGGGCGATTATAAAAGCAAGACCCTTTTTGCCGAAACATTTATCAATATTGACCTCAGCAGTAAAGCGGGACTGGTAGCGGGACTGGACATGAGAGATCAAAAAGCCGATATTGAAACCGCTTATGGAAAAATCGGTTCAGACAGCCTGAAGTCCACCCAGTACAGCGGTTATGCTTCCCTGCTATTAAAACCAGCAAAGGGATTTTCGCTGGAGACCGGCGCAAGGATCACCCATCATTCCGCCTTTGGTTCAGCGTTCACCTATTCCATAAACCCTTCGTATACCATCAACGACAGGGTTAAACTATTCGCCAACATAGGTTCTGCATTCCGTTCGCCGAGCGTATACCAGCTCGCCTCAGAATATGGCAATGCCGGCCTGGAGCCCGAAAAAACCCTTACCTATGAGGGGGGACTTCAATACTTCAACCCCGCGCAATCGGTAAGTATCCGCGCCACCTATTTTAACCGGTCTACCAAAGATGTCATCATCTTCAAGCCCCTTTCCGCTCCTCCCTACGGTCAATACGATAATGCCGACAAGCAAAAGGACCACGGGCTCGAACTGGAAGCCACCCTGCGATTTTCGCCGAAATGGAAGCTCAATATGAACTATGCTTATGTCGACGGCAAGATCCAAACCCTAACGCCAGATCAGAAGGATACCAGCTATTTCAATTTATACCGCCGCCCCAAAAACAATATCAATGCAACACTTGGTTTCCAGGCTACCGGGAAATGGTATATAAGCGTTGGCGGAAGATGGGTGGACTCGCGGGAAGATGTGTTTTACAATTCCGCCGCCTTTGCTTCAGAAAAAGTAAAAATAGACGCTTATTATAACCTGGACCTGCATACTTCTTACAAGGTATTTTCATTCCTTACTCTTTTTGCCGATCTGAGAAATATCACCGACCAGCAATACTATGAAGTATATGGGTACAATACCCGCGGCTTTAACATGATGGCGGGAGCAAGGGTTAGGTTATAGGGTATTGGCCGCGGATTCGGAAAATTGAACGGTTATTTCATAATTTGGGGAAGATTCCGGCCCTGGGCCGGCAGGGAACAAATTATACAGCCAATCATGGAACTGAATCCGGATCAGCTTTTAACGGTCATCTTTACCTTATTTGCCGTCATCGATATTATCGGATCGATCCCCCTTCTCATTTCCATGAAAGAGAAGATGGGAGGCCTCAAAGAACTGCAGGTAACGCTGCTTTCGGGATTATTAATGATCCTGTTCATGTTCCTGGGCGAGCAGTTCCTGTCGATGTTGGGGTTGGATAAGGGCTCCTTTGCCGTAGGGGGTTCCATCGTCATTTTTATCCTGGGGCTGGAAATGGTGCTGGGTCATGAATTTTTTAAAAGCGAAAAGGATTCCCAGTCGGGGATGCTGGTCCCCATTGCCTTTCCCCTGATAGCCGGCTCCGGAACGCTAACCACCATTATGTCGCTCAAGGCTATTTATGACAATACCACGATCCTGATCGGGATCGTGGCCAACCTGGCCATCGTTTATATCGTGCTGAAATCCCTCAATTTTGTACAAAGATTATTGGGTCCGGGAGGAATGATTGCGATTCGCAAGTTTTTTGGCGTAGTTTTGCTGGCCATTGCGGTAAAAATATTCTCAAGCAATGTAAGCAGCCTTATTCCGCAGCAGTAATGACGCGGCTTTGGGCTTAAATTTTACTGGTCCCGTAGTACAATGGATAGTATAAGGGTCTCCGAAGCCCTGGATACAGGTTCGATTCCTGTCGGGACTACNNACAGGTTCGATTCCTGTCGGGACCACATCGCCCGCCGAAGCTCCGAACGAGCAAAGGCGAGCTTTTTGTTAATAAAAGATCAATATTGTTCGAAACTTGCCCCAAACGGCGAAAGCATTAGTTATCTCATAAGCCTCATCGATATTTCCATTGAACCTTCTTTATTGTAGAAAAAAACTCGGTTTTTCATTGGTGTCCTAATGGATTTTAAGTAAGCAAGTTTTAGGCTTCATTGTGCCATACAACCAAAATACTGATAATCATATAGCAAAACAACATCCCCCGTCTTATGGCGCGCCTATCTATCCCGCCATAATCCTTGCTATTTCCTTATTTTTAGACCTCTAAGAAATAAAAATGATCTCGAAGAGATTTACTAAAACAAACTTGCATAGCGCTAAAAATATCTTTCTGCTGCTAATGGCAGCAGGCGCCGCTTCCTGCCATTTCAATTCGGAAAAGAAAGGATCCGGCGCGAACGGCCAACCTGCCGTGGATTCCGAGATACTCAGAAAGGGAGCTGCCGTGTACACCGTTCACTGCGCCGGGTGCCATGGTCAACAATTACAGGGCAGTATAGCTCCCGCATTGGTAAACTCGGCGCTTAAGCATGGCGAAGACTTTGACGCTATACTTAAATCCATCAGCGAAGGGATCGCATCAACTGAAATGGTCGACTTCGCAAAAACCCTTCAGGAGGATCAAATAAGGGACCTAACAACATATATTATCGCTGCGCATAAATCGCCCGATCTGATCATAAGCGACGACAAACCTTCAGAGGTTGGGACAAAACATTATGACCTGAGAATCGAAAAGATCGTCGGCGAAGGATTGGACAAACCCTGGGGCATTGAATTTTTAAATGCCGACTCAGCGCTGGTTACATTCAGTAAGGGAGAGCTTCGCTGGCTGGTGGGCGGGAAAGTGGATTCCAAGAAGATTGAAGGCATACCAAAAACATACGCATCCGATATGTTTGGCGGACTGATGGATGTCGCCCTCGATCCGGATCATGAAAAGAATGGCTGGGTGTACCTGGCCTACAGCTACAATAGCGCCGGTACGAAAGATGAAAACGCGCCGGGAACAACCAAGATCGTTCGCGGTAAGGTAAAAGGGCATAGGTGGACCGATGAACAGACTCTCTTCCAGGCGCACGACTCGCTGTTTGTAGCATATGGGACAAGATGGGGATGCCGCTTCCTTTTCGACAAACAGGGATACCTGTATTTTACTATTGGCGAAATGCGGGGTCCGCATGACAGCGGCGGCAGGCGACCGCAGCTGCTGGCAAGACCGGAAGGCAAGATTTTTAGAATAAACAGGGATGGCAGCATACCTGAAAGCAATCCGCTGAAGAACAAGAAGAATGTTTTTCAGGCCATATACGCCTGGGGCACGCGCAATGTGCAGGGGATTGCGCAGCATCCCGCTACAGGCGAGATCTATTTCACTGATCATGGCCCGGAGGGAGGCGACGAACTGAACCGGCTAAAGAACGGGGCAAATTACGGCTGGCCCGATATCACCTATGGCGTTGACTACGGCGGCGCCATCATATCCAATGAAACACACAAAGAAGGGATGGAGCAACCCCTTACTTATTGGACCCCTTCTATCGCCGTCAGCGCCATTGAATTTGTGAGCGGACATATGTTTCCCAAATGGAACAACGACCTGCTGGTAACCGCGCTGAAGTTTGAGGAAGTGCGAAGGCTGGCGATCGAGAACGATAAGGTGAAGGATGATGAGATCCTGCTGAAAGGGTATGGCCGCGTCCGGGACATTAAGATAGGACCTGATGGCGCGCTTTATGTGCTTACCAACACTCCCGATGCGTTGCTACGCATTACGCCGAAAACTCCATAAATAAATGCATTCTGGTTGAATTCAGCGTCCTATTTCTTCCACCATTTTGTAAATGTCTGCGCGCTGTCTTTCAGCTTGACCGGCTCTCCGATCATCGGCGTAATAAGCGCAAAGGAATCTGATTGAGACGCTTCTTCTATTTTCTGCAAGGGCTCGTACCAGGCATGCCTTCCCAACGCATACTTTGAATTGTGAACGGTCATCACGCGTTTGGGTTGCAGCTCTTTAACGGCCCTCGCCAGGTCTTCCGGAATAAAATGAATATACCTCCAGTCTTCATTATACTGCCCGTTCTCCATTATGGCCAGCTCAATATCGCCGAACTGCTCTTTTATTTTAAGGAAATGCATGTCATAGCCTGTATCGCCAGATACATAGATGTTTCCCAGCGGGCTTTGCAGCATATATCCCGCCCAAAGCGAATGATTGGAGTTTAGTCCTCTTCCCGAAAAATGGCGGGCAGGCAATGCCGTAAGTTGAATACCTTCATCTAACCGGATATGGTCGTTCCAATCCAGCTCGATGATCTGCGAAAGGTCAAACCCCCAGTATTCCAGGTGCGCTCCTACGCCTAAAGGACAAATAACCTTTCCGGTCCGACCCTTCAGGTTCAACATCGTTTTATAATCCAGGTGATCCCAATGGTCGTGGGTAATAATGAGATAATCAATATCCGGCATATCATCCGGGCGATAGATATCTGTTCCGGCAAAAGCGCCGTTCACAAAAGGAAGAGGCGATGCGGAAACCA
>DEHV01000060.1:0-3849 GCA_002352105.1 Chitinophagaceae bacterium UBA2791 | reverse complement strand
GGGGACTGGTTGTGAAAGGTTCCGTCCTTATAATTAGGCGATTGCCTGATCCTTTCCAATCGCTCGCCTTCGGGCAGCTTGCCAAACATAGGATGCTGCATAAAGAGGAAGGCGGCCAACGCCAATATCAACGCCAAACCGATAATGCCGAAAATCATCTTTTTTATTATTTTCTTTGTTTTCAAACGCATAATATATTCTCCTTGAGAGACAGGCCGATAGTAAATTATTAAAAAAGCGAGCAAGTATAAAAGTACTTTAAAAGTCTGGACGCCGCGTAAACAAATGCATTGCTTCAGGGGGCCCAATGCAATAAGAGCGTATCATGCGATACGCCCTTATCTTTCTATCCCACTAAAGCCTTACATTATAAGTTTTTCTGAAAGAAAGGAATGATAACGGAAACCTATCTTCCCGGACCAACGCTTCCGCCAATACGCGTCACCATAGATGTCAGCGCAACAGTAGAAACCTGGGTAGGATTGATGAAAGACCCTTCCAGGTACAATCCATTAAAATCCGAAGCATTGGAAACATCAGATACGGAAACCAGTTTATAGGCCTTGCCTGAACTAAGCTTGCTGCCGGACAATAGCAGGGTGTTAAAACTGACGGGGGATTTAAAGGTCATCGCTTCTTCGTTATCGCTGGTCAACAGGCTGTATATTGTTCCTGCATTTCCGCTGCTCAGGATCGCCGAAGCCTGCATAGATACGCTGGCCGTGGGCAAGCTCGTTGCTCCTCCGACGCCAACCAATAATCCTCCTGTGATCTTGAACGTGTTATTATCGCAGTCAAACCCTTCTTCAGGGCTCCTGGCGCCTATAGCAAAGACCCTGCCGCCTGTTACGGTCAATTCGCCGTTGGAATCGATCCCATCATTTGTTGTGCTGTACGCTACAATATTTCCGCCATTGATATAGATCGCTTTCCCTGCATTGATCGCATCGTCCACCGCCTTAATATAGATATCGCCGCCATTGATGGTCAATGTGCTCTTGCTTTCTATACCTTCGCCCCCCGATCCGGTAGTCTCAATATTAATTGTGCCGCCATTGATAACAATATACGGATCGATGGCATCATCGGTTTCATAAGAAGCAACGATACCGTCATCTGCTACATTGATCATGATGTTTCCGGCATTGATAAAGATCTGCCCCTCTTCTGCCTCAATTCCATCGCTGCCGGCTTTGATATTGAACGCGCCGCCGTCAATAAACACGCCGTCGTTGGTATGTATAGCGTCCGACGCCGCCTTCGTAATATTAAAAGCGCCGCTGATAAACCGAATATAATCGTCGCTCACAAGGGCATGCTTATTGTTACCTGCAATATTGAGAACGCCCTCTCCCGAAAAGATCAATTGCCCTTCGCTAAAGAATGCGCCTTTTTGATCTTCTGCAGACGCGGCATATGTCGCGCCATCTTCTAAACTGTTTGTTCCATTGAGTACAATGAACGCTCTTTTCCCTGACTGTAGGTTGATAGCCGGACCGTCATTGTTTTTGATCGAAACGCCGTTCAAAACCAGTTTATATTTTTTGTCGCTGTAGATTTTAAGCATGCCGTCCGTCGTCGAACCCGTTACTTCATAAGCCACTTCGGCTACCGTAGATTGCACAACCACGTCGGCTCCGGATATATTAACAGATACGCCTGTTACCATATTCTCAACAGCCGCGCTGCCGCCATTAAAGGTTATTTTGACCGTGGAACTAAAAGTAGAGTTTGCCAACAGGTCTTCTTCATTGGCTCCTGTTTCTGAAGAGCCTTCTGCGGTAGCGCTAACCACGGTCGACTGAATGGCAATTGCCGCGTCCGTCGTAATGACCGAACCGTTTTCGTTATCGACAATCGCGTCTTTTTTGGAGCAGGCAATAGCAAGGATGATCCAAAGCAAGGGAAAACATGTTTTCGTGTTCATAATAAAAAATGTTGATGGTTATACTAAAATGAGAAACGCCCCTCTGTTTTCGAGGAAGTCATCGAGCAGCTATCGTCCGGGTCGACAGCAGTTCCTGTATGCTCTGCAGCGTTAAGGCTGTTATTTCTCTTGCAGGAATTAAATAAGACAGGTCCCGAAAATGCCCAAAGCGATAAAGTCCGGATGAATTGTTTTCTTTCCATAATGTTCATTTTTTAAACGATGGAAGAAAATTACAGGGGCAATATTTAAAATAATGTTAAGCGCCGACGAAGAGGTTTATTGTGTCGACGAATCCTTCAAAAACCGGAGCACATCTTTGTAGTAACTGTCTCCCACGCTGAGCAGGAAGCGGGGAAGCTGCACCTTTCTCTGGGAAAAAGAAATAATATGCGCGACCGCCACAATATAACTGCGATGTATCCGTATGAATGCATTTTTAGGCAACCGTTCATGAATGGCTTTCAGCGTGGAAAGCGTAAGCGCTGTTCGTCCGTTGAGCAAATGTATTTTGACATAGTCCTGCATGCTTTCAAGGCATTCTATCTCATCAAAATGGATCTTCACCAACTGGTATTCTTCATATACCGTCAGGAAGGGTCGTTGGTCGCGCGAAGCATGACGCGCCAATGCCTTGTCAATGGCGCGTTCAAAACGGCTGTAGTCAAACGGCTTTAGCAGATAGTCCACGGAATCAAGATCAAAGCCGTCGACAGCATAGGTCTTATGTGCGGTGGTAAATATAAGCAGCGGCCGGGGAGAAAGGGAGCGGGCAAAATCCACTCCATTGATTTCGAGCATATCCACATCGAGAAAGAGCAGGTCCACAGGCTGTTTTTCCATAAAGGCCTTGGCCTCGATCGGATTGGTAAAAGTACGCGCCAGGCGTAGCGCCGGATGCTTCTCTGCAAACCCGGCGATCACCCGCAAGGCCAGCGGCTCATCGTCAACAGCAATACAGGTCAGCATCTATCAAATATACAGCAAAAGCCTCACAAAGAATTCATCGTTCCCCTGTCCGATATCCAATTTGAACTTGCCGGGATACAGATGCTCCAAC
The DNA here is from genome assembly GCA_002352105.1 of Chitinophagaceae bacterium UBA2791. GTDB lineage: Bacteria > Bacteroidota > Bacteroidia > Chitinophagales > Chitinophagaceae > Flavitalea. The sequence goes on along the minus strand of DEHV01000060.1, from coordinate 862 downwards.
AGCTTCCGGGTATTTTTCAATCCTGTGCCTGAGCCTTTCTGTTCGGTCAGTTCGGCGGCAATGGAGTTCCTGACTTCCATAAGGCAGCAATCCCCTTTCACCTGTATATAAAAATCAAGATAACACGGATCTGAAATGCGCAAACCATATTTAAACGCATTTTCTATAAAGGGCAAGAGGATAAATGGATAGATCTTTTTCGGGATCTCCAGCCCCTCGTATCGCTCCACCAGCTTGCAGTTTGGGCCGATCCGGAGTTTTTGCAAGCTGATAAAATCCTGGATCGCCTGAACTTCCTCTTTCAGATCTACTTCCCCCTCATTTCTTTCATCCATATAATAGCGCATCAGCTGCGACAATTTATGAATGCCGGTAGCGGTGGAAACATCTCCTGTTAGCGCCAGCGCATAGAGATTATTCAACGTGTTGAATAAGAAATGGGGGTGCACCTGCGCCTTCAGAAAAGCCAACTGCGTCCTGGTCCATTCATGCTGCACTTCTTGTATTTTCTGCTGGGATTTTATCCAGTACTGCACCATCCTGATCAGCGACCCGAGGATGATCACCAGCATCACGATGTATAATGAAGCAATGTCAACCTGCGACCTTCTTCCACGCGGTCCCGGTACACCGGGTGAGCGCAAAGAGGACGGTCTTTGTTCTCCCTGCAAGCCTTCCCGCTGTAAGGGGGGCGGAGCCGGTCCCCTTTCGAAAGCCTGGTTTTGCGGCGGGACATTCAATTGCATCAACCTGTCAAAAGGACGGAGCCATAGCGCGAATACGACGCAAACCAGCGTTACGGAAATCAGGTACAGCAGATATTTCTTCTTTCGAATAACATAGGGCGTCCACAGATAGCTGT